>NZ_JAXOFN010000049.1:0-36377 GCF_034420155.1 Massilia luteola
CTAGGGTCTGTCTGACTGAGGGAACGAAATTTTGTTTGGTTGGTCAGATGGCGATGAGCCGAACTGACCTAACTGAACAGCAATGGCGGCAGCTGGAACCACATTTGCCGCCCAATCCACATCACGGTCATGCTTATGTCGGGCACAGACACGTGATTAATGGGATCGTGTGGCGGTTGAGGACTGGCGCGCCTTGGCGCGACATCCCACCCCGCTACGGTCCTTGGCAGACCTGTTACGACAGGTTTGTGCGTTGGTCGCGCAACGGCACATGGCAACGTCTACTCAAGATCATGCAGGCGGCCGCGGATGCATCCGGCCGCATCGACTGGGACGGAGCTGCGCTTGATGCGACCCACGTGAAAGCTCAGCGAAGTGCCGCTGGGGCTCGAAAGACACTTCCTGCGGCAGAAAAAAGGGGGATGTAATTGACGAGTGGCTGGGGCATTCTCGTGGTGGACTCACCAGCAAGATCCATCTTTGCGTGGATGGAAACGGTCTGCCATTGTCCTTCATCGTCACGGCCGGCCAATGCAGCGACGCGGCGAACATCGGCCCTGTTCTTGACGCCATTTCAGTACCCCGACCAGGGCGAGGCCGGCCACGCAAACGCCCGACATGCTTGCGTGTCGACCGCGCTTACGGTGCCCGGCATTATCGGCGACAGATCCAACAACGGGGCATCCGCTGCGTGTGCCCCGAACGACTTGATGCGCAGAACAGCCGGCTGCGCAAAGGGCGTCGCGGTGGCTCGCCTCCACGATTCGACGCCGAAGCGTACAAGGGCCGCAACGTCGTCGAACGCGCGATCAACCGATTAAAAGACTTCCGCGCCGTCGCAACGCGATACGACAAACGCGGCCATAACTTCTCTACGGCCGTGCTTGTCGCGACAATTATTTTATGGCTCCTCTGAGATCAGTCAGACACGCCCTAGCCAACCCTCCAGTATGGCATCGGTGCCGACCGGTCACGCCGGCGGGCCGAAATCGCGGCGCCCCCTGCAGGATTTCCGACGCTGCTTTAAGATGCCCTCTCTTCGCCGCGACTGCGCGGCGGACCAACGAGAAACAGGAGTACCAATGACGACTTTGTTCGACCCGATCAAGGTCGGCAGCCTCGAACTGCCGAACCGCATCATCATGGCGCCGCTGACCCGCTCGCGCGCCGTGGGCGCAGGCCGCGTGCCGAACGCCCTGATGGCCGAATACTACGCACAACGTGCCTCGGCCGGTCTGATCCTGTCCGAAGCGACCGCGGTGACCCCGATGGGTGTGGGCTATGCCGACACCCCGGGCATCTGGTCCGACGAACAGGTCGAAGGCTGGAAGCACGTCACCGACGCCGTGCACGAGGCCGGCGGCCGCATCTTCCTGCAGTTGTGGCATGTGGGGCGCATCTCCGACCCGCTGTTCCTGGAGGGCGACCTGCCCGTCGCGCCGTCGGCCCTGCAGCCCCAGGGCCACGTCAGCCTCGTGCGCCCGACGAAGGAGTACGTCACGCCGCGCGCACTGGCGCTCGAGGAAATCCCGGGTATCGTCGCCGCCTTCCGCAAGGGTGCCGAGAATGCGAAGAAAGCCGGCTTCGACGGCGTGGAAATCCACGGCGCCAACGGCTATCTGCTGGACCAGTTCCTGCAGGACGGCACCAACCGGCGCACGGACGCGTACGGCGGCCCGATCGAGAACCGTGCGCGCCTGATGCTGGAAGTGACGGACGCGTGCATCGCCGTCTGGGGTGCGGACCGCGTCGGCATGCACCTCGCGCCGCGCCGCGACATCCACGACATGGGCGATTCCACGCCGCTGGAGACGTTCGGCCATGTTGCGCGTGAACTGGGCAAGCGCGGCATCGCGTTCATCTGCGCCCGCGAAGCCGTCGGCGACGACCGCCTGGGCCCGCAGCTCAAGCGCATCTTCGGTGGCGTCTACATTGCCAACGAAAAGCTGACGAAGGACAGCGCGGCGCAATTGCTGACGAGCGGAGACGCGGACGCCGTCGCCTTCGGCCAATGGTTCATCGCCAACCCGGACCTGCCGGAGCGTCTCAAGCGCAACGCTCCGCTGAACGCGGCGCGTCCGGACAAGTTCTACGGCCCGAACGCCGAAGGCTACACGGATTATCCGGCCCTGCAGGCCAACGGCTGACGCCGTCGTGTTTTACGGACGCGTCCGCATCGCGCGGACGCGTTCCGACGGCAGAGTATCCACTTCCTTCCGCATGCATATAATCCAGTAAAAAAAACCTTCGTCAGCACGCCTCATGGGTACGAATACTATTGCTGACATGATATTCTTGTGAGATTCCTACTGGGCGCGGCCACAAGCCGTCGCCTTCGTTCATCATCGCAAGGAGTCCCGTGAAGACCTGCCTGTCCCGCCTGATGCCGCTCGCCGCCGCCACCGCGCTCGCGTTCGCCGCTACCCCAATCGTCCACGCCGCCACGACCGCCACCGCGGCACGGGCCGACAACGCCTTCCTGTCGCAGGCCGACGCCGCCGCCCGTTCGGCGCGCGTGTCCAACGTCGACTACGCGCTGGACTTCACGCTCACCGGCAAGGAAACGTTCAGTGGCACGACGACGCTGACCTTCGACCTCAAGGACGTGAACAGTCCGCTCACCGTCGACCTCGACAAGGCCACGATCAAGTCGCTGACCGTCAACGGCAAGACCGTCACGCCGCAGTACAACGGCTGGTTCATCACGCTGGCGCCGCACGACCTCACCCGCGGCCGCAACACGGTCGTCGTCGCATACGAACGGCTGCACAGCACGAACGGCGAGGGCCTGCACCGCATGGTCGACCCCGTCGACGGCCGCGTCTACACGTATTCCCACTTCGAGCCGGCCGCCGCGCACCAGATGTTCGCCGTGTTCGACCAGCCCGACCTGAAAGCCACGTACCAGGTGACCGTGGGCGTCCCGGCCGACTGGCAGGTGATCTCGACGACGCGCGAGACGAACGTCGCCCCGGACGGCGACCTGCGCCGCTGGACGTTCGCCCGCACCAAGAAACTGAGCCCGTACAATTTCTCGATGCACGCCGGTCCCTACAAGATGTGGGAAGACACGAGCGGCAAGTACCCGATGCGCCTGTTCGCGCGCCAGTCCGTGGCCGCGCAGATCAAGCCGGCCGAATGGTTCAAGTACACGAAGGCGGGCCTCGCCTTCTTCGACGACTACTTCGGCATCCCCTACCAGTTCGAGAAATACGACCAGGTCCTCGTGCCCGACTTCCTGTACGGCGCGATGGAAAACGCCGCCGCGATCACGTTCTCCGAGCGCCGCTTCATGTACAAGGCCGAGATGACGGCCGAGCAGCGCGCGCGCCTCGCCTACGTCATCATGCACGAGATGGCGCACCAGTGGTTCGGCGACCTCGTCACGATGCAGTGGTGGAACGGCCTGTGGCTGAACGAAAGCTTCGCCTCGTTCATGGGCACGCTCGCCACGGCCGAAGCGACGGAATTCAAGGACGCCTGGCGCGGCTTCTATTCCGACGGCAAGCAGCGCGCCTACGCCCAGGACCAGAAAACCACCACGCACCCGATCGAGGTGCCGGTGCCGTCGACGCGGAACGCGTTCGACAATATCGACCAGATCACCTATTCGAAGGGCGCCTCCACCTTGATCCAGCTGCGCCACCTGCTGGGCGCCGACGTGTTCCGCAAGGGCGTGCATAACTACCTCGTCAAATACCAGTACCGCAACGCGAAGCTGGAAGACTTCATCGGCAGCCTCGGCCAGGCGGCGGGACGCGACCTCACGGGCTGGACGAAGGAATGGCTGTACCAGGCGGGCGTGAACACCATCGCCGCCAACTACACCTGCAAGGCCGGCAAGATCGCCGGCTTCACCCTCGAGCAGACCGCACCGAGCAAGGCCCTGCCGACGCTGCGCGAGCAGCGCGTGCAGGTGGCCGCATTCCGCCTGGACGGCAAGGATTACAAGCTCGAGCGCAACGTCGCCGTCACCTACAAGGGCGCGAAGACGGCAGTGCCGGCCATGAACGGCGCCGCGTGCCCAGACCTCGTCTACCCGAACTACGACGACTGGGGCTTCGTCAAGGTCAGGCTCGACCCGCGCTCGTTCGACAGTGCGCGCAGCCACCTGGCCGCGGTGGACGATCCGCTGCTGCGTGCGATGCTGTGGCAAAGCCTGTGGGACGGCGTACGCGACGGCAAGCTCCCGCTGAACGACTTCCTGGCCACGGCACTGAACAACGTACCGCAAGAAAAAGATTACACACTGCTGGGTGACGTGCTGGGCAAGGTCCTCGGCGCCAAGCGCTACCTCGACCTGATGGACCCGCAGGCCGCCTACGCGCAGGCAGTCACGCGCCAGCTGGAAGACATGGCCTGGACCGGCACGCTCGCGAGCAAGGGCGACGACAACTTCCAGCGCCGCTGGTTCGGCAACTACGTCGCCGTCGCCAGCTCGCCGGCCGCACTGGCCCGCCTCGCCGCCATCCTCGACGGCAAGGAACACGTCGACGGCCTCGCGATCAACCAGGACCTGCGCTGGGCGATCATCGGCCGCCTGAACCGCTACGGCTATCCGGGCGCCGCCGCCCTCGTCGATGCCGAACTGGCACGCGACAAATCGGACACGGGCCAGGACGCCGCCCTGGCAGCCGTCGTCAGCCGCCCCGACCCGGCCGTCAAGACCGAGTGGCTAGTCACCGTGCACGACCTGCAGACCAAGCTGCCGTTCTCGAAAATACGCACGGCGATGGAGCACCTGTACCCGGCCGAACAGCATGGCCTGGGCGAACAGACCGCCGACGCGCGCCTCGCACGCCTGCCGCAGCTCGACAAGGCAGCCGGCCCCGTCTATATGCGCGCCTACGGCCCAGCGCTGATCCCGGCCGGCTGCACGCCGGCCAGCGTCCGGCGCCTGCAGGCCGCCGCAGACGTCGACAAGGCCCTGTCCGCCGGCACCCGCCGCGCCCTGCTCGACGCATTGCAGGACGACCAGCGCTGCGTCGCCATCCAGCAGGCCATGACGGCGCACTGAGCGCGTCGCGCCGGGCATGCATGACGCGCATACGACCGCGATGACTGCTCCGGATGACACCGTGGCAGTCGCCGCGCGCGCCGCACCCGCAGCGGCCGCTGGCGGAGCGCCGATGAATCCCGGCGCGACGCCGGCGCCGGCCTTCCACACCCGACGGCGGCGCGGCGTGCTGGCATTCACGTGCATCATCCACCTGCTCGCGCTGTGGCTGTGGACGCAGGAACGGCGTCCACAGCCGGCCCGTCCACCCCGGGTCGTCACCTTCTTCCTGCAAACCGATGGCGGCCAGGCTGCACGGCCGCCGGCGCAGACCGATCCGCATCCGCGTCCCGCGCCGTCCCGGCCGGCCCCGGGCCCGGCCCCAGCGCCGGCCGCGCCGGTCCGCACCGCGCCCTCGACGCACGCCACGCCCGTGCCCAGGCCGGACGACCTCACGCGAGTCCACGCCGACACGCAAGCGGTGGCCGTCCCAACGCCCGACGCCGCCGCGCCGGCGCCCGACGTCTTCGACACCGCCAGGCCGGCCGGCACCGCACCCGATGCGCGCGCGAGCACGCCGGTGCCGGCCGGACCGGCATCGACGCGCGGCGGCTTCGCGATGGGCCTCGCGCAGCATCAGGCCGGACGCATCGACCACGAACTGCGCAAGGGCAAATCGGGCGTGCCCGACGAGGCCGACACGCCCTGGGCCCGCTTCCGGCGCGGCCTCGGCGCCGCCCACATCGACCGCTCACTGACCTTGCAGACGGACACCTACACGTCACCGGACGGCATCGTCATCTACCGCTTCCGGCAGGGCGACCGGGTGCGTTGCCGCCGGGCGGGCGGCGTCGGTATGCCCCTGCGCGGGATGGCCGACGGCGCCTCCGCCGCCATGGCGGGCGCCAACTCGGCCTCGGCGAGCGACTGCCCGAAAGGCGTCACATGGAACCGCGACGATCCCTGATCGGCACTGCGTCCGGCAGCCGCCGTTCATCGTCCCCACCATCCGCACCGACCGCTTTGCGCCGGCATCCCGCCCGCACCGCTGCCGCGCCTAGCGACTGGCCGACCTGGCCGATCTGGCGGGCACGTCGCCCGTGCCGCTTCCGCCACCTCCTTCCTCGCCATTGCCCGACTGTTCCGGCGCGCGGCACAGCTCAGCCACCCTTTCCCATGCGCCCTCCGCCTGGCAATGCAGCGGCGCATATGCCTGCAACGCCTTGGACAGATCGATCGGCTTCATCCCGTTGACGTTGACGTTGGTATTCACCCTGATGCACATGACGTCCTGCCACGCCGCTGAGTAATTGCGGGGAATGGGAACCGGCCCGCGCAGCCTGCGCGCTGCCGTTTCGCAGGTGCCCTGCTTCGTGTACTCGCCGCGCAGACTGGCCTGGTCCAGCGTCACGTCCAGGCCCCGCTGCAGGTACAGCAAAAGAATCATCGTGTACATCGCCGCCTCCCTCATTTGCATAGACCGCGTACCGATCGCGCGGTTCGCCGCGCACGCCTGAGCTGCATCAGATCGCGCCACGGGTGCCACGCTAGCCTGTGCTTCTCGAAAGGACCGCCATGCTACGCCTGACCACCTTGAACATACAGTGCGCCCGCACGCCGGCCGGATCGGCCGGGTCCGGCGTAAAGACCCCGCTACCCATGCCTCGACGTAAAATGGACGGCCCGCGCCCGCGCGGTCCGCATCCACCCGCAGCATCCGGAAGGAACCATCTTGGATTGGGATTACCCGCACCCGTTCACCCTGCCCCGCGTCCCGCAAGCGGCCGACATCGACGGGCTGAACCACACCAACAATGCCGTCTACGTCCGCTGGTGCGAACAGGCCGGGTGGGCGCATTCGGAGGCGCTGGGCCTGTCGCTGGACGACTACCGCCGACTCGACCGGGCGATGGCCATCCGGCGCGGCGAATACGACTACCTGCTGCCGACCGGCGCCGGCGATGCGCTCGTGCTCGGCACCTGGCTGGTCGCGGGCGACGGCAAGCTGGCGATGGAACGGCGTTTCCAGCTCGTGCGCGAACGCGACGGCGCGACGGTGCTGCGCGGCCGCTGGGACCTCGTCTGCATCGAGCTCTCGAGCGGCCGGCCGCGCCGGATGCCGCAGGAATTCCTCGCGGCGTACATGGCGGCGCTGGTGCCCGACCTGTCGACCGCATCCTGACGCACCGGCGCGCGACCCACCGTATCGATCGCCGGCGCGGGCCGGAACCACGCCGCGTCGATGATCCAGTCCGCGCCTTTGCCGCTGGCCTGGCGCGGCAGCCGCGGGCCGAAGGTCCAGGCGACCGGCCGTTCGGGCGCCGTCAGGCGCGCGGACCAGGCGTGCGCGACGTGCTGCACCAGAACGGCATGCGCGCGGACCAGTTGCTGCTGGAGGTGACGGAAAGCCTGGCCGCGCAGGACCAGCAGGTGCAGCAGCGCCTGCACGAACTGAAGGCCGTCGGCGTCACGCTCGGGCTGGACGATTTCAGCACCGGCTATTCGTCGCTCTCCAGCCTCCACCAGCTGCCCGTGGACACGGTCAAGATCGACCGCTCGTTCGTCTGCCAGGCCGGCACGAGCCATCACCACCGCGTGCAGATCGAGGCGACGGTGACGGTGGCGCAAAAGCCTCGGCATGAGCGCCGTCGCGGAAGGCATCGAGACCGAGGCGCAGGCCGCCGCCGTGGGCGCCCAGGCGGGCGCCAAGCGACAAGGCCTATCTGTTCAGCCGTGCCCTCGCCGCGAGCGACCTGCTCGCCCGGCTGGGCACCCGCTGAGCACCCGCCGGAGACCCGCCGAACACCCGCCGGGCGCCGCTCAGCGCATCGCCAGCGGACGGCCCTGGCCCGGCGGCGGAAAGCCTGCATCCAGCAAGGCCATGTCGTCCGGCGTCAGTTGCGGCGCGAGATCGAGCGCCGCGCGGTTGGCGCGCACGTGGGCCGGCTGCACGGCCTTCGGAATCGTGACGACGCCGTCCTGGCGCAGCAGCCAGGCCAGCGCCACCTGGGCAGGCGTCGCGCCGTGGCGGCGCGCCACCTCGCCCAGTTGCGGGCGGGCCAGCAGCCGCCCCTGTTCGGCCGGCGTCGACCCCAGCGGCGAATACGCCATCACGGGCATGCCGCGTGCGCGGCACCACGGCAGCAAGTCCCATTCGATGCCGCGCTGGTCCAGGTTGTACAACACCTGGTTCGTCGCGATGGTGCCGCCTTGCGGCAGCGCGGCCGCTTCCCGCATGTCGTCCGTGTCGAAGTTCGACACGCCGTAGTCGCGGATCTTGCCCTCGGCGCGCAGGCCGTCGAACGCCTCCAGCGTCTCCGCCAGCGGCACGCCGCCGCGCCAGTGCAACAGGTAGAGGTCGAGGTGGTCCGTGCCGAGGCGGCGCAGGCTGCGCTCGCACGCGGCGCGCACGCCCGCGCGCGAGGCGTTGTGCGGATAGACCTTGCTGATCAGGACAACCTCGTTGCGGCGGCCGGCGATGGCCGCGCCCACCACCTCCTCGGCACCGCCCTCGCCGTACATCTCGGCCGTGTCGATGAGGGTCATGCCGAGGTCCATGCCGAGCCGCAGCGCGGCCACCTCGGCCGCGCGTGCGGACGGGTCTTCCCCCATATTCCAGGTGCCCTGGCCGAGTTTCGGGAGTGGTTTCATCGTCGTCTCCATGTAGGGTGGGCTCCCCGAGCCCACGCGTTACGGCAACCTGGCGCCGACGTCCGCGCAGGCACGGCGTGCCCACCGTACGTCACCGTGCGGGGGCCGACGTTACTTCGCCGCCCTGGCCGTCGCGATCTGGTCGAGGATATGCTTCGGCACCGCCGCGTAATGCTTGAACTCCATCGTGTACGTGGCCCGGCCCTGCGTCAGCGAGCGCAGGGTGGTCGAGTAGCCGAACATCTCGGCCAGCGGCACGACGGCGTCGATCAGCTTCCCGCCGCCGCCCGGGATCTCGTCCATGCCCTGCACCACACCGCGCCGCGTCGACAGGTCGCCCATCACGTTGCCGGTGAATTCCTCCGGCGTCTCGACCTCGACCTGCATCATCGGTTCGAGCAGCTCCGGGGACGCCTTGCGCATGCCGTCCTTGAACGCCATCGACGCCGCGACGCGGAACGCGTTCTCGTTCGAGTCGACGTCGTGGTAAGAACCGAAGGTCAAGGTCGCGCGCACGTCCACGACTGGGTAGCCGGCCAGCACGCCCGCCTGCAGGGTCTCCTGGATGCCCTTGTCGACGGCCGGGATGTACTCGCGCGGCACGACGCCGCCCTTGATGGCGTCGACGAACTCGTAGCCCTTGCCGGGTTCCAGCGGGTCGAGCTTGAGCACGACGTGGCCGTACTGGCCCTTGCCGCCCGACTGCTTGACGAACTTGCCCTCGATGTTCTCGACGGTCTTCTGGATCGTCTCGCGGTACGCCACCTGCGGCTTGCCGACCGTCGCCTCGACGCCGAACTCGCGCTTCATGCGGTCGACCAGGATTTCCAGGTGCAGCTCGCCCATGCCGGACATGATCGTCTGGCCCGATTCTTCGTCCGTGCGCACGCGGAACGACGGGTCTTCCTGCGCCAGCCGGCTCAGGGCGATGCCCATCTTTTCCTGGTCGGCCTTCGTCTTCGGCTCGACGGCCTGCGAGATCACGGGCTCGGGGAACGTCATCTTTTCCAGCACGATCACCTTGTCCGGGTCCGACAGCGTGTCGCCCGTCGTGACGCCCTTCAGGCCGACGGCCGCGGCGATGTCGCCGGCGAACACCTCCTTGATCTCCTTGCGTTCGTTGGCGTGCATCTGCAGGATGCGGCCCAGGCGTTCCTTCTGGCCCTTGGTCGGGTTGTACACGGTGTCGCCCGAATTCACGACGCCCGAGTACACGCGGAAGAACGTCAGCTGGCCCACGAACGGGTCGGTCATGATCTTGAAGGCGAGCGCGGAGAACGGCTCGTCGTCGGCCGGGTGCCGTTCGAGCGGACGGTCATCCTCGTCGTGGCCCGCGATCGCCGGCACGTCCACCGGCGACGGGAGGTATTCGACGACCGCGTCCAGCATCGCCTGCACGCCCTTGTTCTTGAAGGCCGAACCGGCCAGCATCGGCACGATCTCGCCCGCGATCGTGCGTGCGCGCAGCGCGGCCTTGATCTCGTCTTCCATCAGCGCCTCGCCGTTCAGGTATTTCTCGGTCAGCTCGGGCGTCGCGTCGGCGGCCGCTTCGATCATGTGCTCGCGCCATTCCTGCGCCAGCGGCTGCAGGTCGGCCGGGATGTCTTCGTAGGCGAAGCGCACGCCCTGGCTGGCGTCGTCCCAGCGGATGGCGCGCATCTTGACGAGGTCGATCACGCCCTCGAAATGCTCTTCCGCGCCGAGCGGGATCTGGATCGGCACGGCGTTGCCCTTCAGGCGATCCTTGATCTGCTGCTGGACGCGGAAGAAGTCGGCGCCCACGCGGTCCATCTTGTTGACGAACGCGATGCGCGGGACCTTGTACTTGTTCGCCTGGCGCCACACGGTTTCCGACTGAGGCTGCACGCCGCCGACGGAATCGTAGACCATGACGGCGCCGTCGAGCACGCGCATCGAGCGCTCGACTTCGATGGTGAAGTCGACGTGGCCCGGCGTGTCGATGATGTTGATGCGGTGTTCCGCGAAGTTGCCGCCCATGCCCTTCCAGAAGGCCGTCGTTGCGGCCGACGTGATCGTGATGCCGCGTTCCTGTTCCTGCTCCATCCAGTCCATCGTCGCCGCGCCATTGTGCACCTCGCCGATCTTGTGGTTGACGCCGGTGTAGAACAGGATGCGCTCCGTGGTGGTGGTCTTGCCGGCATCGATATGGGCGCTGATGCCGATGTTGCGGTAACGCTCGATGGGGGTCTTACGGCTCATCACAATCTCCTGTGGATACGGAACGCCAATGTAAGTGTATATACCCGTATTTTCAAGGCCGGGCGGCGCGACCTGATCTTCATGCAGGGCGTGCCGCACAATGTAACTGAAGTGCGGAGTTTGTGCTGGCGACGCGCTCGTTGCGGGCACCCCGCTGTATCGACGTTGCCGTCGCCCCCGCGCAGGCGGGGGCCCAAGTTTGCATGCGCGGCGGCTGCCCGCACCTGGGTCCCCGCCGCGGCGGCCAGCCAGGCCGGGAGACGGTGCATGCACTACGGATGAATCAACCGACCACGGTCTGGATCGCCCGCGCCGGAATCTCCACCGCCACCTCGCGGCGGTCGACGAACAAGCGGTAGCGCACCGGCTGATCGCTGCGGTTCATGACGACGACGGCCAGGCGCCCGTCGGCGTTGCGGAACGCCGTCGCGTCGAGGGTGCTGCGGCTCGTCGCGGCGCTCACGCGGCGCGCGCCGGGGCGGATGTAGCGGCTGAAATGGCCGATGGCCGTGTAGATGGGGGTGAACACGAGCTGCCCGTCGGCGCTCGCATGCAGCGGCGCGAAGCAGAAATTGTTCTTGTGGTTCGGGCCGCCGCGGCTGTCGAGCAGCATGTTCCAGTCGACCCAGCCCACGCCGCCGGCGTTCAGGTCGGCGATCATCTGGCTGCCGTAGCGCTCACCGTTGGCCCAGTCCTGCAGCCGCGCCGGATCGAATTTTTCGATGCAGCCTTCGGTCATCAAGAGGTTCACGTCGGGCCAGGCCTCGTGCACGGCGGCGACGTTGCGGTGCATGGGTTCGCCGCCGGCCCACGTCTCGTACCAGTGGTAGCCGACGCCCCAGACGTACGGCCGCGCCTTCGGATCGCCCAGGATGTGCGCGGCGCGCTGCGGCAGCAGGTCGCGGTTGTGGTCCCAGACGATGATCTTCCTGCCGCCCAGGCCCGCCGCCTTCAACGCCGGTCCGAGATGGTCGCCGAGGAAGCGGGTTTCGTCCTCGGCGCTGAACATCATCGATTCCCAGGTCTGCTTCGCCATCGGCTCGTTCTGCACGGACAGCCCCCACAGCGGGACGCCGGCCGCCTCGTACGCCTGCACGAATTTGACGACGTAGCGCGCCCACGTATCGCGGTATTCGGGCAGCAGGCTGCCGCCGCCGACCATGCTGTCGTTCGACTTCATCCACGCCGGCGCGCTCCACGGACTGGCGAACACGCGCACGGCCGTGCCGTGCGCGCGCCCCGCCGCCAGCGCCGCGCGCAGCAGCGGCACGCGCAGCTTCAGGTCGGGCGCGATGCTGAACGAGGCCAGCGCGCGGTCGCCGTCGCGCACATACGTGTAGCTGCCGCTGCCGAAGTCGGAACTGTGGATCGTCGTGCGCAGCACGCTGTAGCCCAGGCCGGCGCGCGGGTCGAAGTAGGCGGTCAGGAAAGCCTGCTGCTGCGCCGGGGTGAGCGTCGCGTGGACCTCGGCGACTGCTTCCGTGACGGCGCCGCCGAAGCCGAACACTTCCTGGAAGCGCTTCGTGGTGTCGACGAACACGTCGATGTCGGTCTCGGGCGGCTGGCCGGCCGGCTGGAACCCGCCGAGCGGGCGCGCGACGAAGCGCTCGGCGCCCGGGGCGGACGTGACGGCCTGCCAGCCGGCACCCGGTCCCGGCGCCGCGCCGGGGCCCGGCGCGGGCACGGCCGCGGCCGCGGACCGGCCGGCCACCGCCATCTGCCCTCCCGCCAGGGTCGCGGCACCCAGCAGCCGCATTGCGTCTCGTCTCGTCGTCATCATGTCTCCCGTTGTGGTAGTCGGCGCGATTGGAAACGTTACCAATCGAAGTCGGACGACTATACCATCCGCGCTTTCCCCATGTCAAAACGAACCTGATCCGATGCGCAGCGGCAAGCGATATCGCACCGCCGGCGCGACGGCGCGTCCGGTTTAAGCGGCATCAAACGTTCGATTGAGGCAGACAGCCGCGCCGCCGGGGATGTACGGCAAACTTGCGCCGTTAGCGACCGTCCAGGCCCCGCCATGACACCGATCCGCCACCTGCGCACCTTGCTGTACATGCTCGCCTGCGCCCTGCTCGCCGCCTGCACCATGAAGGACGCGCCCGCCGTGACGGTCGCGCCCGAAATCGTCCCCACCGAGTTGTACGTCGCGCCGGACGGCCTGGACACGAATCCCGGCACGCGCGCCGCGCCGCTGCGCTCGCTGGCACGCGCCGCCCAGCTCGTTACGCCGGGCACCATCGTCAACGTACTGCCCGGCACCTACCGCGGCGGGTTCCGCACGGCGATCGACGGCCGGGCCAACGCCCGCATCGTGTTCCGCGCGACCGAGCGCTGGCGCGCGCGCATCGTGCCGCCGCCCGTGTCCACGACCGCGCTGGGCTGGGACAACCGCGCCAGCTACGTCGATATCGAAGGGTTCGACGTCGACGGCAGCTCCGGGATGGATGGTCCGGAAGCCAGCGCCGGCATCGGTTGGACCACGGGCATCTACAGCGGCGGGTCGTACAACCGCATCGTCGGCAACCACGTCCACCATGTCGCCGTCACCGTGCCGTGCACGAGCGCGGGCGGCTCCGGCATCGGCGTGGACAGCTATTACAAGGGCACCCATTCCGACGTGATCGGCAACAGCGTGCACGACATCGGCCCGCCCGGATGCCGCTGGGTGCAGGGCATCTACGTGGACACCCCGGCCACGATCCGCAACAACGTCGTCTACCGCGTCGCCGAGGCCGGCATCCACCTGTGGCACGACGCCCACGACGTCGTCGTCGCGAACAATACGGTGACGGCGTCGAACACGGGCATCGTCGTCGGCGGGGGCGATTTCTATCATACCGAGGGGCCGAACGATCACACGCGGGTGGTCAACAACATCGTGTACGACAACCGCCACGGCATTTCGGAACAGGGCGCGACGGGCCCCCACAACCTCTACCGCAACAATCTCGTGTTCGGGAATCCGGACGGTGACTGGCACCTGGCCGACGGCATGACGCACAGCGGCACGGTGGAAGCCCCGCCCCGCTTCGTCGCGTACACGCGCGACGGGACACCGGATTTCGCCCTGGCGCAGGATTCGCCAGCGATCGGCAAAGGCTTGCCGGAGGGCGATACCGGCCCGGATTTCTACGGCAAGGTGCGGCCCGCGAAGGAGCCCGTGGATATCGGCGCCGCCCAGCACTGAACGGACGGGGCGCGGCGCGAGCCGGCCGGACGAGTTCCTGGCGGGCACGAGCCCGCCGGGCGGCTTCCTGGCAGGCGCGAGCCGGCCGGACCGGTTCCTGGCGGGCACGAGCCCGCCGGATGGCTTCCTGGCGGCGCGAGCCGGCCGGGACGCGCCCTGGCGTGCGCGCCTTACAGGATCTCGCGCACCAGTTCGGACGGCCGGCACAGGCGCACACCCTTCGGCGTCACCACGAACGGCCGGTTGATGAGGATCGGATGGGCGACCATGGCGTCCAGCAGGACGTCGTCGCTCGTCGCTGGGGCGTCCAGGCCCAGTTCCGCGAACAGCGCTTCCTTGCTGCGCACCGCGTCGCGCACCGCCAGGCCCGCACGGGCGATCATGTCCCGGAGCTCGTCCCGCGACGGCGGCTGCGCCAGGTAGTCGACCACGCGCGGCTCGACGCCGGCGGCGCGGATGGTGTCCAGCGTGATGCGCGACGTGCCGCAGCGCGCATTGTGAAAAATCGTGATGTCCATCTTGAAAATCCTTGTTTGAGAGGCAAGGATGATACCGACGGGGCCGCAACGCTTCCAGTAGTTTCGCTTGTCCCCCGTTTGGTAGCGCTATAAAATGCCCGGTTTGCTTGCTGGGGCGCAATCGATGTTGCGCGGAGACGCCCCGGTTAAAACACTGTCAAGCCAAGACCAGAGGCCGCCCACGGCCCGCCCGCATGGAGAGAACATGGAAGAATACCTGATGCGCCCCGAGGCGATGCCGACCTGGGGCCAGCGCACCGCGCTGCGCATGCTGAACGCGATCGGCTGGAATCTCTACTTCAAGCCCCTGCCCGGCCCGCACGGCATCGCCGTCGTGTATCCGCACACGTCGAACTGGGATTTCTTCGTCGGCCTGCTGGCGAAATGGGCGGTCGGCCTGCAATTTCGCTGGCTCGCCAAGGATTCGCTGTTCCGCGCCCCGATGGGCGCCATCATGCGCTACTGGGGCGGCGTGGCCGTCGACCGCAGCGCGCCGCAGGGCGCGATCCTGCGCCTCGCGCAGACGATGCACGCGTCGAAGTGGTTCTGGCTGGCCATCACGCCGGAAGGCACGCGCAGCTACCGTCCGCACTGGAAGAGCGGCTTCTACCGCATCGCGCTGGCCGCCGACGTGCCGGTGCTGCTGGTCTCGCTGGACTATGGCAGGAAGATCATCGACGTCACCCGCACGCTGACGATGACGGGCGACGAAGCCGCCGACATGGCGGCCATCGCCCACGCCTACGACGGCGTGCGTGCGCTGTATCCGCAGAACGCGGCCCCGATCCGCCTGGGCGACCCCGCCCAGCGGTCGGACGGCGCGCGCAAGCAGGCATAGGCAAGCACGCACAGGCGAGCGGGCAGAGGCCAGCCCCGGCGCCGGTAAATTTCGGAGGAATGTGATAACGGCAACGCCAGCGTGACGCCGGCAGACGGTCGCGCGCGGCGACGAGGGAAACGCGGAGCGTGCCGGCGAGCCCGGCCGGCAGCGGATACCGGTCAGGCGGGCGGCGGAAGGCCGGCGCCGGTCAGCGGCGGCGGCGCAGTGGCCGGGCCACGCGGACGGGGCGCAGGGTGCGCGCGCGGTCGGCGTCGCGTTTGGAGGCGGCCAGTTCGAACGTCAGCGCGAGGGCGATGCCGGCCGGAACGGCGGCGGCGAAACCGAGGGCAACCAGGACGACGGTTGACAACAGAATAACGATAGTGCTGGGGCGCGGCATGATATCCACCTTTTCTCTAAAACCTTGGTTCCATCCTGCCACAGCTGGGATTTGCTTGCAATCATGTGTCGTGCCGTGCGAGGGCATCCCAGGCATTGGCTGTGCTCAAAAAGAGACGGCCGCTGAGCTCACGCAAGAGTGTCGACGCGCGCAGGCGGTCGAGCACCGGTCCCTTGACTTCGGCCAGGTGCAGGCGGATATGGCGCCGGGCCAGCACCCGGTTCAGGTCCAGCAGGCCGAACAGTGCCGAACTGTCGATGGCGTTCACGGCCGACAGCACGAGCACGAGCTCGCGCGCCTCGCCATGCGCCGCCAGTGCGTCCTCGATGCGCCGGGTGACGGCTTCGATATTGCCGAAGAATAGGCCCGCATCGATGCGCAGCAGCAGTACGCCGCGGTCCGTGTCGACCGTGTAGCGATCGACGTTGCGGAAATGCTCAGTGTGCGGAATCCGGCCCAGCACGGCGATGTGCGGCCGGCTCTCGCGCCAGATCATGGTCCCCAGCGACAGCAGCAGGCCCACCACGACGCCCGCCTCCACCCCGAGCAGCAGCACGCCGCCGGCCGTCGCCAGCAGCGCCAGCACGTCCGCGCGGTCGTAGTGCCACGCGGTGCGCAGCGTCGACCAGTCCAGCAGGCCCAGCACGGCGACGATGATCGTCGCGGCCAGTACCGGCAGCGGCAGCAGCGCGAGCCATCCGGTCGGCAGCACGAGCGCGCCGGCCAGCAGCGCCGCCGTCACGGCGCCCGCCAGCCGGGTGCGCGCGCCGGCCGCGACATTCACGGCGGAGCGCGACAGGCTGCCCGTCACGGGAAACCCGCCGGACAATGCGCTGCCGATATTCGCGAGGCCCAGCGCCACCAGTTCGCGGTCCGTGTGCAGCTTTTCCGCGCGCTTGAGCGCCAGCGCCTGCGCGCCCGACATCGCGATCAGGAAGCTCATGAAGCCGATCAGGGCGGCCGGCTTGACGAGCTCCGGCCAATGCACGGCGGACGTCGCCAGGGCCAGGCGCGGCAGGCCGGCCGGCACCGCGCCGATCACCCGCACGCCCATGCGGTCGAGGCGCAGCGCCGCGACGAGCGCGATGCCGCCCAGGACCAGCAGCATCGGCGCCAGCTTCGCCGCGATGTCGGCCGCGCCGGGCGGCAGGCCGAGCCGGCGCAGCAGCGGCGCCAGCCAGCGCCGTGCGAACAGCAGCAGCGCGACGCTGCCCACGCCGAGCATGGCGCTGGGCCCGTGCACCTGTGGCGGCGCCGCGCCCAGCAAGGCCCGCACCTGGCCCAGCGCGATCACGACGGCGGAGCCCAGCGTGAAGCCGTTCATCACGGGGCGCGAAAAGAAGTTCGCGAGGAAGCCCACGCGCAGCAGGCCGCACGCGAGCAGCACGGCGCCGGAGACGAGCGCCAGCTGCGCGGCGAGCACGCCGTACAGCGCAGTGCCGGGGACCGCCAGCGGCGCCAGCGCGGACGCCGTCATCAGCGCGATGATGGCCATCGGCCCGACGGACTGGGTGGAGCTCGAACCGAACAAGGCGTACAACAGCGGCGGCACGATGCCGGCGTACAGGCCCGCCACGGGCGGCAGGCCGGCGACGAGGGCGTACGCCATGCCCTGCGGGATCATCATCATGGCGACGACGATGCCTGCGACGACGTCGCCGGCAAAGGCGGCGCCGCGCGGCGCCGGCGCACCGCGGCCGCTCACTGCATCGCCAGTTCGACGCAGTTGCGGCCCGCGCGCTTGGCGCGCGCGCGGGCGGCGTCGGTGCGCTGGGTCAGCGAATCGCCGCTCTCCTGCTCCCCCAGCTGGGCCACGCCGAGGCTCACCGTCACGTGGTCGCAGCCGGGGATCTCGGCCTGTTCGATCGCCACGCGCACCTTTTCCGCCATCTTGAGGCCGTCGATGGCGCTGGTGTGCGGCGCGATGATGTGGAATTCCTCGCCGCCCGAGCGCACCAGGATGTCGCTGGCGCGCAGCACGGCGCGCGCGGTGTCGGCCACGGTGCGCAGCGCCACGTCGCCGACCGGATAGCCATAGGTGTCGTTGACGGCCTTGAAGCGGTCGATGTCGAACGACAGCAGCGCGAGCGGCACGCGGTAGCGGCGCGCGCGCTTGATTTCCTTGTCCAGCAGCTCCTCGCCGTGGCGGCGGTTGGCCACGCCGGTCAAGGCGTCCGTCGTCGAGATATACGTCAGGCGCGCCAGCAGGTGTTCGTTTTCCTGGCCGATGGCGGCGTGGCGCAGGCCCAGCGCGGCCAGGCGCGCCACGTCGAGCAGGGTGTTCCACTCGTCCATGGAGAATGCGCGGGCGGCGCCGAACAGCAGCGACAGCGCGCCGCGCGGCGCGCCGGGGCCGTCGGCCGGAATCGGCAGGCCCAGCGCCAGCGCCACGCCATGCGCGCGCAAGCTTGCCGCCAGCGCCGGCTCGCCGGGCTGTTCGGGTGCCTCGACGAGAGCGGCGACGCCGCCGGCGGCGGCCAGCAGGCCCGGGAAGGCGTGGCGCAGCGGCGCCTGCAGCAGGCGGTCCGTGCGCTGCAGCAGCGCGCCGAGCAGCAGGCCGTCCGGCCCCTGCTGCGCGACCAGCTGCAAGTCGTTGCCGTCCTTGAGCAGGAACACGCCGGCATGCAGCACGCCCGGCCACGCGCACAGGGCGGCGCACAGGGCTTCGGACAGCGTATGCGCGTCCTCCGCGCCGATCACGGCGGCCTGCACGCGGGCGCGCAGGTCGAGCAGGGTGCGCAGGTCGACCGCATCGCCGGCCGCCCCGGCGGCGTCCGGCGCCGCCAGGCGCGCCTCCACCGCCGCACGCAGCGCGGCCGCGTCGAGCGGCGTGACCGCATAGCCGGCGGGCCCGCGGGCCATCAGCGCGGGCAGCCATCCGGCGCCACCGAAAGGACACAGCAGCAAGGTGGGCAGGCCGGCGCGGCGGGCGACGAGGTCGCCCAGCGCGTCGAGGTCGATGCTCGGCTCGAAGCGGTCGAGGTCGATGACGAGCAGGTCCGGCTGCGCGCGCGCCAGCAGGCTGGCGGCGACGTCGGCGCTGTCGGCCAGGTGCAGGCGCGCGAACAGCGGCGCGCACGCGTCCGCGAATTCGGCGCGCCGCTGCGCCATCGGACTCAGGTAAATCCCCGTCCGCCCTGCTTCCTGTTCCGTTTGCTCCACCATCATCCACCCCTGGCACTGTTACGTAACAAGTTTGCCACAAAGCACCTGCAACGCCTAGCAAATGCTCGCAATGTGTGGAAGCGCACCGTCAGCGTCCGGCGGGCGCGGGAATACTGGCGGGATCATGCACAAGGAGAGGACCATGGCAACACAGGACGATGCAGCGAACAAGCAGAAGGCGATCCAGAACCGCCAGGACCAGCGCGACGCCAGCATGCAGAAGGGTGACCAGGGCAGCGGCGGCGCAGGTGGGAGCAATGCGGCGCAGACCGGCATCCAGCAGCCGAGCGGCGACTTCCCCGCCCAGCATCTGGTCAAGCCGGGACTCGAGGCGCAGATGGAGCTCAAGCCCAGGTTCATGGCCGAGCACTACAAGGGCAGCGGCAAGCTGGCGGGCCAGGTCGCGATCGTGACGGGCGGCGATTCCGGCATCGGCCGCGCCGTCGCCGTCCTGTTCGCGCGCGAAGGCGCCGACGTGGCCGTCCTGTACCTGAACGAACACGAGGACGCCGCCGAGACTCAGCGCTACATCGAGGCCGAGGGCCAGAAGTGCGTGACGGTCGCCGGCGACGTCAAGGACATGGAATTCTGCCAGCAGGCCGTCGACCAGATCGTCGCCAAGTGGGGCCGCCTGGACGTCCTGGTGAATAACGCCGCGTTCCAGGAACACGCCGAGTCGCTGCTCGACCTCACCGAAGACCGCTTCGACGAGACGATGCGGACGAACATCTACGGCTACTTCCACATGGCGAAGGCCTGCCTGCCCTACATGAAGCGCGGCGCGTCGATCGTCAACACGGGCTCCGTGACGGGTCTCAAGGGGTCCAAGAAGCTGCTCGACTATTCGACGACGAAGGGCGCGATCCACGCGTTCACGATGTCCCTCGCCGCCAATCTGCTCGACAAGGGCATCCGCGTCAACGCCGTCGCGCCGGGCCCCGTGTGGACGCCGCTGAACCCGGCCGACCAGTCGCCGGAAGACATCACCAAGTTCGGCCAGAGCACGACGTTCGGCCGTCCGGCCCAGCCGGAAGAGCTGTCGCCGGCATATATCTATCTCGCGTCGAACGTATGTTCCGGCTACGTCACCGGCGTCGTGCTGCCGATCACGGGATCGGTGGGCGAATAACTCGAGGAGAGCCAGATGGCACGCAGCATGTGGAAAGGTGCGATCAGCTTCGGGCTGGTGCACATCCCGGTCGAGATGTATCCGGCGGCGAGCGACCAGGGGCTCGACCTGACGATGCTCGACCGGCGCGACTTCGCGCCGATCGGCTTCAAGCGCTACAACAAGGCGACCGGCAAGGAAGTGTCGTGGGACGACATCGTCAAGGGCTATGAATACAAGGACGGTGAATACGTCGTGCTGACGGACGAAGACCTGCGCCGGGCGAATCCGGACGCGACGCAGTCGATCGACATCATCGCGTTCGTGAATGCCGAACAGGTCCCGCTGATCTACTACGAGCAGCCCTACTACCTCGCGCCCGGCAAGGGCGGCGACAAGGTCTATGCGCTGCTGCGCGAGACCCTGCGCGAAGTGGGCAAGATCGGCATCGCCAACGTCGTCATCCGCGTCAAGCAGCATCTCGCCGCCCTCGTGTGCGTGGGCGACACGATCGTGCTGAACACGCTGCGCTATCCGGACGAGATCCGCCCCACCGACGAACTGAAGATCCCGGGCGAACACTCGAAGGCGGCGCAGGTCACGGACAAGGAGCTGCAGATGGCCAAGGCGCTCGTCGAGGGCATGAGCGAGAAGTGGAAGCCGCAGCAGTACCACGACACCTACCGCGAAGACGTGCTGGCGCTGATCAAGAAGAAGGTCGCCGCCAACCAGACCAAGACCCTGACGGAACCGGAGCCGGAGGAAGAGAAGCCGGCGAAGACGAACGTCATCGACCTCGTCTCGCTGCTGCAGGCCAGCCTGGGCAAGAAGCCCGCGAAAGCCGCGGCGGACGACGACGACGACGACGACGAACCGCCGCCGCCGGCCAGGGCCAAGAAGCCGGCGCGCGCCGCCGACGAGGACGCGGACGACACCCCGCCGCCGCGCGCGCGCAAGGCCCCCGCGCACGCGGCCACGCATGCGGGCGCGAAGCGGACGACGGCCGCGAAGTCCACCTCGGCGAAGACCGCGACGAAGACAGCGGCGAAGACGGCCGCCAAGCGCGCGCCAAAGACGGCGGCAAAGACGACGCCGGCGCGGCGCAGGAAGGCCGCCTGAGTGGATGTCGACACGCTGCTCGACCTGCTGCAATGGCCGGCGATGGCCGTGACGCTGGTGGCCGCCTTCCTCGTCGGCGCCCGCCATGCCAAAAAGCGCGTCGTCGGGTTCTGGACCTTCATCGCCAGCAACGTGCTGTGGATCGTGTGGGGCCTGCACGACGGCGCGTGGGCGCTGATCGCGCTGCAGGCCGGGCTCGCGGCAATGAACATCCGCGCCATCGTGCGCAACGAACCGGGCGACCCCGTGGACGACAAAGGAGTGACGCATGGACGACATTCGACGTGAGCGGCGCGGTTTCCTCGTCCTGGCGGCGGGCGGCGTCGCCGCGGCCGCGGGGGCGGCCGACGACAAGGACAAGGGCAAGGAAGTCGGCGCCAACGAAGACCTGATGCGCGAGCACGGCGTGCTGCGCCGCGCCCTGCTCGTCTACCGCGCGGCCGCCGCGCGGCTGCGCAGCGATCCCGCCCGGGTGCCGGCCGACGCGTTGGCGCAGACGGCGCAGCTGTTCCGCACGTTCGGCGAGGACTACCACGAACGCAAGCTGGAGGAAGAGCACATCTTTCCCGCCGTGCGCAAGGTGAAAGGCCCGGCCGCGGCCTACGTCGACGTGCTGCGCGCCCAGCACGACCGCGGCCGCCAGCTCACCGACTATGTGCTGCGCGCGACGGCGCGGGGCCGCATCGCGGGCGGCAACGTGCTGCCGCTGGCCCAGGCCCTCGAGGCCTTCGAACTGATGTACGAACATCACACGGCGCGCGAGGACACGATCGTGTTCCCGGCCTGGAAGGACGCCTTGTCCGGCAAGGCCTACGACGAGATGTCGGAACGGTTCGAGGACATCGAGAAGCGCATGTTCGGGCACGACGGCTTCGAGGATGCCGTCAAGCGGATCGCGGCCATCGAGACGCGCCTCGGCATCGACGACCTGGCCCGTTTCACGATGCCGGCGCCGCCGGCCGCCTGAGCCGCGCCGCTCAGCCCACCGGCTTCGCGCCGAACGCCGCGGGACCGACGCCCGCCGGCCTGTGCATCCGCTGCATTTGTTGCATTTGTTGCGTTTCCTGCATCTGCCGTATCGGGTCCGGCGCCTGGCCGGGCGTCCTGGCCAGGTGGGGATCCATGACCGGCGGCGGCATCGGCCCGCCCGACCGCGCGACCGTGGCCGGCGTGAGCGGCGGCGCGGCACGCGCGGGCGCGCCGGACGGCGCCGCCGCCGCGACGAGTGACAGTCCGGCGACCGCGCTGTCCGGCAGATCGAGCCGCTTGAGCGCACCGCCATCGTCGAGCAGCACGTAGCGCTGGTGGATTTCCCGCACGCGCACGCCGGGCCCGACCTCGCTGCCAATGCCGACCGCCTGCGCCGGCTTGCCGTCCGCGGCGAGAATCGCCACGCCCTCCGGCCCGGCGTCGATGACGCCCTTCAGCTGGAACGCGCTGGCCGCCGGACCGGCCGGCGCGCCGCCGAAGAGCCCCGCGGCGGCGTCGATGGACGGTGGTGCCACATCCGCCCGCGATGCCGCCACGACCGCCCGCACCGGCGGCTGGAACCATGGCAGCCCCCAGTAGGCGCCCGATGCGCAGACGGCGCTGAACAGGGTAACGGCGGCGGCGAGCGGCAAATGTTTCACGTCTGTCTTTCGGTGGGTGTTGCGGTGAGCGGGCACGGTGGCCGGAAGCATACCACCGTGCCGCGCACCGTCAGTTCGCCGACGTGCCGTAGATGATGCCCCGGCCCATGCCGCCCGCGATATTCAGGTAGACCGTCCCGAAGGTCCGCATGTCGCCGACGACCTGGCTGATGCCGCTCCACTGGTGGTTGCCGTCGTTGATCTTCGTCCACGTCGTGCCGCCGTCGGTGGAGCGCATCAGGCCCGTCGTGCCGTCGGAGAACTGCCCGCCCGAGTAGATGGCCGGGTAGCTGGCGCCCGCCGCGGCCTTGCCGAAGCCGATCGACGTCGGGGTGAAGGCATAGCCGAAATAGGTGATCGTGATCGGCGCATTCCAGGTCGAACCCGAGTTGGTGCTCTTGTACAGCCCCGAGCTGGCCGCCATCCACACTTCGCCGCCGCGGCCCGGCACCGCCGTTACCTGCGTCGGCGCGACCGGCAGCGCGGCCGCCTGGTACCAGCTGGCGGCGCCGTTCCCGACATAGAAGTTCGTCGTGCCCGACTGCCATGCGTAGAAGACGTTCTGCGCGCCGTCCGACAGGACCTTCGTGCCGACGGGCAGCGTGTTACCCCAGAACGAGATGGTGGACCACGACGCGCCGCCATTGGTCGTGTAGACCGGGTGCAGGTTGTCGTCCGTGTGCGGCGACCAGACGATGGAATTGCCGTCGAAGCTGACGGCGACCGAACCTTCGCCCTTCTTCATGCCGGCCGGCAGGGTCGGGAACGCGGTCCAGCTGCTGCCGCCGTTGGAGGAAACGACGCCGACCGGCACCGGGCTCGAATACGGATTGCTGCCGACCATGACCATCTTGGCCGGATTGCCGCGCGCGAAGTCGATGCCGCTGCCGAACGTGCAGGCCCCGGCGACGCCGGTGCCGCTGGTCGTGGAAATCATCGAATTGGGCGGCGTCGTCAGCGAATTGAAGACGAAGCCGCACACGTCGGCGATCGCGGCGATCAGCGGCGCGCCCGACGTCGGCGACGCGATCGTCTGCGGCACCGTCTCCTCGATACCCTTGGCGGCAATGGCCCAGTTGGTGGCCAGGCCGCTGTCGGCGGCGGTCAGGTTGGTGGTGCCGAAGATGCCGCCACCCGTGCCGTAGAAGGCGTTGTTCGAGTTGAACGGATCGATGACCGGGTTCATCCAGCCCTGGAATCCGGTCGGATGGCCC
This sequence comes from Massilia luteola, assembly GCF_034420155.1. Taxonomy (NCBI): domain Bacteria; kingdom Pseudomonadati; phylum Pseudomonadota; class Betaproteobacteria; order Burkholderiales; family Oxalobacteraceae; genus Massilia; species Massilia luteola. The sequence continues at coordinate 24,036 of NZ_JAXOFN010000049.1, forward strand.
CACGGCGCCCACGGCGACTGCGTCCAGCTCATCGTGGCCTTGGGCTTCAGGTCGATCCAGCTGCCGGACGTGCCGCTGTTCGTCGAACGGAAGATCGTGTCGCCGTTGGAGTAGCGGTCGACCGTGGTGACGATGAGCGTACCGGGCTTCTTCGCGTCGAGCGCCAGGCCGTCGTAGCCGAACGTATCGGACGAGGTGGGAACGAGCGGCGTGATGTTCTGCCAGGTCTTCTGGCCGACGTTGTACTTCCACACCTGGCCGCTGCTCATGCCGTACGGGCCCGGCGAATTGCCGTAGGTGATGTAGAGGTTGCCGTCCGGCCCGATCAGGCCGTGGTTCGGATACATGCCGCCGGCGCTGGTCGCGCCCGGCCCGCCGCTGACGGCGCTCCAGTGCGCGCCGGCGTCGGTGCTGACGTACAGGGTCGACGGCGCCTTGCTGTCGGAGACGCCGGCGAAGATGGTCTGCGTACGGCCGTTGGCCAGCGACGGCTTGTAGAACGCGGTGAAGACGATGCCGGCGCCGGTGCCGTCGCTGGACAGCGGCGGCGCATTGCCGGCGGCGACCTGGGTCCAGGTGCTGCCCTTGTCGGTACTGGTCCACAGGCCGTTCATGCCGTTGTTGTACGGCGTCGGCAGGTTGTCGTTGCGGGTGCCGTAGAACAGCACGTTGCCGTTGTTCGGGTCGACCTGCAGGCGCTCGCCGGCGTCGCGGCCCGTGTTGTTGGACCCCATCGGGAACGGCATCTGGTGGGCGGTGAAGGTGGCGCCCTGGTTGGACGACACGAGGATCGCGCCGGCGGGCACGTACGCCCAGCTGTCGTAGGCGCCGACGGACATGAAGACCATGCTGGGATTGCTCGGGTCGACGGCGATGCTGTCGACGCCCATCCAGTTATTGTTGGCGCTCGGCGTCCAGTCGTTCAACGGGATCCAGGTGGCGGTCGACGCGTTGTAGCGGTAGGCGCCGCCGACGTCCGTGCGGGCATAGAACAGGCCCTGCTGCCCCGGGTGGGCGACGATGCCGTCGACATAGCCGCCGCCGACCATCTGCACGTTTTGCCAGGTGTAGCTCTGGGCCTGCGCGGGTGCCGCGACCAGTCCCGCCATGAGGACGCCGCCGAACACGCTCCCGATGAGCGCCTTAGTGCATCGATTGATTTTCATTCCAGTGATCTCCGTCGTAGTTCGTATTTTTGATCGAGTGATGTGAAGCTGGACGACACCCCACGCCGAAGACATTCTGTGAGTTTTAATGGAAGAGCGGCAATTCGCAAAATCACCAATCTGACAAATGAAATTTGCCAGCGAATTAACAAGTGGAGAGGAAGTCGCGCGCGACGCGGCAATCTGGCAGGGGAATTTGCGGGCGGCGCCGCTGCCGCCGGGGCGGCGTGCGGCGGGTCACTTCTTGCCGGGCTTGAACCCGAGGGCCTTCATGGCCTTGGTGAGGGTGGTCGCGCTCTTGGCGTAGTCCGCCCATGGCGCATTGCCCTCGTCGAGCCGCGTGTGCACGGACTTGACGGTCCACTGGCTGCCCGACTTCAGGCCGGGCAGTTCTTCCCAGCGCACGGGCACGGAGATGCCCAGGCCAGGACGTGCGCGCGCCGACCACGCGGCCACGGTCGTCGCGCCGCGGCCATTGCGCAGATAATCGATGAAGATGCGGCCCACGCGGTTCTTCGCGCCGCTCTTGGCCGAGAAACGCTCCGGCAGCGTCTGCGCCAGGTGGTCCACGATCGCGTGCGAAAAGTCCTTCACGGTGTCCCAGTCGAGCTTAGGCTTGAGCGGGACGACCACGTGCAGGCCCTTGCCGCCGCTGGTCTTGAGGAACGGCTTCAGCCCCAGCTCCTGCAGGAAGGCGCGCATGAGCTGCGCCGCTTCCTGCACCTCGGGCCAGGCGACGCCCTCGCCCGGGTCGAGGTCGAACACCATGCGGTCCGGCGTGTCGTAGTGCCCGGCCGTCGCGTTCTGGCTATGGATCTCGACGACGTTCCACTGGGCGCTCGACAACAGGCCCTCGGGCGTCGCGATCTCGATCATGCTCGGGTGGTCGGGATCGAGCGCCTGGTCCATCTGCACGACGCCGGGCATCTTGCGCGTGTCGCCGACGTGCTTCTGGAAGAACAGCTCCCCGCCCACGCCCTCGGGCGCGCGCACGAGCGAGACCGGCCGGCCCTCGAGGTGTTCCATCATCAGCGCGCCGACGAGGGCGTAGTAGCGCACCATCTCGACCTTCGTGACGCCGCTGTCGGCATCCATCACGCGCTCGCCGTGCGTGACCTTGAACGTGGCGGGCAGGTTGCCGGGCAATGCGTCGTCCGCCGCCGGCGCCTTCTTCGCCGCCCGCTTGCGCGCGGGCTTCGCATCCTCCGGCGGCGCCTCGGCCTGCAGGTGCTTCGGCAGCTCGCGCACGACGCTCTTCGCCGGCTTGTCCTTGCGCAGGCCCTGGAACACCGGGTGGCGGACGGAGTCGGTGGCGGTCCATTCCGAGAAGCTGACCTCCGCGACGAGCTCCGGCCTGACCCAGTGATTCGTGCGGCCCGGCACGGCGCGCGGCGGGAACGGGTTCTTGTCCGTCCCGATCTCTTCCAGCACGGCGCGCATGTGGCGCAGCGACGCGCCATTGAATCCGCTGCCGCAGTTCCCCGCGTAGCGCAGCACGCCGTCCTTGTCGTAGTAGCCCAGCAGCAGCGAGCCGATGCCCGTGCGCGATCCTTGCGGATCGGTGTAGCCGCCGATGACGAATTCCTGGCGCTGCCCGCATTTCAGCTTGATCCACTCGGGCGAGCGGCGCGTCACGTAGCGCGAGTCGCGCCGCTTGCCGATCACGCCTTCCAGCCCGATCTGGCACGCGGCGGCGACGAGCTGCGCCGGGTCGGTCCCGAACTCGGCCGAGAACCGGACGATGTCGGACGGCCGCGCGGCCAGCACGTCCTGCAGCAGCGCACGGCGCGCATCGAGGCGCACGTCGCGCAGGTCGTACCCCTTGCAGTACGGGACGTCGAACACGAAGTAGACGATTTTCGCGGTATTGGAACCGTCGAACGCGAGCTGCAGCAGGTTGAAGTTCGGCTTGCCGTTCTCGTCGTGCACGACGATCTCGCCGTCGTACCAGCCGTCCGGCAGCTTCATGCGGCGGACTTCCTGTTGCAGCGGGGCGAGCTTGGCGGTCCAGTCGTTGCCGTTGCGGGTGATGAAGCGGATGTCCTTGCCCTGCACCCGCGTGAGCATGCGGTAGCCGTCGAACTTGATTTCGTAGATGTAGTTTTCCGGATCGGCCGGCGGGCCGTCGACGAGCGTCGCCAGTTCCGGCGTCAGCTTCGCCGGCAGGTCGGCCTTGGCGGCGCCGTCGGGCAGCGCGCCGCGCTTCGGTTTCGCCGCGGGCTTGCGCGCCGGCTTTGCCGTCGCCGCGGCGCCCGGCGCGGCGGCGCCCGGCGCGGGCATCGGCAGATCCCTGACGCTGTCCGGCATCTCGTCGACGACGGAGAATTCTCCGGCCGGACGGGCGTATCCGTCGTTCTCCTTGATGAGCAGCCAGGGTTCCTGCCTGTCGTCCTCGTGGCCGCGCAGCCGGACGAGCACCCAGCGTCCGTGCATCTTGTGGCCATGCATCTCGAACTTGATCTCGCCCTTCGCAAGGCCCTTGCGCGGATCGCCGACGGGTTCCCACGTGCCCTTGTCCCAGACGATGACCTTGCCGGCGCCGTACTGCTGCGGCGGAATCGTGCCCTCGAAGTCGGAATACGAGATGGGATGGTCTTCCACGTGCACGGCCATGCGGCGGTCGTGGGTGTCGAAGCTGGGGCCCTTGGGGACGGCCCAACTCTTCATGACGCCGTCCAGTTCCAGGCGGAAATCGTAGTGCAGGCGGGTGGCCCAGTGTTTCTGGATCACGAAGGTCAAGGCGCCCGTGCTGGCCTCGCCGCCTTCCTTGGGCTCGGCCGTGACCTTGAAATCGCGCTTGGCCTTGTACAGCTTTAACGGGTCGGGCATGGCATCACCTCGGCATCTATTTGCCTCAGTGTAGGCAAGAGGTGCGGACGCGACTGTTCGCCAGTTAACCTTTGATGGTGCGCTTCGCGGGCACGGGGTGCCCGCCCTACGGATGCGTGCGGCGTAGGGTGGGCTCCCCGGGCCCGCCTGTCGTTGCGGATTACTTGCGTTCGGCCGCGCTTGCGTCACGCGCGGCGCGGAACTCGGAGTCCCTGGACCAGTTCGGCCACGCCGACGAATCCGCCAGGTCGCGGCCCACCGAATACAGGATGCCGAGGTCGCGCGCCATGCCCGTGAACGGCCACGCGGCGCTCCACTCGTCGGCCGGCTGGTGGTAGGCGACCGCCACGTATTTCTCTTCCGCCGCCTTGCCCGCCGCGACGCCGCCCTGCTCCCAGTCCTCGCCCGAACCGAACGAGATCGCCGGCACGCCGTGCTTGGCGAACGAGAAGTGGTCGGAGCGGAAGAAGTGGCCCGCTTCCGGCTTCGGATCCGCGGCATAAGCGATGCCGTTCTGCTTCGCCTTGGCGACGAGGCGGTCGAGCAGCTCGAGCTTGGCGCTGCCGGAGATGGTGAAGTCGCGTGCCGGACCGTACGGGCTCAGCGCATCCATATTGATCACGCCGACCGTCTTCGCCAGCGGATAGACCGGGTTGTTCGCATAGTATTCGGAACCCAGCAGGCCCTTCTCTTCCGCCGTCACGGCCAGGAACACGACGCTGCGTTTCGGCGCCGGTGCCTTGGCGTAGGCGCGCGCCAGCTCCAGCAGCGCGGCGATGCCGGTGGCGTTGTCGACGGCGCCGTTGTAGATCTTGTCGCCCTTCGCGTCCGGCAGGCCGACGCCCAGGTGGTCCCAGTGCGCGCTGTACATCACGACCTGGTCCGCGTGCTCGCTGCCCGGACGGATCGCCAGCACGTTCTTCGACGTGATGACCTTGGCGTCGACGGCGAAGTGCGCGGACATCGTCACGCCCTTCAGTTCGACCGGCTTGAACGCGCGGGTCTGGGCCTGTTTCTTGAGCTTGTCGAAGTCCAGTCCGGCGTGCTTGAACAGGTCGACGGCGGCGTCGCGCTGGATCCACGCTTCGACCGGCGCATGCGTCTCGAGCGGATTCTTGCGCACGATGTCGTACTGGACGTTCGTGTTCGAGTTCTTCACCGTGGCCCAGCCGTACGAGGCCGGCGCCGTCTCGTGGACGACCAGCGTGCCCAGCGCGCCGCGGCGTGCCATCTCCTCGTATTTATAGGTCCAGCGGCCGTAATAGGTCATGGCCTTGCCGCCGAAATCGCCCTTGCCCGTCTCGAAGTCCGGGTCGTTGATCAGCACCACGGCCAGCTTGCCCTTCAGGTCCTGACCCTTGAAATCGTCCCATTTGCGTTCCGGCGCGGTCACGCCGTAGCCGACGAACACCAGCGGGGCATTCTTGAAATCGACGGTCTTCGCGCCCGTCATCGCGGCGCGCACGGCGACTTCGTTACCTTGCGTATAGGTCTGCGTCTTGCCGCCCGCGTTCACGGTGATCTGGACCGGGCCCTGGATCTCGAAGCGGCCCAGCGGCACGTCCTGGGTCCAGCCGCGCTTGCCGTCGACGAGGTCGCCGCCCGGCTGCAGGCCGGCGGCCTTGAACTGGTCGACGATGTAGTTGATGGTCTTCGTTTCGCCGGCCGTGTTCGGGCCGCGGCCTTCGAACGCGTCGGAAGACAGGACCTTGACGTCCTGCGACAGGTGCTGCGGATCGATGTGGACGGTGTTTGCGGCCTGTGCCGCCAGCGCCGCGGTGGCGAGCGCGATGGCAGTCAGGGTGGTACGGAGGGAGTGTTGTGTTCTCACGGGCGTCTCTGTGGTGTCGATGTTATTGGGGCGCACTGGTGGTGCCGCCAGAGTATCGTTGGAATAATTTCTAGTGTCAAACAGCATGCCGGCAAACGTATTGCCGTACGTACTTTGTAACCGGATGTAAAGGATCGTCAACGGGTCGTGGCGGGGCCGCGTTTCTGGCCCAGTAGCACGGGAATCATCCCTCTCTCAACAAGCCCTGAAGGAAACATCGCCATGAGCAAAATCGTCGCCACCCTGATCGCAGGCCTGTTCGCCACCTCGGTGTACGCCCAGACGACCGCCACCCCGGCCACGACGACTCCTGCCACCAAGGCCGCGGTCAAGGCCGACAAGAAAGCCGCCAAGGCCGAAGCCAAGGAAGAGAAGGCCGACGTGAAAGCCGACGCGAAGCTGGAGAAGAAAGCCGCCGAAGCCAGTTCCGACGTTGCCGTCGCCAAGGCCGACGCCGCGAAGAAGAAAGCCAAGGCACACAAGAAAGCCACCAAAGCCAAGGTGGACGCCGCAGCCGACAAGGCCGAGGCACACGCAGACCAGAAAGCCGACGCCGCCAAGTAATCCGCCGGCGGCGCAGAACCGGCTCAAGCCCCTCCATCCTCGGAAGACAGGGTTCGCCCTGTCTTTTTTTCGTCGGCGTTCTACAATGGCGGTCCCTCCTCATCCGGGCCTGCCATGCACGACATCGCTCAGCACCAGATCGTCTTCCTCGACCGCGACAGCCTGATCGCCGACATCCGCACGCCCGCCTTCGCGCACCGCTGGCGCGACTACCCGGCCACGGACGCCGGCGACGTCGTGGCGCGCCTGCGCGGCGCCGCCATCGCCATCACGAACAAGGTGCCGCTGCGCGCGGACGCGATCGCGCAACTGCCGGACCTGAAGATGATCGCCGTCGCCGCCACCGGCACCGACAACGTCGACCTCGCCGCCTGCCGCGAACGGGGCATCGCCGTCGCCAACATCCGCAATTACTCGCTCGTCTCCGTGCCCGAGCACTGCTTCGCGCTGATCCTGGCCGTGCGCCGCAACCTGCGCGCCTACGCGGCCGACGTCGAGGCGGGCCGCTGGGAACGGTCGACGCGCTTCTGCCTGCTCGACCACCCGATCGGCGACCTGGCCGGCAGCCGCCTCGGCATCGTCGGCTACGGCGCGCTGGGACGCCGCGTGGCGCAGATCGGGCGCGCGTTCGGCATGGAGATCGCCGTCGCGTCGCGCTCTCCCGTCGCCGACAGCGACGTCGTGCCGCTGCCGCTGGCCGAGCTGCTGGCCACGTCGGACGTGGTGAGCCTGCACCTGCCGTTGAACGACCAGACCCGCCACATGATCGGCGCGCGCGAGCTGGCGACGATGAAGCGCAGCACCATCCTGATCAACACGGCGCGCGGCGGCCTCGTGGACGAAGCGGCGCTGGCGCGGGCGCTGACGGACGGCACGATCGCCGGCGCCGGATTCGACGTCCTGAGCAAGGAGCCGCCGGTGCCGGAGAATCCGCTGCTGCAGCTGCGCCTGCCGAATTTCGTGCTCACGCCGCATGTGGCGTGGGCCAGCAGTGGGGCGATGCAGACCTTGGCCGATATGTTGGTCGACAACCTGGAAGCGTGGGTGGCGGGCAGCCCGAAGAACATCGTTTGACGTGGGGTGGGCACGCCGTGCCCACCTCGCATTACGCGCCGCCGGGCGCCGCGCGCAGCGGCAGCTCGAGGATGAACGCGGTGCCCTGGCCCGGCCGGCTCTCGACGCGGATGGTCCCCTGCAGCAGCGTCGTCACGAGGTTGTAGGCGATGTTGAGGCCCAGGCCCGTGCCGCCCCGCCCCATCCGCGTGGTGAAAAACGGATCGAAGATGCGCGACAGGTGTTCCGGCGCGATGCCGCGCCCGTCGTCGGAAAACTCGATGCGCACGCGCTCGCCGTCCAGCGGCGAGGCGACGAGCAGCATGCGGCCGCCCGGCGCGTCGAAGCCGTGCAGCAGCGCGTTGTTGACGAAGTTGATGACGACCTGGCCGAACGGGCCGGGATAGCTGTCCATCGCGATCCCCGGCGGCACGCGCAGCTCGAGCGTGTGGCCGGCGCGGCGCACCTGATTCATCATCGTCGCCGCGATCTCGTGGCAGGCCTGGTCCAGGTCGAAGCGGCGCCGCTGCGTGCTGGCCTGGTCCACCGACACCTGCTTGAAACTGTTCACGAGGTCCGCCGCCCCGTTCAGGCTGCGCACGATGAGGCTTGCCGCTTCGCGCGCCGCCGCGATCCACGTCTCCAGGTCCGATTTCTTCAGCGTGCTGCGCGCGAAGCGGTCGGCCAGCGCGTCGGTCTTTTCCTCCAGCGTGCTCGCCATCAGCAGGCTGTTGCCGATCGGGGTATTCAATTCGTGCGCGACGCCCGCGACGAGGGACCCGAGCGACGCGAGCTTTTCGCGCGCCGCCAGCTGGGCCTGGGTTTCCTTGAGCTGGCGGTAGGCGTCGGCGTTGTCGAGCGCCACGCCCACGTACGACGCCAGGGTACTGAGCATGTCCAGCTGGACGTTCTGGTAGGCGCCGGGCCGGCCGCTCTGCACCGTGATCACGCCCAGCACGCGGCTGCCGACGAGGATCGGCACGATCAGCAGGGAACGCGGCGCCGGCAGCGTTTCGCCGCCCGAACCGGCCGGAGCCGCGCCGGCCGCATCGCCCCCGAGCACGTCGCGCACGAGGGCGGCGAAGCGGGCGTAATCGCGCGCCAGGTCGCCGATCAGGATCTCCTCGCCGGTCGCCAGGCAGTACTCGCCGAGCCCGCGCACGCGCGCCGGGAACCAGCCCGCCGCGCTCACGCGGCGCCCGTCCGCGACGACGTACGGATAGTCCAGCGGCCCGTCCGCGCGCGCCATGCCGATCGCGAACAGCGGCGCATCCATCAGCTGGCGCACCTGGCCGAACACGTTGGCCATGATCGCCTCGCTGTCCAGGTTCGCCGTCAGCTCGCGGCCGATGTCGGACAACAGCGCGATGTTGCGCCGCGCCTGCTCCACCGCTTCCTTCTGCGCCTCGGCCTCCTGCTTGCGCCGCTCCGCCTGCTCCTTCTGCAGCACGAGTTCCGCGGTGCGCGCGCCGACCTGGCGCTCGAGGCGCTCCTTCTGCTGCACGAGCACCCGCACGCGCAGGCGGTACAGCGCGACGGCGCATCCGGCCAGCACGGTCGATCCGAACAGGCGGAACCACCACGTCATCCAGAACGGCGGCGTGATCGAGATGGCGAGCGTGGCCGGCTTGTCGCTCCACACGCCGTCCTTGTTGGCGGCCCGCACCTCGAACACATAGTCGCCCGGATCGAGGTTCGTGTAGGTGGCGAAGCGCTTGCGGGCATCGGTCTCGGTCCAGTCGCGGTCGAAGCCGCGCAGCCGGTAGGCGTAGCGGTTCGCTTGCGGGTCGGCGTAATGCAGCGCGGCGAATTCGAGCGTGAACACGGTGTCGCGGTAGCTCAGGCGGATGTCGTGCAGGCGGTCGACGGCGACGGGCAGCGCGCGCGGCCGGTTGAACACGAGGAAATCGGTGATGACCACGGTGGGCGGAAACGGGTTGTCGCGGATCTCCTCCGGCTGGAACGACGTCATGCCGTTGATGCCGCCGAAATGCAGTTCGCCGTCGGCGCCGCGCGCCGCCGAACCGACGAAGTACGAGCCGTCCGTCAGGCCGTCCTTCGCACTGTAGTTCTTGTAGCGCCCCGTTTCCGGGTCCACGCGGGTCAGGCCGACCGTCGTGCTGACCCAGATCTGGCCGTTGCCGTCTTCGAGGATGCCGCCGATCGGCACCTGTTCGCGCGCGGGCGTGACGGGAAACAGGCGGAACGCCACCTTGCCGCCGGCGTCCCGCTCCACGCGCTGCAGACCGCCCGCCGTGCCCACCCACAGGTCGCCGCGCCCCGACTCGTATAAGTAGTAGATGCGATTGTGGCCCAGGCTGGCCGGATCGCGCGGATCGTGGCGGTAGTGCGTGAAGGTGCCGGTGGCGCGGTCGTAGCGGTCGAGGCCATTCTCCGTGCCGATCCAGATCGCGCCGGCGCGGTCCTCGAGCACGTCGAACCCGAAATTCTCGCCCAGGCTGGCCGGATCGGCCGGATCGTGGCGCCAGCCGTGCAGCGTGTGCCCGTCCGGCTCCACCATGAACAGGCCGCCGCGGGTGATGATCCACAGCGCCCCGGCGCGATCGAGCGTGAGCGACTGGATCCAGTTCGCGCCGGCCTCGCGGCCGAGCGGCATCGGCGTGAAGCGCCCGGTCGTCGGGTCGCGCCACGACAGCCCGCTCGGCGAACCCACCCACAGCCGGCCGCGCCCCGGCAGCACGCTGTTGACGACGTCGTCCGGCAGGCTGCCCGGATGCGCCGGATCGTGGCGCAGCACGTCGGCGCGGCCGCTGACAGGATCGAGATGCAGGATGCCGCCGCCCGTCGTGCCCAGCCACAGGCGGCCGTCGGCGCCGACCGCGATGCTGCGGATCTTGCGCGCGCTTCTGGCGTCGTCCACCTGGCCCGGCAGCATCGAGAAGCGGGAGAAGCCGCCGCTGGCCAGGTCCGCGCGATTGACGCCGCCGAACATCGTGCCCGCCCACAGCGTGCCCGTGCGGTCGACCCAGATCGCCGTGATCTGGTTGTCCGACAGCGTGTGGCGGTCGAGCGACTGGCTGGTGTAGGCGACGAAATGTCCGCTCGTCGGGTCGCGCCATTTGAGGCCGTCGAGTTCCGTGCCCACCCACAGGTTGCTGCCCTGGTCGTGATAGAGGGTACGCACGCGGCCGTCGTTCATGCCTTCGTCGGCGCCGACGTGGTGGCGCTGCGGCGGGCCCTGGCCGATGCGCCACGCTTCCAGGCCGGCGTCGGTGCCGATCCAGAGCGTATCGCGCGGCCCCATCGACAGCGCGACCACGGCGTTGCGCTTGCTGCCGCCGGCGGCGTCGATATCGAAATGGTCGAAGCGGGCGGCGCCTGCCGCCAGGTGGTCGAGGCCGACGCCGGTGCCGATCCACACGCCGCCGCGGGGGTCGAGGGCAAGCGCCGTGACGCGGTCGTCGCGCAGGCTGGCGGCGTCGGCGCCGTGGCGCAGCGCGTGGAAGCGCCCGGTGGCGGGATCGACGTGCACCAGGCCGTCGCCGGTGCCGACCCACAGACCGCCGGCGCCATCGCCGATGATCGCCGTGACGGCGCTGTTGCGCGCCGTGCGCTCGCTGCCGGCGAGGAGCGGCAGGCGCACGAATTTCCGGGTCGCGGGATCGAACCGCACGAGGCCGCCGCGGGTACCGAACCACAACCGGCCCTGGCTGTCCTCATACGCGGCCTGGACATAATTGTCGGCCAGGCTGGACGGGTCGTTGGGATCGTTGCGGAAGATCTGGTTGCGGTAACCGTCGAAGCGGTTCAGGCCGGCCTGGGTGCCGAACCACATGAAGCCCTCGCGGTCCTGCAGGATCGCGAGCACGGATTCCTGCGACAGCCCCTCCTCCAGGCCGATGCGCTCGAAGCGCAGGCTGCGCGGCCCGCTCGCCAGCGCCGCCGAACACAGGCACGCCAGCACGACGCCGCAAACCATGCGCAGCAACGCCAGTGCATACGCCGGCGGATGCGGCGCTCGGTTCACGGGCGGCATGATTTCGGATTTCCAGGACACGGCCCCTAATCTACCAGAACACTTGAAAATGTTGAGAAAAATTAAGACTTCCTCATTCGGGATGCCACTGCTATAATGCGTGCATCGGGCGGCTGTAGCTCAGCTGGATAGAGTACTTGGCTACGAACCAAGGGGTCGTGGGTTCGATTCCTGCCAGCCGCACCAATCATTCGAAAGGCCAGATCGCAAGATCTGGCCTTTTTCATTTCCGCGTCCGGGTATGATGTCGGTTTCGACAACACAGCCATCCACATGTCCGCTCAACTGATCATCCGGCCGCTCGCACCCGCCGACTACGACGGCTGGCGCCCGCTGTGGGACGGCTATAACGCGTTCTACCAGCGCAGCGGCCCCACCGCCCTGCCCGAGGAGATCACGCAAGCCACGTGGCACCGATTCCTCGATCCGGCCGAACCCGTGCACGCCCTGGTGGCCACGGACGCCGGCCGCATCGTCGGCCTCGCACACCTCGTTTTTCACCGCAGCACGACGCGGCTGCACGACGTCTGCTACCTCCAGGACTTGTTCACTGCCCCTGACTTGCGCGGACTTGGCATTGGAAGGCGCCTGATCGAAGGTGTATATGACGCGGCGCGCAATGCTGGCAGTTCGCGCGTGTACTGGCAGACACACACGGGAAACGCGGCCGGCCGTGCGCTCTACGACAAAGTCGCCAGGCACCTGGGCTTCATCGTCTATTCGCATGAACTGTGAGCACGCGGGCAACGGACACTTTGACGATCATGAAACCGCTGCTATAATGCGTGCCTCGGGCGGCTGTAGCTCAGCTGGATAGAGTACTTGGCTACGAACCAAGGGGTCGTGGGTTCGATTCCTGCCAGCCGCACCAGCTTTTTCGAAAGGCCAGATCGCAAGATCTG
>NZ_JAXOFN010000050.1:0-35968 GCF_034420155.1 Massilia luteola
AGCTTGAGTGTGGTCCCGTCCATGGCAAGAAGTTGCAGGCCCTTGAACTGATACCGCTGCTCATCCTGCTGGTGCCAGCGCCGGGCCGAGGCGGCGAACAACCAGGCCAGCGGCTCCTCGCCAAGCCGCTGCCGCGCCTGGGTTGCGGCGCTATCGGTCACACAGCGGTCCTCCAGGTCCGGTAAAGCCAAGTCCAGTTCCGCCAACACTTGACGTACTGACCGGTGTCGGTACAAGGCCAGCGCAATCACCAGCCATACTACCTGCTGCGCGGGCAAACGCCGCTGGCGGATGCTGGCCTTGCCAGAATAGTTCAGTGCCGCCTCGATCCACTCGGCGGGAAGATGCTCGCCCAGCCGCCTCCAGTCAGGGGCTGCCAAGTCGACAGTAACAAGTGGTAGGGATTCAGATAACATGAAGGCCGCAGGTTAACAGCCCGCGGCCTCGTTTACAAGCGATCGTTGCTGAACTTGCCGCTTAACTTAACGGTATTAGGCTCTGACCCCGGTTCTCAGAGGTAGTGTGTAGCGAAGCCGAGGCGCAGGGCCCGCATCACTCCGGTTTCGGCTGCTTGAAGAACTCGATGACGTCCGCCTCCACTCGCGTGCGGCGGAACGGCGGCAGGCTCTGCCAGATGCGGCGGCCGTAGGGCTTGCTGATCACGCGCGGGTCGCACAGCATCAGCACGCCGCGGTCGTCGACGTCGCGGATCAGGCGGCCGGCACCCTGCTTGAGGTTGATGATAGCTTCCGGCAAGGTGTGGTGCACGAAGCCGTTCATGCCCTTCTTTTCCATCACTTCGATGCGGGCGGCCAGCACCGGATCGTCGGGCGGGGCGAACGGCAGCTTGTCGATGATGACCAGCGACAGCGCCTCGCCGCGCACGTCCACGCCTTCCCAGAAACTCTGGCTGCCCACGAGCACGGCATTGCCCGCGTTGCGGAACGAATCCAGCAGTTCCGTGCGGCCCCGTTCGCCCTGCACGAACAGGGGGAAATCCAGGCCGCGCGCGGCGAAATCGGCGCGCAGGCGCTCGGCGACGCGGTTGACGGCGCGCAGCGTCGTGCACAGGAAGAAGCAGCGGCCGCCGGCGGCCTCGATCACGGGCAGCGCCACGTCGACGACGGCGTCCGTGTAGCCGAACGTGTTCGGTTCCGGCAGCCCGGTCGGCACGTACAGGATGCCCTGCTCCTGGTAGTTGAACGGGCTGGGCCAGCTCTGCGCCGGCTCGCCCGTCATGCCGAGCTGGGCCGAGAAATGCTTGAAGTCGTTTTTGACCGCCAGGGTCGCCGAGGTAAAAATCCAGCTGCGCGGCGTACTGGCGCGCTGGCCGGCGAAGATCGGCGCGATCGACAGCGGCGTCTTGTGCAATTGCAGCGCCGACGAGAACGCCTCGACCCACAGCACGGCCTCGTCGCCCTCCACTTCCTTGCCCTTCTTCGGATCGGATTTCCACGCCTTGTACTGCTCGAGGATCTCGACGGCGCGCACGCGGCACTGCTCGATCGTCTCGGCGCGCTCGGCCTGGGCTTCGAGCACGTCGATCAGGCCTTCCAGTTCTTCCTTCAGCTTGTCGAGTGCCGGGAAGAATTCCGAGCTGGGCGGAATCTGCGGCAGCGACAGGCGCGTGCTGCCCTCGGGGAACGTGAGGCGCAGGTCGCGCGCGGCCTTTTCGACGACGGTCACGACCTTGGCCCAGTCGACGCCGCCGCGCGCGTGCGCGAGGCCTTCGGCCAGCACGTCGCGACACAGTTCGAGCACCTGGCCCGTGGAGATGGTCGTGCCGAAGAACAGGGTCGCGACTTCGGGCAGCTGGTGCGCCTCGTCGAAGATGATCGTGTTGGCCGAGGGCAGCAGCTCCGCCATGCCGCCTTCCTTCAGCGCCACGTCGGCGAAGAACAGGTGGTGGTTGACGACGACGACGTCGGCCTGCTGCGCTTCGCGGCGCGCCTTCATCACGAAGCAGTCCTGGTAGTACTGGCACTCCTGGCCCACGCAGTTCTCGCGCGTGGACGTGACGAGGTTCCACACGGACGCCGTTTCCGGGACCTTGGTCAGCTCGGCCTTGTCGCCCGACTGGCTCATCTTGATGAAGCGCGAGATTTCGCGCAGGTGGCCGACGTCGTCGCGCGACGTCAGGCGCCCGTTCGAGAGCGTGCGTTCCAGGTGGTAGTGGCAGATGTAGTTCGAGCGGCCTTTCAGCAGCGCCACCGAGACGGGGGCGCGCAGCGCGGCGCGCACGGTCGGGATATCGCGCGAAAACAACTGGTCCTGCAGGTTCTTGGTGCCGGTCGAGACGATCGTCTTGCCGCCCCACAGCAGCGCCGGGACGAGGTAGGCGAACGTCTTGCCCGTGCCCGTGCCGGCCTCGGCGATCAGCGTGCCCTGCGCACCGATCGCGTGCGCGATCGCCTTCGCCATCTCGGTCTGCGACTGGCGCGGCCTGAACGTGCCGACGGCGGGCGCGAGCGGGCCACCCGCACCGAAGATGCGGTCGACTTCGGCGTCGTACTTACCGGTGGGTTCGTGGGGCGCCGGCGCAGCGTCGTGGTCGGGGCCGGCGTCAGCGCCAGGCAGGGGAAGGTGGTCGGTCAAGGTGGACGGCTTTAAACGGAACACTTACGCCGGAATCAGGCAGGAACATCGGGCACCAACTGCATTTTCAGCAGTGTGATGTGGTCCTTCAACTGCAGCTTGCGCTTCTTCAGACGACGCAACTGCAACTGATCGGAGTGGCCGTCGCGGGTCAGCATTTCTATGACCGCGTCGAGGTCGCGATGTTCCACGTCGAGTTCGATGATACGGCGGTGGATCTCCTGGACGTCGATCATGTTAGGCATTTCCGAACTTTAAGCGTAAAGGGGTGGGAAGGCGCATGCCCGCTGGCTCGGGGCGGCGCTATTCATCGTTACGGCTTGCAACTCCAGTGCAAACCGGTGCATAGTTTAAACTACACCGCCGTTGCCGCCAACAAAGTCCGGCATCACGGCATCGGAAAGCCACGTTTATGACCTCATACAAGTTAGAAGCGGGAACCGCGCAGCACATCGGTAATCGCCCGCAGCAGAACGACCGGGTCGCGCTCATGACCGGCGCCCGCGCGCCCGGCTACGTGCTGGCCGTGCTGTCCGACGGCGTCGCCGGCGCCGCCGGCGCGGACCAGGTCATGCACACCGCCAAGCAGGTGTTCGACGAATTCAAGCCCGGCGACCGGCCCACCGTGGAGCGCCTGCAGCAACTGCTGCGCGACATCGTGCAGGAAACCCACCTCGTCATCAACATGAACGCGGTCACGACCCAGGTCCAGGCCCCCGCCAGCTTCGTCGGCCTCGTGCTCACGCCGCACGGCGACGCCGTCTGGACGCATGTGGGCGATTCACGCCTGTATTACTTTCACGAAGGCAAGTGCTTGGTACGTACGAACGATGCGGCCTACATCGAGCACCTCGTGTCGACCGACCGCGTCCCGCCCGAGGCGGCGAAGAACCACCGCAAGTCCAAGCTGCTGCTGAATTTGCTGGGCAATAATCGCAAGGAGCCGTTCATGGCGTTCGGCGAACGCAGCGGCCTGGCGGCGGGCGATACCTTCCTGCTGTGCTCGGATGGCCTGTGGCATTTCTTCACCGATG
Organism: Massilia luteola; assembly: GCF_034420155.1. Lineage (NCBI taxonomy): Bacteria > Pseudomonadati > Pseudomonadota > Betaproteobacteria > Burkholderiales > Oxalobacteraceae > Massilia > Massilia luteola. Next base: position 3,630 of record NZ_JAXOFN010000050.1, read on the forward strand.
CCGAATTGGGCGGCGCGCTGGCCAAGGCCAGTCCGCGCCAGGCCTCCGAGATGCTGATCAACAAGGCGGGCGAGCGGTCCCACGGCAAGGGCGGGAACTGCAGCATGGCAATCGTCAAGCTCGTCAAGCCGGTGCTGGATCGGGCCTGATCAGCGGAGCGGCCTCCGCCCACGCGTGGCGCCAGCCAGCCGCGTACGTCACGCGTGGCGCCAACGAACCGCGTACGTCACGCGTGGGCACGTTTCATTTGAGGCCCCCGGCCTCAAATGCCCACCCTACTTCGCCTCCTGCGCCTCTTTCGCGGCCTTCGCGGCCCGCTCCGCCTTGCGCTCGGCGACCTTGCGCTGGCGTTCCGCCGATTCGGCCTTGCGCGCTTCGAATTCGCGCACGTTCTGCGCCCGCTTGCCGGCATCGGCCGCTTCGGCCTGGCGCGCGGCGCGCAGGTGGGCGTCACGCTCGGCCACGCGGCCCGGCACCGTCGGCTTGCGCGGCGGCGGCACGGGCGCCGCTGCCGGCGTGGGCGTCGCGGGTTCGGCGGCCAGGCGCGCTTCCTGTTCCTGGAAGCGGCGCTCCGCTTCGGCCAGGTTGCGGTCGCGCTCGACGACGACGGCCTCGCGCTTGAAGCGGTCGGCCTGCACTTCGATCGCGCGCTGGGCCGCGAGGGCGCTGCGACGGCGTTCCTTGGCCTCGTCGAGGCAGCTGTTCACGAAAAACTTGTCGTAGCAGACGCGTTCGCGCTCGGCGAAACGGGCCTCGATCCCGGCGCGCTCGCGCGCCACCGCGGCCAGTTGCTGGTCGGCCTGGGCAACGGAGGTCACGGGCGGCGGCGGCACCTCGCGCGGCACCACGTCCGGGCTCGCGCAGGCCGCCAGCAGCGCCGCGGACAGCACGGCGGCGAGCGCGCGCGGGCCGCGGGGGTCTGTTACGAAATCAGCTTTCATTCGTTTCCTTTGATCGTGTCAGGCCAGCGCATCCGCCGCGCCACGGCGCTCGGCCAGCATGTATTCGCGCGACTGCATCTCAATGATACGCGACACGGTGCGGTGGAACTCGTTCGACATCGCGCCCTCCGTGTACAGCTGCTCCGGCTCGACCTCGGCCGACATGATCAGCTTGATCTTGTGGTCGTAGAACACGTCGATCAGCCACGTGAAGCGGCGCGCCTCGGACGACATCGCGGCCGACATGCGCGGCACGCCGGACAGGATCACGGTGTGGAACTGGCTCGCCAATTCGAGGTAGTCGTTCTGCGAGCGCGGGCCGCCGCACAGGGTCGCGAAGTCGAACCAGATGACGCCGCCGGCACGCCGCAGCGCCCGTATTTCGCGCTGCTCGATGTGCACGCGCGGATCTTCGTCGGCGGTGTCGGCGACCTTCGCATAGGTCTCGCGGAGGTGCCGGTCGGCGGTCGCCCCCAGCGGCGTGTAATAGGCCTGCACCTGTTCCAGCGCGCGGTGGCGGTAGTCGATGCCGGCGTCGACGTTCAGCACGTCCAGCTGTTGCTTGAGCAGCGCGATCGTCGGCAGCATGCGGTCGCGGTGCAGGCCGTCCGGGTACAGCTTGTCCGGGTCGTAGTTCGACGTCATCACGAACGACACGCCGTGGGAGAACAGCGCGGACAGCAGGTTGTACATGATCATCGCGTCGGCGACGTCGCTGACGTGGAATTCGTCGAAGCAGATCAGGCGGTATTTCTTGGCGATGCGGCGCGCGACCTCGAGCAGCGGGTCTTCCATGCCCCTGAGCTCATCGAGCTGGCGGTGCACGGCGCGCATGAATTCGTGGAAGTGCACGCGCGTCTTGCGCACGACCGGCACGACCGAGTAGAAGCTGTCCATGAGGAAGGACTTGCCGCGCCCCACCCCGCCCCACATGTAGACGCCTTGCGGCACGTCCGGGCGGTTGATCAGGCGCTTGAACGCGGACGAGCGCTGCGACTTGTACCCGACCCAGTCGTCGTAGGCTTCCTGCAGGCGGTCGACGGCGCGCTGCTGCGCGGGATCGGACTTGAATCCGCGCTCGGTCAGCGCGTGCTGGTAATACTCTTGGACGTTCATGGAAAGCTTCGTTTGACATGGACCCGAACCGGCCCGTAAAAACGTAGGGTGGGCACCCCGTGCCCACACGGACGCCGGCAATGTGCATGCGTCACGCGTGGGCACAGGGGTGCCCACCCTACGGGCCGAGCCGGCTTTTAGAAGTTCAGCGAACGCTTGTCGACGGCGAGCGCGGCTTCCTTGGTCGCTTCGGACAGCGACGGGTGGGCGTGGCAGATGCGGGCGATGTCTTCCGACGATGCGCGGAATTCCATCGCGACGACGGCTTCCGAGATCAGCTCCGACGCGACCGGGCCCACGATGTGGACGCCCAGGATTTCGTCGGTCGTCGCGTCGGCCAGGAATTTCACCATGCCCGACGTGTCGCCCAGCGCGCGCGCGCGGCCGTTGGCCATGAACGGGAACGTGCCGGCCTTATAGGCGACGCCTTCCTTCTTGAGCTGCTGCTCGGTCTTGCCGACCCACGCGATTTCCGGCGAGGTGTAGATGACCCACGGGATCGTGTTGAAGTTGACGTGGCCATGCTGGCCGGCGATGCGCTCGGCGACCGCGACGCCCTCTTCTTCCGCCTTGTGCGCCAGCATCGGGCCGCGCACGACGTCGCCCACGGCCCAGATGCCCGGGACGTTGGTGCGGCATTCGTCGTCGACGGCCACGAAGCCGCGCTCGTCCAGCTGCACGCCGACGGTCTCGATGCCGAGGCCGTTGGTGTTCGGCACGCGGCCGATCGAGACGATCAGGCGGTCGAACGTTTCGCTCTTCGCCGCGCCCGCCGCATCGGCGTATTCCACGGTGACGTTGTTGGCGCCCTTGGTGACGCTGTTGATCTTCACGCCCAGCTGGATGTCCAGGCCCTGCTTGGTGAACAGCTTGTGCGCTTCCTTGGCGATCTGCTCGTCGACCGCGCCCAGGAACGTCGGCAGGCCTTCCAGCACGGTGACCTTGGCACCGAGGCGGCGCCACACTGAGCCCATCTCCAAGCCGATGACGCCGGCGCCGATCACGCCCAGCTTGGCCGGGACGGCATCGACGGTCAGCGCGCCGGTGTTCGACAGGATGATTTTCTCGTCGAAGGCCGCGCCCGGCAGTTCGCGGGCGTTGGAGCCGGTGGCGATGATCACGTTCTTCGCGCTGAGCGAATCGGTGGTCGTGCCCGACACGTTGACGGCGTACCCTTCGCCAGCCTTGCCGGCGAGCGTGCCGCGGCCGTGGAAGAAGGTGACCTTGTTCTTCTTGAACAGGTAGACGATGCCGTCGTTGTTGGCCTTGACGACGCCATCCTTGCGCTTGAGCATCTGGCCCAGGTTCAGCGAGAGGCCGGCGACGTCGATGCCGTGCTCGGCGAACGCGTGACCGGCGTGCTCGAAGTGTTCCGACGATTGCAGCAGCGCCTTCGACGGGATGCAGCCGACGTTGGTGCAGGTGCCGCCCAGTGCCGGGCCGCCCTTGGCGTTCTGCCATTCGTCGATGCAGGCGGTCTTGAAGCCCAGCTGCGCAGCGCGGATGGCGGCAATGTAGCCGCCGGGGCCGCCGCCGATCACGACGACGTCGAATTGTTTTTCAGTGCTCATCTAACGTTTTCCTTTTTGTTCCCGAGGTGCCGGACAACACCGGTTGCCAGGCACTCGACCTCCGTCGTCCCCGCGCAGGCGGGGACCCAATGTATGCCGAACGAAGCCGCAACTGTTTGCGGTTCCGATCACTGAACCTGGGTTCCCGCCTGCGCGGGAACGACGGTGATTTGGGTTTCGTATTCGTTCTTCGCCCGAAAGATCACTCTTCCGGCACAAAAATCCACAACAACAGGTAAATCACGAACCCGAAGCCGAACGTGATGGTGAACAGCGTGAACACGAGCCGCCACACCCAGGCGTCGACGCCCGACACGCGGGCGAGGCCGCCGCAGACACCACCCAGCCAGCGGTCGGTGCGCGAGCGGCGCAAGGTGTTCAGCTCGGACGCGAACGTGCCGTCGGCACCCGCGGTCTTGTTCAGGTTCACCGTGGACGAAGACGACAACACCTTCGCCTTCGCCTGTTCGAATTCGGCGTCGCTGAGGGCGCCGGCCTGGTGCAACTCGTGCAGACGCTTGATTTCGTCGGAGATCATGATCGTTCCCTTCCATCAGACTACGCACGAGCGCGCCGGGCGGCGCGCCCATCCCTCAGCAAATTCGCGTGATTAAAGGTCGAGCAGCAGGCGGGCCGGATCTTCCAGCGCATCCTTCATCGCGACCAGGCCCAGGACGGCTTCGCGGCCGTCGATGATGCGGTGGTCGTACGACATGGCCAGGTAGTTCATCGGACGGATGACGATCTGGCCGTTCTCGACGACGGCGCGGTCCTTGGTCGCGTGCACGCCCAGGATCGCCGACTGCGGCGGGTTGATGATCGGGGTCGACAGCATCGAGCCGAACACGCCGCCGTTCGAGATCGAGAACGTACCGCCCGTCAGGTCTTCCAGCGTCAGCTTGCCGTCCTTGGCTTTCTGGCCGAATTCGCCGATCTTCTTCTCGATGTCGGCGATCGACATCTGGTCGGCGTTGCGCAAGATCGGCACGACGAGGCCGCGCGGCGAACCGACGGCGATGCCGATGTCGAAGTAGCCGTGGTAGATGATGTCGTTACCGTCGACCGACGCGTTCAGGATCGGGTACTTCTTCAGCGCGGCGACGGCGGCCTTGACGAAGAACGACATGAAGCCCAGCTTGACGCCGTGTTCCTTCTCGAACTTGTCCTTGTACTTGTTGCGCATCTCCATGACCGGCGCCATGTTGACTTCGTTGAACGTCGTCAGGATGGCGTTGGTCGACTGCGATTGCAGCAGGCGCTCGGCGATACGGGCGCGCAGGCGGCTCATCGGCACGCGCTCTTCCGGGCGGTCGCCCAGGTTGACGCTCGGCGCCGCGACTTGCGGCAGGGCTGCCTTCGGTGCTTGCGCTGCCAGCGGTGCCGGCGCTGCGACAGCGGGTTTGTTCGCCACGGCGGCCAGGGCGTCGCCCTTGGTCACGCGGCCGTCACGGCCGGTGCCGGTGGCGTCGGCGGCGGTCAGGTTGTTGTCGGCCAGGATCTTGGCGGCGGCCGGCATGGCGACGTCGCCCTTCGAGCCCGTGGCTGCTGCTGCGGCCGGTGCCGCCGGCGCTGCTTCCGCGGCCGGTGCCGGGGCTGCGCTCACCTGGCCGGTGCTGGCGCCTGCCGAGGCTTCGGTATCGATGATGGCGATGACCTCACCCGCGACGACGGTGCTGCCGTCGTTCTTGATGATTTGCACGATCACGCCGGCAGCCGGTGCCGGCAGTTCCAGGACCACCTTGTCGGTCTCGATGTCGATCAGGTTCTCGTCGCGCGAGACGGCTTCGCCGACTTTCTTGTGCCACGACAGCAGGGTCGCCTCGGCGACCGATTCCGACAATTGGGGGACCTTGACTTCGATTTGTGCCATTTAAAAAACTCCGTTTTTGTATTCTGTGCAAAGACCCCGCGCCGCGGGCGCGGGGTCGTCTGAGCGCTGCTTACTTGGCGAGGCGCCGCACGTGCGAGCGTGTGGCGCCTCTCGTCCTCACCCCGTGAGCACGAGTCCTCACTTGGTGAGGACGAACCCTTTCAACTTCGAGAACGCGGTGTCCAGCAGTTCCTTCTGCTGCGCCACGTGCTTGTCGGTGTAGCCGACAGCCGGGGACGCGGAAGCCGGACGGCCGGCGTACGCCAGGCGCTGGCCGGTTTCCATGCTTTCGAACACGTTGTGCTGGATCTGGAACCACGGACCCTGGTTCTGCGGCTCGTCCTGTGCCCACACCACTTCGGTGACGTTCGGGAATTTCTTCAGCTCGGCGCTGAACGCCTTGTGCGGGAACGGGTACAGCTGCTCGATGCGGACGATGGCGGTGTCCGCCGTGCCGCGGGTCTTGCGTGCATTGACCAGGTCATAGTACACCTTGCCCGAGCACGCGATCACGCGCTTGACCTTGTTGGCGTCGATCTTGTCGTCCTGTTCGCCGATGACGGTCTGGAAGCCGCCCTTGGCCAGGTCGGTCAGCGGCGAGCCGGCGTCCTTGTTACGCAGCAGCGACTTCGGCGTGAAGATGACGAGCGGCTTGCGGAACTGGCGCACCATCTGGCGGCGCAGCAGGTGGAAGATCTGCGCGGCCGAGGTCGGCTGCACGACTTGCATGTTGTGGTCGGCGGACAGCTGCAGGAAGCGCTCGATGCGGGCCGACGAGTGCTCCGGACCCTGGCCTTCATAGCCGTGCGGCAGCATCATGACGAGGCCCGAGGCGCGGCCCCACTTCACTTCGCCCGAGGCGATGAACTGGTCGATGACGACCTGCGCACCGTTCACGAAGTCGCCGAACTGGCCTTCCCAGATCGTCAGCGTGTTCGGCTCGGCGGTCGAGTAGCCGTATTCGAAGCCCAGCACCGCTTCTTCCGACAGCACGGAGTCGATGACGGTGAAGTTGGCCTGGTTTTCCGACACGTTGGCCAGCGGCAGGTAGATGCCCTGGTCCCAGCGCTCGCGGTTCTGGTCGTGCAGCACGGCGTGGCGGTGCACGAAGGTGCCGCGGCCGGCATCCTGGCCCGACAGGCGCACGGCATAGCCCGAGGCCAGCAGCGACGCGTAGGCCAGGTGTTCGCCCATGCCCCAGTCCAGGTTCACTTCGCCCTTGCCCATGTTGGCGCGGTCGCCCAGGACTTTCTCGACGAGCGAGTGCAGCTTGAAGTTTTCCGGCACGGTCGTGATGCGCTGGGCCAGGCGTTTCAGCTCGGTCAGCGGCACGGCGGTGTCGGCGGCGTCCGTCCACTTCTTGTTCAGGAACGGCGCCCAGTCGACGGCGTACTTGTTCTTGAAGTCGGTCAGGACCGGATCGACGGTGTGCTTGCCCGCGTCCATCGCGTTGCGGTAGTCGGCGACCAGCTGGTCACCGGCCTCCAGAGCGATGGTGCTCTGGGCGGCCAGCTTGTCCGCGTACATCTTGCGGGTGCCCGGGTGCTTGGCGATCTTCTTGTACATCAGCGGCTGGGTCAGGGCCGGGGTGTCCTGCTCGTTGTGGCCCAGCTTGCGGTAGCAGATGATGTCGACGACGACGTCCTTGTGGAACTCGGTGCGGTAGTCCATCGCGATCTGCGAGGCCAGCACGACGGCTTCCGGATCGTCCGCGTTCACGTGCAGGACCGGCGCCTCGATCATCTTGACGACGTCGGTGCAGTACAGCGTCGAGCGCGCGTCGCGCGGGTCGGACGTGGTGAAGCCGATCTGGTTGTTGATGACGAGGTGGACCGTGCCGCCCGTGCCGTAGCCGCGGGTCTGCGCCAGGTTCAGCGTCTCCATGACGACGCCCTGGCCGGCGAAGGCCGCGTCGCCGTGCACGAGGATCGGCAGCACTTCCTTGCCCAGGCGGTCGCCGCGGCGCTCCATGCGCGCCTTGACCGAACCCTCGACGACCGGGTTGACGATTTCCAGGTGCGACGGGTTGAACGCCAGCGACAGGTGGACCGGGCCGCCCGGGGTCGAGATGTCGCTCGAGAAGCCCTGGTGGTATTTCACGTCGCCCGACGGCAGGTCGTCGGCGTGCTTGCCTTCGAATTCCTCGAACAGCTCGGACGGGGCCTTGCCCAGCGTGTTGACCAGGACGTTCAGGCGGCCGCGGTGGGCCATGCCGATGACGATTTCCTGCACGCCGTGCTCGCCGGCGCGGCGGATCACCTCGTCCATCGAGGCGATGAACGATTCGCCGCCTTCCAGCGAGAAGCGCTTGGCGCCGACGTACTTGGTGTGGAGGTAGCGCTCCAGGCCTTCGGCCGCGGTGAGGCGCTCGAGGATGTGCTTTTTCTTTTCAGCGGTGAAGGTCGGGGTCGAACGGATCGACTCGAGCTTCTCCTGCAGCCAGCGCTTCTCGGTCGGATCGCTGACGTACATGAATTCTGCACCGATGGAACGGCAGTAGGTGTCGCGCAACATGTTCAGCAGGTCGCGCAGCGAGGCGGTTTCCTGGCCGAAGTAGGTGTTGCTGATGTTGAACTTGGTGTCCAGGTCGGCTTCGGTGAAACCGTAGAACGCCGGTTCCAGTTCCGGGATCGGCGGACGTTCCTGGCGCTGCAGCGGGTCCAGGTTGGCCCAGCGCGAACCGAGGTAGCGGTAGGCGGCGATCAGCTGGGTCACGGCGACGCGCTTGCGGCCGAGCTCGGCGTCAGGCGAGGCGGTCACGGTGCGGATCGGGCCCTGCTTGGCGCGTTCGGCGAACGAAGCGATCACGGACGAGTGATCCACGTCCGGCTTGGCGGTACCGTCGACGGCGGGCATATGCTGCATCGCGTCGAAATAAGCGCGCCAATTGTCGGGCACGGAGCCCGGATTGTTCAGGTACGCTTCGTACAACTCTTCCACGTACGGCGCGTTACCGCCGAACAGATACGAGTTGGCGTTATATTGTTGCATCATTCTTGCTCACCTTTCTTCGCGCTTCGCGATTTTAGGGCGGGTTAATCTAACCTTCCGCGACACGGCCTGACCGGTTAGCGGATCGCACTTACTACATCAAGTTGTGGGGGAAGGACTCTTCAGGCAAATCAAAAACTGGCCGAGCTGCCCATTTTGCGCACAGTATTGTAACGCAAGGACAGCCCTGCCGCCGACCTCGCAACGACATTTTATTCATTTCAAAATACTTTTTTTCAGCTTGTCAACAAGTTCATGAACTGCCGGGTTGACCATCTAAATGATAATCGTTATCATTTAAGGATGCACCCGACCGGCCCCACCTCCCCACCACAGACGACCGCCCGCCGCGCCCTCTTCCTGCGCCAGTTGCATCAATGGCACTGGATCAGCTCCGCCCTGTGCCTGATGGCCATGCTGCTGTTCGCCGTCACCGGCTTCACGCTGAACCACGCGTCGCAGATCGAAGCGAAACCCGCCGTCACGCGCCAGAAGGCCGTCGTGCCGCCGCCGCTGCGCGCGCAGATCGCAGAATTCGCCGCCGGCCACGCGGACGCCAACGTGCCGCTGCCGGCGCCGCTGGCCGACTGGGCCGAGCAGACCTTCCCCGTGCAAGTCCGCGGCGTGCGCGCCGAATGGAGCGAGGAAGACGCCTACGTCGCCCTGCCCCGCCCCGGCGGCGACGCCTGGCTGCGCATCGGCGTCGACGGCAATGCCGAATACGAAAAGACGGACCGCGGCTGGATCTCGTGGCTGAACGACATGCACAAGGGCCGCAATGCCGGCGCCGCGTGGGGCTGGTTCATCGACGTCTTCGCGCTCGCCTGCGTCGTCTTTTGCGTCACCGGTTTCCTGATCCTGAAATACCACGCGGCCAACCGGCCGTCGACGTGGCCCGTGATCGGCTTCGGCATCGTGCTGCCGATCGTGCTGGCCCTGCTGTTCGTCCATTAATCCATATACCGAAAGCCGACATGAAACTGTCCCACTCGCTCGCCCTGACCCTGCCGCTCGCATCCAGCTGGGCGATGGGCGCCGACCTCACCGTCAAGTTCGAACTGCCGCAACTGAACGTGGCCGAATACCACAAGCCGTATGTCGCGGTCTGGATCGAGCGTCCGGACCAGAGCGTCGCCACCACGCTGGCCGTGCTGTACGACGTCAGGAAGCGCGACAACGGCGGCACCAAGTGGGTCAAGGACCTGCGCACGTGGTGGAGAAAGGCGGGCCGCGACGTCACGCTGCCGCTGGACGGCGTGAGCGGCGCCACCCGCGCGGCCGGCGTCCAGACCTTGACCTTCCCCGCCGCGCGCGCCGGCCTGGACAAGCTCCCCGCGGGCGACTACAAGCTCGTGATCGAAGCGGCGCGCGAAGCGGGCGGCCGCGAACTCGTGCGCGTGCCGTTCCACTGGGCGCCGAAATCGAACGTGGCCGCCGCGTTCGCGGGCAAGGAAGAACTGGGCGCCGTGTCGCTCGCCATCCAGTAAGGAGACCCGCATGCACATCAAGCAGATCGCCATCGCCCTCGCCCTCGCCGGCGCCGCCTGCGCCGCGCAGGCCCACCGTCCGTGGATGATCCCGAACACGAGCCTCATCGAATCCGACCGCGGCGAAGCGTGGGCGACCATCGACGCCGCCATCTCGGAAGGCCTGTTCGAGACCGACTTCATGCCGCAGAAGCTGGACGGCCTCACCGTCACCGACCCGGACGGCGCCACCGCCCCGGCCCCGGCGGCCACCGTCGGCAAGCACCGCGCCACGGTCGACATCCGCCTGCCGAAGGACGGCACCTACCGCATGACGCTGGCCGCCGTGAACGTCATGGGATCGTACAAGCTGAATGGCGAGATGAAGCGCTTCCGCGCCACCGAGCAGGCCGCCAGGAACGAGATCCCGGCCGGCGCCACCGACGTGCGCCGCATGACGATGGTGCAGCGCCAGGACACGTTCGTCACGCTGAACAAGCCGACGCCCGGCGCGCTCAAGCCCACGGGCGCCGGCCTGGAAATGGTCGCGCTGACGAATCCGACCGAACTGCGCGCCGGCGAAAAGGCGACGTTCCGCTTCCAGCTGGACGGCAAGCCGCTCGCCAACTTCCCGTTCAGCCTGATCCCGGGCGGCGTGAAATACCGCGGCACCCTGAACGAAGTGCGCTTGAGCACCGGCGCCAACGGCGAAGCGAGCTTCACGCTGCCCGCGCCGAACATGTACTGGCTCAGCGCGTCGTATCCCGCCAACGCGCCGCGCGGCATGGACGGCCCGCCGAAGCGCTACAGCTATTCGGCCACGTTCGAGATCCTGCCGGAGTAAGCACGCCTTGCCTGACCGCGCCGTCCTCATTCCCCTCGACCTGGACCCGGCCGCGCCGCCGCCGGGCAGCGCCGTACACACGTTCGATGGCGCGACCATGGGCACGACCTGGTCGGCGCGCGTCGCGGCGGGCGCCGTCGCAGGCCTGCACGGCGCGCTGCAGGCCGAACTGGATGCGATCGTCGCGCAGATGAGCCACTGGGATCCCGACTCGCTGCTGTCCCGCTACAACCGCGCGCCGGCCGGCACGTGGGTCGACCTGCCCGCGCAGTTCTTCGACGTGATGGACTATGCGCTGTCGGCGCGGGAGGCGAGCGGCGGCGCCTGCGATCCGGCCCTGGGCGCCCTCGTCGGCCTGTGGGGCTTCGGCCCCGCGCGCCGTTACGACCACGCCGGCTTTTACGCGCCGGATGCAGCGGCCATCGCGCGCGCGCAAGCGCAGCGCGCGGCCGCGCGCGTGGAGCTCGACCGCACGCGCCGGCGCCTGTCGCAGCCAGGCGGCGCGGTGCTCGACCTGTCGTGCGTCGCCAAAGGCTACGCCGTCGATCGCCTCGCGCTATGCCTGGAAAGCCGCGGTCTGCGGCACTACGTCGTCGAGGTGGGCGGAGAGCTGCGCGGCGGCGGCGTCAAGCCGGACGGGCAGCCGTGGTGGGTCGAGATCGAGGCGGTTCCGGACGGCGCCGCGCCGCAGGCCGTCGTCGCGCTGCATGGATTATCGGTCGCCACGTCGGGCGACTACCGCCAGTATTTCACGCAAGATCGACGCCGCGTCTCGCACACGCTGGACCCGCGCACGGGCCGGCCCATCGCCAACGGCGTCGCGTCGGTGACGGTGCTCGCGCCCACCTGCATGGCGGCCGACGCGCTGTCGACGGCCCTCACCGTGCTCGGCCCGGTCGACGGACTCGCGTTCGCCGCACGGCACGCGCTGGCCGCGCGCTTCCTCGTCCGGCGCGCCGGCGAGCTGGACGAGATCCATACGCCGGCCTGGAAGGCGCTGCTGCAATGACGGCGCTGCTGACGACGGAACCGCTGCGCCTGGGCGGCGCGCTGCTGCTGTCCGGCGGCTGGCTCGCGCTGACCTTCACCATGTGGCGCGCACACCGCAACGGCGCAGCCGTCGACACGAAGGATGCCGACTGGCTCGTCGTCCACGCCAGCCAGACCGGCAGCGCCGAGCAGCTCGCGCGGCGCAGCGCCGCACTGCTCGCGACGGGCGGACTCGCGGCGCGCGCCGTCTGCATCTCCGCGCTCGACCGCGCGCGGCTGGTATCCGCGACCCGCATCCTGTTCGTCGCCAGCACCTACGGCGAAGGCGACGCGCCCGACACGGCCGCGCGCTTCGCCGGCCTCCTGGCGACGTCCGGCGTCGACCTCGCCCACCTGCACTACGCCGTGCTCGCGCTGGGCGACAAGAACTACGCCAATTACTGCGGCTTCGGCCGTGCGCTGGATGCGTGGCTCGCGCGGCAGGGCGCGACGCGGCTGTTCGACCGCATCGACGTCGACCGCGGCGACGCGCACGCGTTGGCCGCATGGCAGCACCACGTGGGGCGCCTGGCCGGCACGATCGACGCGCCCGACTGGGACGCGCCGGCCTACGGCGACTGGCGCATCGTGGCGCGCACGCTGGAGAATCCCGGCAGCGCCGGCGCGCCGTTGTACCGGATCGCGCTGCGCCCTGTCGCGGGCCTGCTGCCCGCCTGGGAAGCGGGCGATCTCGCCCAGGTCGGCCCGCCGGACGATCCCGATCACCCGCGCGAATACTCGATCGCGTCGGTGCCGGACGAAGGCCGGCTGGAGCTGCTCGTGCGCCTGCAGCGACGCGAGGACGGCAACCTGGGCGCGGCCTCCGGCTGGCTGTGCGCGCGGGCCCGCGACACGGACCTCGTGCACCTGCGCCTGCGCGCGCACGAGCGCTTCCGCCTCGGCGCCAACGCCGGACGGCCCTTGATCGCCATCGGCAACGGCAGCGGCCTCGCCGGCCTGCGCGGCCTGCTCAAGGCGCGGATCGCCGCGGGCCGGCACGACAACTGGCTGCTGTTCGGCGAGCGCAACCAGATCCACGATTTCCTGCTGCGCGACGAATTGCAGGACTGGCGCGACGGCGGCCGGCTGGCGCACCTGGACCTCGCATTCTCGCGCGACCAGGCCACGCGCCGCTACGTGCAGGACGTGCTGCGCGACGAAGCGGCGCGCCTGCGCGACTGGGTCGAACGCGGCGCCGCCATCTACGTGTGCGGCAGCCTGCAAGGCATGGCCGGCGGCGTGCACGAGGCGTTGCAGGCGATCCTGGGCGCGCCGCGTCTCGACGCGCTGGCGGCCGAGGGCCGCTACCGGCGCGACGTCTATTAGACGCCTCGCGTGGGCACGGGGTGCCCACGCGCGACCTCCGCGACGTGCCGGGCTCAGTGCCCGCCCGCCACCGTCGTCGCATCGATCTCCGAACCCCACGGATCGCGCAGCGCGACCGGCTTGCCGTCCGCGGCGAAATCCATGATGACGTCCTTGTCGCCCGCATAGCGCGGCCACGCCGGCAGCCGGCGGCCGTTCGGATCACCCTTCTTCGCGAAGTTCACGAGGTAGGCACTCATCGCGCGGCCCATCGCGACGTCCTTCTTCGTTGCCTGGTCGCCGTACTTGACGTCCACCGTCGCGAAGAAATACGGGATGTCGCTCGCGTGCTGCGCGCCGGGTTTGCCGATGCTGTCGGCCACGTACGAAAAGCGGTACGCGTACACGGGCACGCCCTGGGCGGCGAGGCGTCCCGCCAGGCTGCGCGCGCCGGCCACCATGAAGCCCGTCTTGCCGCCGATGTCGGCACTGGTCGCGCCGATCATCACCGGCACCTTCGCGAAGCGGCCGGACGCGAACGCGGCGGCGCCATCGACGGCTACCTTGCCGTCCACGAACGGCCCGACATACGTGGACGGATTCTGCGGCGCGCGGTTGGCCAGGTTCATGCCGTCGACGACCTGCCCGGCCGGCAGCGCGCGCAGTTTGTCGAGCGCGTGCGGATCGTCGGCCGCGATGCCCTTCGCGGCCGCGAAGTTCACGCCGACCTGTTCGACGGCCGCGAGCCCCGGATCGGCCGACTTGCCGTCGCCGCCGGACAGCACCACCGCCTTCGCGAACAGGCCCTGCGCCAGCGGCGACGTCAGCAACGCGTTGACGGACATGCCGCCGGCCGATTCGCCGATGATGGTCACGTTGGCCGCATCGCCGCCGAACGCCGCCACGTTGCGCCTGACCCACCGCAGCGCCGCCAGCTGGTCCATGTAGCCGTAATTGCCGAGCGGTTCGTCATGCGCCTGCTGGGTCAGTTGCGGATGCGCGAAGAAGCCGAAGCGGCCCAGCCGGTAATTGAAGCTGACCAGCACCACGCCCTGCTTCGCCAGCGCGGCGCCGGCATATGTCGGCGGCGACGAACCGCCGTTGACGAAGCCGCCGCCGTAGATCCACACGATCACGGGCAGTTTCTTGGCCACCCGCGCCGGCGCGGGGCGCCACACGTTGACGTACAGGCAGTCCTCGGCGGGCGGCGTGCCGAGCGGCGCGGCGTCGCTGGGGAAAGGCAGTTGCATGCAGTCGTTGCCGTATTCGGTGGCCGCGCGCACCCCGGCCCAGGCGGCGGCCGGCTGCGGCGCACGCCAGCGCAGGTCGCCGACGGGCGGTGCGGCGAACGGGATGCCCTTCCAGCTGGCCACCCCGTCCGCCACGGCGCCTTGCACCTTGCCCGTGTCGATGGCGACGACCGGACCGCCATGCGCGCTGGCCGGCGCCATCGCGAACATCGAAGTTACCGCTAACATCAGAAGGGAAGGCGTGCCTGGACGGTGCATGAAACTGTCTCCTTGGTCTGGGTATGGGGATGCGCCCGGGGCGGGCGCGTTCCGATGCTAATGAGGGGATGACGGTTCGTCAATGAGCACATGTAATAGTTATCGTGAAGGAAACAGGGTGCGGGCATGCATGCCTCTTCCGTTCCGGCGTTCCGATCATGCCCAACGGCGTATTGACTGTCCTGCAGCTCGCTGCCGCGCTCACCGCGGCCGCGGCCGCCGCCGTCGCCGACGACGCAAACACGGCGCACACGTCAGCGTGGGCATGTTTCATTTGAGGCTCCCGGCCTCAAATGCCCCCCCCTAACGGCGGCGTGTCGCTTACACAACAGAAATAGAACGGTCGTGCGAAATAGTGTATGCTTCGGCACCCGCCGACCTCGGCCTTTCCGGTCCGATGGGCGGGCTACGAATCGATACTTGGAGTGAGACCGATGAACCAGAAACACCTGACCCTGCTCGTCGCCCTGGCCCTGGGCACGTCGCTCGACGCGACGGCTTCCGGCTACCGCTTCGGCTCCCAGAGCGTGTCCGCGCAGGGCACGGCGGACGCCAACGGCGCGGAAGCGGCCGACGCGTCGACCATCTTCGCCAACCCGGCCGGCCTGTCGCGCCTGGAAGGCCGCCAGATCATGGGCGGCATCACCGCCGTCGTGCCCCATTCGACCTTCCAGGACGCCGGCTCGACCCGCTTCACGCACACGTCCACGGGCGGCCCGACGTCGCAGGACGACTACGCACCGAGCGTCGTCGCGGGCCCGTCGCTGTACTACAGCCAGAAGATCGACGGCCAGTGGACCGCTGGCCTGGGCGTGTTCGTCCCCTACGGCACCAAGCTGGACTACGACAACAACTGGTCGGGCCGCTACTCGCTCACCAACATCAAGCTGGAATCCGTGAACATCAACCCGTCGGTGGCGTTCAAGCTGTCGGAGCAGCACAGCTTCGGCTTCGGCATCGACATCGAATACATGAAGGCGAGCCTGGGCCAGGCCGTCGACGTGCCGGGTTCCATCGCCGCCGCGCAGGCCACGGGCAGCGGCGCCGCGCTGGTGCGCCAGATCGTCACCCTGGGCGGCAACCCGGCCGCGCTGGCGACCGCGGGCGACGCGCACGCGGGCGTGGAAGGCAAGGACTGGGGCTACGGCTTCAACCTGGGCTATCTGTACTCGCCAACGCCGGACACCCGCTTCGGCATCGCCTACCGCTCGTCGATCAAGCATGAACTGAAGGGCGGCGCGGTGTGGGACTTCTCGACCGTCACCGGCGACGCCGTCGTCAACAAGGTGCTGCAGGGCGCATCGCATCACGCCAACTCGGCGTCGCGCGTGGACGTGACCACGCCGGAGACGCTGTCGCTGAACGCCTTCCACCGGTTTGACCCGAAATGGGCCGGCATGGCCGACGTGACCTGGACGCGCCACTCGCGCATGCAGGACATCAATATCCAGTTCGTCGGCGCCGGCGTGGGTGACCTGGTGATCCGCCAGCAGTGGAAGAACACCGTGCGCGTGGCGTTCGGCGCGAACTACCAGCTGAACGACACGACGGTCCTGCGCGCGGGCATCGCCCACGACGACGCCCCGGTCCAGGGCGACACGCTGCGCCACGCGGCCCTGCCGGACGCCGACCGCCTGCAACTGTCGTTCGGCGCGAACTGGAAGCTGACCCCGGCCTCGTCGCTGGACCTGGCCTACAGCTGGCTGCATTTCAGCGACGCGAGCGGCAACTACACGAACAACTGCAACCCGGCGATGACGACCTGCACCGGTAACGGCGAGACGACGCGCGGGACGTGGAAGACCCGCATGCAGTTGATTGGGTTGGCGTACAACTACAAGTTCTGATGTGCGTGGTGGGCTCGGGGAGCCCACCCTACGGCAACCGGATCCGTCCGGTGGCCCCCGCGCCCACGCGCATCGACCGGATTGGTCGGACGCGCACCCCGGATTGGTAGGGTGGGCACCCCGTGCCCACGCGCGCAACGTTACAACTTCGCGGAATCGAACCCCACCCGCACCGCGCCCCAATGCCGGCCGCCGACGTCGAGCGGCATCGACAGGTCGTTGATCACCTCCCCCGTATCGCGCAGATAGGTCTGGAACAGGAACGGCTTGCGATTGGCCGCCAGCTTCGCCCCGACCGGGTCGTCGAAGATGCGCTTGTTGCGGCAGTAGACGAGGTCGTGCTCGCGGCGCCCCGTCGGCGTCTGCGAGAACTTGCCGTTGTGGGTCGGCGCATAGCCGCGCGTGTCGACCGCCAGCGCGTACGCGCAGCCCGGCAGGCCGGCGAGCACGCGGTCGAACAGCGCCTGCAGGTCGTCCTCCACGGCGCGGTCGTAGCCCGTCGTGAAACGCGGCGGGTCGGAACCTTCGATCGGCCGGTACTTCTGGTCGAAGATGTCGACGCCGCGCGCCAGATGGCCGGCGAGGCAGCGGCCGACGGCGTCGCGCAGCTGCGTCGTGGCCTCGACGAGGCCGTCGAACGGCGTGC
Organism: Massilia luteola; assembly: GCF_034420155.1. Classification (NCBI taxonomy): domain Bacteria; kingdom Pseudomonadati; phylum Pseudomonadota; class Betaproteobacteria; order Burkholderiales; family Oxalobacteraceae; genus Massilia; species Massilia luteola. The sequence goes on from NZ_JAXOFN010000050.1 coordinate 20,764, forward strand.
CGCCCGTGCGGAACTCGGCCAGCACGCCCTGCATTTCCTCGGTGGTCGCGCGCACCTCGTCGACGCGGCGCGACGCATCGGCCATCGCCTTGCCCGTCTCGGACGCATTCGTCGCCATGTCGCCCACCTGCCGCCCGATGGACTGGCTCACGCTGTCCAGCGACTCCATCGCCACGGCCATCTCGTTGACGGTGCCCGTCATGCGCTCGAAGTCGGCGACGAAGGTCTTGAAGCGGCCGGCCGCCAGCCCGACGTCGCGGGCGGAGACGTTCACGCCCTCCAGGATGTCCTGCGTGGCGCCGGTGGTCGATTCGACCAGCGTGCGCATCTCGCTGTTGACGCCCGCGATCTTGGACGTCTCCTCGTTGACCAGCTGCGACAGGCGCCGCACCTCGGCCGCCACGACGGCGAAGCCGCGGCCGGCCTCGCCCGCGCGCGCCGCCTCGATCGCGGCGTTGATGGCCAGCAGATTGGTCTGGTTGGCGATGCGCTGGATGATGCCGCCGAATTCGCTGATCGAGCGGGCGTGGTGATCGAGCTGGCCGACCGTGCGCGCGAAGCCGTCAACCTTGTCCTCGATCGCGCGCATGCGCGCTTCCAGGTGCGTCAGTTCATCCATCGACGCGCGCGCCACGGCCAGGTTGCGGTCCGCGGTGCCGGCGATGTCGTCGGTGCCGGCCTTGACGCTGGCCGACAGCGCCGTCACGTCGCGCGCCGACGCCGCCAGCGCGCGCGCGGCCGCGTACTGCTGGCGCGCCTTGTCGAGCGACTGGTCGACCTCCTTGCGCAGGCGCGCCGCGTTGATCGCCGTGCGGATGCTGCCGTCGCGCGCATTCAGCACGAGGCTGCGCACCCGCGCCGTCATGCCGGACCGCCCGGCCGGCGCGAACGCCGACGCGGACGGCACCAGCGTCGCCTTCAACCAATTCAACATACGATGTCTCCAAGCGGGCGGCTCGTTGGTTCGACGGCCGGTTTTATTTTAATGAAAATATTAGTGCACCCTGGATACGTTCCATCATTCGGCAAAAATCAATGCCCTGTCCAGACAAATCAGGTATATGGTGCCGCCACGTCGTATTTATCCGACGAAATACCCTAGAATGGCCCGTCGCCATTTCCCACGTGCTCCCGCCTTGAAGTTCTCGATCGGTCACCGCCTGTTCGCATCCGTCCTGCTGGCGATCCTCGCCGTGGCCGCTGCCGCCGTGTTCCTGCTGCGCCAGAACGTGCTGGCCGGCTTCGGCGACTATGCCGTTGGCATCGAACTGGACCGCCTGGAAGAACTGTCCACCGCGCTCACGCGCCAGTACCGGGCGGACGGCGGCTGGGATTTCATTCCGCGCGCGGCCCGCCAGGACTGGATCGCGCAGGAGCTCGCACGCCTGCAGCGCGCGCGCGAGGATGGCGGGCCGGCCGCGCCGGTGGCGCCCGCGGCACCCGTCGCGGCCGCGCCACCCGTGCCGCCGATGCCGCCCGCGCCACCGGCGCCTCCCGCGTCGCCGCTGCCGCCGTTGCCCGGTCCGGATGTGCCGGACGGTCCCGCCGCGCCGCCACCGCCGGCCGGGCCCATGCCCGACCCCGACCCCGGCCCGCTGCCGCTCGCACGCCGCATCACCCTGCTCGACGCGCACGGCGCCTGGCTCGCCGGCCGCCGCCCGGGCGCCGCGGCCACGCTGGCCCGGCGCGCGCTCGACGTCGACGGCCGCACGGTCGGCTATCTCGCCGTCGCCCGCGGCGCCCGGCCCAGCGACGCGCTGGCCTACGCCTTCCTGCGGCAGCTCACCAGCAGCCTGTGGCAGATCGTGGCGCTCGCCGTCCTGCTGAGCGCCGTCGCCGCCGTGCTGCTGGCGCGCCACTTCCGCCGCCCGATCCGGCAACTGGCCGCGGGCAGCCGGGCGCTGTCCGAAGGCCATTTCGACCTGCGCCTGGACGCGCACCGCAGCGACGAACTCGGCGACCTGGCGCGCCACTTCAACGCGCTCGCGGCCCGGCTCGCCGGGGCGGAAGCCGCGCGCCGCCAATGGGTCGCGGACACGTCGCACGAACTGCGCACGCCGCTGGCCGTGCTGCGCGCCCAGCTCGAAGCGCTGCAGGACGGCGTGCGCAGCGCCACGCCGGATACGCTCGACGCCATGCTGCGCCAGGTGCTCGCGCTGAATAAACTGATCGACGAGTTGTACGCGCTGGCCCGCGCGGACGTCGGCGCGCTCGATTGCAGGCCCGTGGCGCTCGACCTGTGGGCGCTCGCCCGCGACCACGCGCGCGGGTTCGAAGCGCGGCTCGCACAGGCCGGCCTCGCGCTGGAACTGGGCCCCGAGCCGGCGCCGGCATCCGTGTGCGCGGACCCCGACCGCATGCGCCAGGTGCTCGACAACCTGTTCGAGAACAGCCTGCGCTACACGGCGCCGGGCGGCCGCGTCCATCTGCATGCGCACACGGAGGCCTGCCGCATCCGGCTGCACCTGGACGACAGCGCGCCGGGCGTGCCGGACGACGCGCTCGCGCGCCTGTCCGAACGTTTTTATCGCGTCGACGCGTCGCGCAGCCGCGCCCATGGGGGCGCCGGCATCGGGCTCGCGCTGTGCCGCCGCCTGCTCGACGCCCAGGGCGGCACGCTCGCCTTCGCGCATGCGCCGCTTGGCGGCCTGCGCGCCACCCTCACCTTGCCGCTCGCGGGAGACGCCGCATGAACGCACGCATCGCCATCGTCGAGGACGAGCCGGAACTGGCGGCCCTGGTCGCCGACTACGCGCGCGCGGCCGGCTACACGGCCGCCGTATTCGGCGACGGCGCCGTCGCGCTGGACGCCATCCGGCGCGATCCGCCCGCGCTGCTCGTGCTCGACCTGATGCTGCCGGGTCTCGACGGCCTGTCCCTGTGCCGCGCGCTGCGCGCCGACGCGGACCCGGTGCTGGCCGCCCTGCCCGTCGTGATGGTGACGGCGCGTGTGGAAGAAATCGACCGCCTGCTGGGCCTCGACGCCGGCGCCGACGACTACCTGTGCAAGCCCTTCAGCCCGCGCGAACTCGTCGCGCGCATCAAGGCGATCCTGCGCCGCGCGGGACGACCGGCCCCCGTCGTCGCGATCGACGCGGCCGCGCGCCGCATCGCGGTCCACGGCAAGGCGCTCGACCTGACGCCGACGGAATACGGCATCCTGGCCGCGCTGGCGCGCCGTCCCGGCCAGGTGTTCTCGCGCGCCCGCCTGCTCGACGTGGCGCGCGAAGGGAACGCGAGCCTCGACGTGACGGACCGCGCCATCGACAGCCACGTCAAGAACCTCAGGAAAAAGCTGGACGCCGCGCTGCCCGGCGTGGACGCGATCCACTCGATCTACGGACTCGGCTACCGTTTCGATCCCTGAGCCGCGCATCTTCATTTTTTCTCCACAATCCGGATGCACGATGCACGCATGGCCCGCCGCGCCGCGCGGGCCGCGACCAGGAGACCACGATGAACGCTGCCACCCTCGCCCTTGCGCTCGCGCTGGGCACCGCCACGCTGCCCGCGCTGGCGCAGACGACGCCGGACGAGCATGACCGGGACGCCCATGTGTACGTGAGCATCCACTGCAAGACGGACACCGGCAAATGCAAGGCGCCGCCCGTGCCCCCTGCGCCGCCGGTCCCACCCGCGCCGCCCGCACCGCCTGTGCCCTACGCGTCCGAGGCCGGTACGCCGCCCGCCCTGCCCGCGCTTCCGGCCGTGCCGGCGCTGCCGCCCGTGCCCACGGTGCCGCCCGTGCCGGCGCCGCCGCCCCCGCCCAGGTTGCCGCCGGTCCCGGCCGAGGCCCACGCGGCCTGCGCGGCCAGGCCCACCGGCAGCGCGCTCACATGGGACCTGGGCGGCGGCGAAATCATGCAGGGAGTCTGCGCCAGGCGGCACGGCAAGATGGTGTTCGTGCTGCGCAGTTATGAGCTGAACGGCTGAAGGCGGGGCGGGCGCGCCTCGACTTTCGCGGCACGATTGGGTATGCTGCGGCGCATGTCCGCTCCCGTTCCACCCGAGCCTACGCCGTCCGGACCGGAACTGCCGCGCATCCCGCGGCAGCCCGGCCACGCGAGCGCCAGGGAACGCGGGTCAATCCAGATCCTCAATACCGACAACACACCGTGAGCATCCCCGACCCCGACCCGCGCCCGCAGCCGCCCATCGAACCCGCGCTGGAGGATTGCTGCGGCTCGGGCTGCCCGAACTGTATCTTCGACGTGTACCAGATGCTGCTCGCGAACTACAAGGAGGCGCTGGCGGCGTGGGAGGTGCGGCATCCGGAAGTCGCGGGGACGCCGGGACAGGAATGACCGGCGGCCTGTTGTCGGCCGTTCGGCCGTGGACTCCAGCCAAATCGCCATAAACCGGGCTCTGTCAACATGCCTCGTTGCTCAACGACGGCGGCATCATGGCAATCGACGCATACCTGCAAATCGACGGCATCAAGGGCGAGTCCACTGACGACAAACACAGTGGCTCGCCTGCCAGTTCGTTGGCGATGTCCACACTTCAATAAGCGCTGGGGCGGTGCCGGGCGCCTTCTTCAGCGCTCCGTGTTTGACAGCCGGCGTTCGGCAAAGCGGCCAGCGATGAAGTCCACCAGCGCGCGAACGCGATTGGGGACGAAGCGTCCGCTAGGCAGGATTGCGTGCAAGGGATACGGGTCTGTCCCCCATTCGGCCAGCAGCCGCACCAGGGCGCCGCTTTGCAGATCGCGCCGCTGTTCGATCTCGGTCATGAAGATGATTCCGGCTCCCGCAACGGCCCATTGGCGTGCCATCGAGGCGTCATCCACGACCCGGTCGCCGCTGACCCTGACCGTGGTCCACTGGTCGTTCTGACCGAAGCGCCATGAGTTGAACGTACGCCCGGCGCGCATGAATGCGATGCAGTTGTGGTCCACCAGGTCTGTTGGTGCGAGTGGCGTGCCGTGACGACGCAAGTAGTCGGGGGAAGCGCTGAGAACGGGGTGCTCCAGCGACAATTGACGGGCCACGAGGCGGGAGTCGCTCAACTCCCCGTACCGAATCGCGAAGTCTATCTCGTCTCGCAGCACGTCGAGCAAGCGGTCGCCAACATTGAGCGTCAGCTTCACCCCGGGGTGAAGGTGCAGGAATTCATCAAACATCGGCATCAGCACGGTCCGGGCGAGGTCCGACGGTGCCGAAACACGTACCGTGCCCACCAGCGCGCCGCGTTCGGCATCGAGCTGGGATTCCCCCTCGGCCAACAGCTCGAACGCGCGCTGGGCATATTCCAGCAGGATTTGACCTGGCGGCGTGAGCCGCATTGCACGCGTCGAGCGCTCGAAGAGCCGCGTCCCCAACTGAGTCTCAAGTCGCTTCAGCGTTGCGCTGGCCGCCGCCGGCGTGATGCCGAGTGCCCGCGCAGCCGCAGTCAACGACCCGCCGCTGACCGTGTACAGCAACACTTGGAGGTCGCTTATATTTTCAATCCTGGTTTGAAAGTGATGCATTGGAAGGACCTCTTATCAAGCGCAGCTATTTTACCTATATTACCTTTCATCGACATCACTTAAGCCAAGAAAGGAAAGTGCCATGAAAGCTGTTGCTTATCAAAAGAACTTGCCCATCAATGCGCCAAAGGCGCTCGAGGACGTGGAACTGCCCGCTCCGGTGCCCGGTGCGCGTGACCTGCTGGTGCGCGTGCACGCGGTCTCGGTCAATCCGGTCGACACCAAGGTGCGCGCCGCCAGCGCGCCGGCCGCCGGCGAACGCAAGGTGCTCGGCTGGGACGCCGTCGGCGTGGTCGAGGCCGTCGGCGCGCAGGCCGCCGGCTTCGCGGTCGGTGACCGCGTCTGGTACGCCGGTTCGATCAGGCGCCCGGGCGCCAACAGCGAGCTGCATGCGGTGGACGCGCGCATCGTCTCCAGGGCGCCCAGGTCGCTTTCGGATGCGCAAGCCGCGGCGTTGCCGCTGACGGCCATCACCGCGTGGGAGCTGCTGTTCGACCGGCTGCGCATTGCCCAGGGCGGTGGCGAAGGCCAGACGCTGCTGGTCGTGGGCGGCGCCGGCGGCGTGGGCTCGATCCTGATCCAGCTGGCCCGGCAGCTGACCAAGCTGCGCGTGATTGCCACGGCGTCGCGTCCGGAGTCGCGCGAATGGTGCCTGGAGCTGGGTGCGCACGCGGTCATCGATCACGCCATGCCGCTGTCGCAGGCGCTGCGCTCGGCCGGCATCGAGCAAGTGGACTACGTGGCCTCGCTCACGCAGACCGGCACGCACTACCAGGAGATCATCCAGAGCCTGAAGCCGCAGGGCGCGCTGGCCGTCATCGATGACATGGAAGGGTTGGACCCGATCGCGCTCAAGAACAAGTCGTTGTCGCTGCATTGGGAGCTGATGTTCACGCGCTCGATGTTCGAGACGCCTGACATGCACGAGCAAGGCATTCTGCTGGGGCGCGTGGCTGAACTCGTCGATGCCGGCCGCGTCAGGACGACCGCCAACGCCGTGTTCGGCCGCATCAACGCCGAAAACCTGACCCTTGCCCATGCGCTGATCGAAAGCGGCAAGGCCGTGGGCAAGATCGTGCTTGAAGGCTTTTGATTTCGGGCGCACCGCATACCAGCACTCAAACGCATAACTTCATTTCAAAGGAACTCATCATGTCTCAACACCACGCTACCCAAGTCCAGACCAAGGCTTCCATCACGCGCGACAGCGCGCTGGCGCTGGCCGTCGCCGCGCGCGACGCGGCCACCAAGACCGGCCTGAATCTGGCCATTGCGGTCACCGACGAAGGCGGCCACCTGATCGCCTTCGAGCGTGCCGACGCGACGCCGTTCCTGGCCGCCGAAGTAGCCGTCAACAAGGCTTGGACGGCCGCCTCCTTCGGTCTGGACACAATGATCTGGAACCAGGTCGTCGCTCAGCCGGCGACGGCGCCGCTGGCCAACCATCCGCGTGTCATGCCGGTGGGCGGCGGCGTTCCCATCGTGGTGGGCGGTCGTGTGGTCGGTGGCATCGGCATCTCTGGCGGCAATGCCCAGCAAGACCACGACGTGGCTGTCGCTGCGCTCACGGCCGCCGGCTTCGAGGTGGCCAAATGAGCGCAACCATCGCGCGGCGCGCCGCCGGCGTCGTGCTGACCGCGGCGGCACTGGCGGCCTCGACGGCGGGCAGGGCGGCCGCTGATCGCGATGTCGCTTCCGCCACCGTCGACTTGTATGCGCGCATGACTGCGCGGGACCTGGCTGGCGTCCTGCGCTACATCCCTGCGGCCGGATTCACCGAGATCGACCCGTCGGCACCTACGGTTCACGTCCTGAAGCCCGCGGCATTCGAGGCGCTGTTCAATTCGGATGCGGTCATCAAGCTGCGCGCCGAAGACGTGAACGTGCAACGCTTCGGAAGCACTGCGGTCGTGACGGGCGTACGTCTTGGCTCGGTCGGCCCGAAGGACAAGCCGTCCGATGCGCTGCGGGCGCCGTTCACGATGGTTTGGACCAGCGACAACGGTAGCTGGCACCTGCGACACATCCAGCTGTCTTACTGAGACCGTGGGCGAGGTGGCAACACAGTGCCAGGCAGTCGCCCGATTTTTGCCGTCGAAGGTGCATTGACCATATGGCAGGGGTTGGGCGATGAAGCGCCTGGAACGGCAGATGAGGCCGGGGTGCATTTGAACGGTGTCGCGCAGTGGAGGCAACGCTCGAACAGGCCTGGCCGGAATCAGGACACACCGCGATCTTGACAACCGCCCGCCCCCGCCCCACCATCGTCGACGCCACCTCTTCGACGACGCCCATGCCCACCACCCACATCCGCCCCGCCACACCCCTTGACGCCGCCCGCATCTGCGCCATCTACAACCACTACGTCACGACGACGACCATCAGCTTCGAGGAAGAGCCGGTCGGCGCACCGGAGATGGCGCAACGCATCGCCGACGTCGGCGCCGCCGGCCTGCCGTGGCTGGTGCTGGACGTCGACGGCGAGCTCGCCGGCTATGCCTACGCCACCAAATGGCGCGTGCGGCCCGCGTACCGGCACGCCGTCGAAAGCACGGTCTATCTCGACCGCGCGTTCTCCGGCCGCGGTTTCGGGCGGATGCTGTACGGCGCCCTGCTCGATGCCCTGCGCGCACGCGAGCTGCACGTCGTCATCGGCGGCATCGCGCTGCCGAACGATGCCAGCGCCGGGCTGCACGAGGCGCTTGGCTTCCGCAAGGTCGCGCACTTCTCGGAAGTCGGCAAGAAGTTCGGGAGATGGGTCGACGTGGGCTACTGGGAACGCAAGCTCGCCTGACAGTCCTTCGAACCAGAACTGTCGGATGACGCAGTAAGTGAAAAGTCGGGTACTGATTGCAAAGGCCTTTTTCACTATCTCTGTCATCTCGGGCATAGCAAGGTGACGTACAAATTGAAAATTTCCGGCTGATGCGCCTTAAATACTGAAAAATTCCGATGGCCTGGCGGGACGTATCGACAGGCTTCTAACGACCGGAAGTAGCCGTTGTCGTCAAACGGTTTTGACTTCAAAAACCCGCACACGCAATCGGCGGCGTATCAACGCGATCCAGCGTCATCGGCGCTTGTGATGGAGTCAGATTTACTCGTTCAATGCATGTGTACGGCAACAAGTTTTGCCGTGTTTTTACGCATGTGATGGCCGGAGCTGAGCTGTGTGGATCACATGCGAAGCCATTGCTTTCAAGTTTTCCGATCGCTAACGACATCTCCATGCCAGGTTGTACGAGGGCGCGCACATCGTTTGCAAATCGCTCGTTGTTCACGGTATAGCAGCCGGAGAGAAACAGTAGGGATCCACCTATTAAAGCTAGTCTCTTCATATTTTCCCAGTCATAGATCGCTCAGGCCAAAGGCCGGTTGTGACCGAACTCGGCCGTTCAGCTCAGCATAGCAGGTTGCTGAAGCGAAAAAGTCACGAACGGTCACGACCGGCCGGAACCGACCCATACCGGACATTCCCGCCCAGCTCAACCTGGCACGCGAAGCAAAACCCGCCTAACTTCATCAGCATCGGCCTTGTTGTGTTCGATCCAGAAAAGGCCTGCTTGCTGAACGTATCGCCAGAACTCGACTTCGGTAATGACCACTTCTTCATCAGACACGCCAAATGCTATGCCATCAAAATGCAGTCTGGGGTCTGGATCGTCGGGGTCAGGAAAGGCGCAGTATTCCTCGTTGTATGCGTATGTGTCTCTCCGCGTAATGATGTCGAGGGCCTTAACGAGCGCTCGCTGTTCGCACACGTTGTTAAAAAAACTCTTGACCATCCAATGTGGATCGTTACGCCAATCTGCAACAGGGAAAGGGACTTTGTTCACGCTTACTCTCTCGTCAGGCGGTACTGAATGACCGCTGTTGGCCGAACCCGGCCATTGACCTCAGCATAGCAGGTTGCCGTCGAGGAAAAGCCGCGGAGTGTCACGACCGGCCGCAACCGACCTAAGCGGACTTACGAGCGCATCAATTGGCGAGTTAATCCTGGGTCAAGCCGCGCAGCGACTTGGACGAGTTTCAGGGGAACGCACTTATAGATCTCGAGCGTCCTCCGTTAGTGCCCAGTCCTTCATGTCCGGCACAACGCGCTGTGCGACAAACTCAAAGACATCTTCATAAGTTGTGATGACAATGTTCCAAGTTCTCGGGGAGCCCTTGGAGCTATCACTAAATACAGGATGGAAGTACACGACCTTTTCGGTGACCCGCCCGCCAACCAGCTCAAGGCCAGCAAAGTCGTCGCAATCCTGACGCCGAGCAAATACAAACACCTCGCCGTTACTTACGTCCTCACGCCGGAACGCATTGGCTGCGAACGCCATCTCGTCCGGCGTTTGCATAAAGTGCCAAGGCGTAAAGCTGGTCAAACCTTGGGTTAAAAACCAGCGAAGAGAATTTGGCCAAGCGGATTCGATCAGTGAGGGTTCCATAATGCTCCGAGCTATCTAACGTTGAAGCTGAGCCGCGAGCGACCGGTTTTGGCCGCAAGCGGCCTTTCGTCGAGTGTACGCAGGCATTGCACTTGTCGCAACAAAACCTCTCACTAAGCCGATTTTTCACTAACTTCGTCAGCAGTTTTTCACTAACTTGGCACATTTTCCACTTTTCGTGTCACCCGACAGAACACGCTTGTTTGCGCACCAACATTTCGACTATACTGGAAATATGGAAAACAAAGATGCCATCACGGCGCTCGCCGCGCTCGCCCAGGAATCGCGGCTGGCCACCTACCGCCTGCTCGTGCAGGCCGGCCCGGACGGACTCGCCGCAAGCAGGATCGCGGAAAAGCTCGGCCTGCCCGCCTCCTCGCTGTCGTTCCACCTCAAGGAACTGACGCACGCGCATCTCGTCGTGCCGCGCCAGGACGGCCGCTTCGTCATCTACGCCGCGCGCTTCGACACGATGAACGCCCTGGTCGGTTTCCTCACCGAGAACTGCTGCGACGGCCAATCCTGCGGCCCCGCGTGCGGCGCCTGAACCATTCTTTCATCCGCTCATGAACGTACTCTTCCTCTGCACCGGCAACTCCTGCCGCTCCCTGATCAGCGAAGCCGTCTTCAACCACCTGGCGCCCGCCGGCTGGCATGCCATCAGTGCCGGGAGCCAGCCCACCGGCAAGCTGAACGAACGCGCGCTCGCGCTGCTGGCCGCCAAGGGCGTTCCGACCGACGGCTGTTTCAGCAAGTCGTGGGACGGCCTGCCCGTGACGCCCGACATCGTCGTCACCGTGTGCGCCAGCGCCGCCGGCGAGACGTGTCCGGCCTACCTTGGCCCCGTGCTGCGCACGCACTGGGGCGTGGACGATCCGAGCCACGTGACCGGCACCGAACCAGAAATCGACGCCGCGTTCGAGCGGGCCTACGCGATCCTGCGCGCGCGCATCGAAGCGTTCCTGGCGCTGCCGCTCGACCGCCTGGCGGGCGACCGCGCCGCGTTCAAGGCGGCGCTCGACCGCATCGGCGGCATCGACGCGTGATGCTGCAGGCCCTCCTCATCTTCCTCGGCACGCTGGTCCTCGTGATCTGGCAGCCGCGCGGCATGGGCATCGGCTGGAGCGCCGCCGCCGGCGCCGCCGTCGCCCTGCTCGCGGGCGTGATCCAGGTCGCCGACATTCCCGTCGTCTGGCACATCGTCTGGAACGCCACCGGCGCGTTCGTCGCGATCATCGTCATCAGCCTGCTGCTCGACGCGGCCGGCTTCTTCGAGTGGGCCGCGCTGCACGTCGCGCGCTGGGGCGGCGGCAACGGGCGGCGCCTGTTCGTGCTGCTGGTGCTGCTCGGCGCGGCCGTCGCGGCGCTGTTCGCCAACGATGGCGCGGCGCTGATCCTCACGCCGATCGTGATCGCGATGCTGGCCGCGCTGCGCTTCCCGCCGCGCGCGACGCTCGCCTGCGTGATGGCGGCCGGCTTCATCGCCGACACGTCCAGCCTGCCGCTCGTGGTGTCGAACCTCGTCAACATCGTGTCCGCCGATTATTTCGGCATCGGCTTCGCGCGCTATGCGGCCGTGATGGTGCCGGTGGACGTCGTCGCGGTGGCGGCGACGCTCGCCGCGCTCGTCGCGTTCTACGGCCGCGACCTGCCCGCGACCTACGATCTCGCCCAGCTCAAGCGCCCGCGGGACGCGATCCGCGACCGCGCCACGTTCATCGCCGGCTGGTACGTGCTGGCGCTGCTGCTGGCCGGCTTCTTCTGGCTGGAGCGCCTCGGCGTGCCGATCAGCGCGGTCGCCGCGATGGGCGCCGTCGTGCTGCTGGCCGTGGCGGCGCGCGGCCACGTCATTGCCACGCGCGCCGTGCTGAAGGGCGCGCCGTGGCAGGTCGTCGTGTTCTCGCTCGGGATGTACCTCGTGGTCTACGGCCTGCGCAACGCCGGCCTCACCGACTCCCTGACGGCGCTGCTGGCGCGCGGCGCGGCGCACGGCACCTGGGGCGCGGCGCTGGGCACGGGGTTCACGACCGCGCTGCTGTCGTCGGTCATGAACAATATGCCGACGGTGCTGGTCGGCGCGCTCGCGATCGACGCCGTCCCGGCCGGCGGCGCCGTGCACGACGCGATGGTGTACGCCAACGTGATCGGCTGCGACCTCGGTCCCAAGATCACGCCGATCGGCAGCCTGGCCACCCTGCTCTGGCTGCACGTGCTGGCGGACAAAGGCATCCGCATCTCCTGGGGCCAGTACTTCCGCACCGGCGTCGTGCTGACCCTGCCGATCCTGTTCCTCACCCTGGCCGCGCTGGCGCTGCGGCTGTCCTGACGCATCCAAAAAGACGACCATGAACAAGCTCCCCGACCTGCCCAACATCGATCCCGAACGCCTCGACCTGCCGACCGCCGCCAAGCTGGAACCGGTCGGCGACCTCGATCATCCGCCGCGCATCCTGATGCTGTACGGCTCGCTGCGCGAACGCTCGTTCAGCCGCTTCCTGACCTTCGAGGCGGCGCGCATCCTCGAACACTTCGGCGCCGAGGTGAAGATCTTCGATCCGGCCGAACTGCCGATGGCCGGCAGCGTGCCCGAGACGCATCCGAAAGTGGCCGAGCTGCGCGCGCTGTCCCTGTGGTCCGAGGGCCAGGTGTGGTGCAGTCCGGAGCGCCACGGCGCGGTCACGGCCGTCATGAAGAACCAGATCGACTGGATCCCGCTGGACCAGGGGGGCGTGCGCCCCAGCCAGGGGCGCACGCTCGCCGTGATGCAGGTCTGCGGCGGCTCGCAGTCGTTCAACGTGGTCAACACGCTGCGCCTGCTGGGACGCTGGATGCGCATGTTCACGATCCCGAACCAGTCGTCGGTGCCGATGGCGTACAAGGAATTCGACGACGCCGGCCGCATGCGCGCGTCCGCCTACTACGACCGCGTCGTCGACGTGATGGAAGAATTATTCAAGTTCACGCTGCTCACGCGCGGCCGCACGGAGTACCTGATCGACCGTTACAGCGAACGCAGCGAACGCGCGCGCAAGGCCATCGACCGGCAGATCGTCAAGCTGTAACGCGCGCCGCTCAGAACACGACGCCGGCGCCCAGCAGGAACACGTCCGAGTCGCGGTGGTAGTCGGTGATCACGCGGTTCCACGTGAGTTGCGCGCGCCAGATGTCGTTGATGCGGTAGCGCATGCCGATCGACGCCAGCCCGGTGAGGCGCGTGACGCGCTCGGCTTCGGCGTCGGTGCGGTCGAGCTGGTCGCGCACGCCGTAGGCGCCGAAGCCCATCTCCAGCACGGTGCGTTCCGTGAACGGGCGCAGCAGCCAGATCTGGCTCGATACGCCGATGCGCTCGGCCACGCCCACCTTGCCCTCGTCCATCAGGATGACGCTCCATTCGACGTTCGGGTTGACCGTGCGGCGGTACTCGACCGCGGCCGCCGTCGCCTTTTCCGATTTAAAGCTGTTCACGATGGAGCGGCCGCCCAGCAGCATGATCGTCTCGTCGCCCTTGTCGGCGTTTTCCTTGCGCTCCCAGTTCGGCACGGTGCCCAGCTCGTAGCCCATGCCGACCATCAGCTGGGTGGTGTCGCGGTCGGGGATGCCGTGCGTATGCGACAGCCGCGCCTCCACGTACGCATGCGAATGCAGGTGGTAGATCGCATCCACGCTCATCAGCTCACCCCAGCCGTGCTCGTTGCGGTAATCGCTCAGCGAGCCGTTGCCCGTCGTCGTGTCGAAATAATAGTAGGGGCCGAAGCCGGCGCCGAACGACCAGCCGCGCTGCGGCACGCGGGTATGCAGCCACGCCTGGGCGCCGAGGCCGTCGCGGTGGTGCAGCCTCGGATGGCCTTCGTTCAGGTAGTCGGCGCTCAGCGCAAAGTATGGCGTCAGGCGCTGGGTGTAGCCGACGTTGACGGCGAACGAGGCGTCGCCGTGGTCCTTGTCGACACGCATCGCGCCGGCCAGCAGGGAGGCGTCCTGCGCCTGGGCCGCGCCGGCGGCGGCCAGCAGCAAGGCGGAACAGAGGAGTCGCTTGGGGAGTCGCATGGTCGTGTCGGGTTGTTTTTTTGCGATTGTGCCAAGGTTTCCGATTTTCAGTCGCTCGAAAGCACTATCTCAGCCGTACCGTGTGCGAAGACGCAAGCCAGCGGTGCTAGGTTTGGGACAGCACCCCAGGACGGGGTGCGCCGCAGGACCCTTGTTCAACAGGAGGTAATCCATGAAACGTGTTCTGTCCGTCCTCGCACTGGCGGCGGCTGCCGCCGACATCGCCCTGCCCGCCGGCGCCGCGCCGAACGACCCGACCTACCGGGCGGTCGCCAGCGGCGCGCTGGAAAGCCCGCCCGACGCCTCGCCCGGCTCCAGCCTCGTGACGATCGACCTGAACGGCAAGCAGATGCTCGTCGACATGCCGTTCCGCGACCTGGACGGCACCACCACCGGGGCGCACGTCCATTGCTGCACCAGCACGGCCTTCACGGGCACCGCGCCGGTGGCGGTGCCGTTCCAGGACTTTCCCCTGGGCGTCACCGCGGGCACCTACAGCAATGCCATCGCGCTCGGTGACGAGGCGTCCTACGATCCCGCCTTCGTGAAGGCGCACGGCGGCACGGTCCAGGGCGCCGCCTCGGCCCTCATCGACGGCATCGACGCCAACGAAGCCTACGTCAACATCCACACGACCGCGTATCCGAACGGGGAGATCCGCGGCTGGCTGGTGGCCGCGCCCGTGCCGGAGACGGCCGAGTGGGCGATGCTGGCGGTGGGCCTGGCCGGGCTGATGTGGGTGAGCCGGAGGCGGCCGGCGGCGTGACCGGCCGCCCGCGTTTTCGTAGGGTGGGCGGGCCTCCGCCCACGCGGTGATACCTGACGGTTTCGTGTTCGTGCACGAACCGGCTGGCGCCAACGATCGGCGCGTGGGCACGTTTCATTTGAGGCCCCCGGCCTCAAATGCCCACCCTTGTATCTTGATAGAGTTGATGGTTAGCTACCATCAGCTGAGGTGAAGACCAGCTTGTGCCCACCCTTAAGGCATCGACCTTCGAGTGTAGATTAAGCCCTTCACCTCTCCCACCCCATTGCTGAACACTGGACGGTATCCGAGGGCGCTGACCCTGCATGTACAAGGCGAGTGTGGAGTGGATTAGGGAAATCAATAACACGAGGAAGAGTAATGTTTTATCTTGGCGTAGACGTTTCGAAGAAAAAACTGGACTGCATGCTGCTCAACAGTACGAACGACAAGTTGAAGTCCAAATCGTTATCGAATACGAAGGCTGGCATCGAAGAACTGATC
>NZ_JAXOFN010000051.1:0-24723 GCF_034420155.1 Massilia luteola
AACCTGGTACGCCTGGAAATGGCGCGCACCGCTGAACAAGCCAAGTGCGCCCCTAGTGATATCAGCTTTGTGTTCGCCTTGTCAGCATTTCAATTCGAGATGCAGCATGTCGCGGCCTTGCAGGCCCAAGGAAACATACCTGGCGTCTTGAAACGTATGCGTGAAAGGATGCTACTCGAACTGAATGTCTACCGACCCGGCCGAAAGTTCGACCGGGTCACTAAAGCCAAGCCCCAGCGTTATCCCGAGCGCCGCCTTCGAAGAACCTTAACTTAACGGCATTAGGCTCTGACCCCGAATTCACGACTTCAGGCGACCTCGCGGACGCGCAGCTTCGACAACTGGTTCAGCGACCACGCCAGCAGCACGGCGGCCACGGTCAGGCCCAGCACGAGACCGATCCAGAAGCCCGTCGCCGCCATCGGCTTGCCAGGCGACCACGGGAACCAGTCCGGCGCCAATCCGAGAATCCAGCCGACGGGCAGGGCGACGCCCCAGAACGCGATCATCTGGATCACCATCGGCGAGCGCGTCACCTTGTAGCCGCGGATGGCGGACGCGGCCGCGACCTGCGTCGCATCCGACAACTGGAACAGCGCGGCGAACAGCAGCAGCATCACGCACGTGGCCTGGACGCCCGCGTCCGACGTGTACATCGCCGCGATCTGCCAGCGGAATAAGGCGATGCAGATGGCCGACAGCAGGCCGAACGCGATGCACATCCCGGTGCCGACCCACGCCACGAAGCGCGCGCGCACCGGATTGCCTTCGCCCATCGCCTGGCCCACGCGCGTGAGCGCGCCGATGCCGAAGCTCAGGGGCACCATGAACACGAGCGAAACGAAATTCAGCGCGATCTGGTGCGCCGATACTTCGATCACGCCGAAGCGCGCGACGAGCAGGCTGATGATGCCGAACGCGCTGACCTCCGCGAAATACGTGATGCCGATGGGCAGGCCCAGGCGCAGCATGCTGCCGATCTCTTTCCAGTTCGGCCCTTCCCAGCGCGTGAACGGATACGTCAGGCGGTAGGCGACGCCCCATTTGATCCACCAGACCATCGCGCCGAGCATCAGCCACATGCCCGTCGCCGTCGACAGCGCACAGCCGAGCGCGCCCAGCTTGGGCAGGCCGAACTCACCGAAGATGAACAGCCAGTTCATGACGATGTTGTAGAGCAGGCCGCAGATGGCGATGACCATGATGGGCTTGGTCTGGTTGATGCTCGTCGTGTAGCCGTACAGCGCGCGGTAGCAGGCGAACGCGGGCATGCCGAAGCTGATGATGTGCAGGAACGTCGACGCGCGGTCGGCCACGGCCGCGTCGAGGCCGATGTGGTCGAATACGAGCGTGCACAGGTTCGCGGCCAGGCAGCCCGCGACACCGACGCCGAAGCCCATCCACAGCGACTCGCGCACCGAGTGCGAGATGCGGTCGTAGCGGCCGGCGCCCATCTCGTGCGAGACGACCGAGTTCACGGCCATCATGATGCCCATGACGGTCACGAGGATGATGGACCACACGGACGTGCCGAGCGACACGGCGGCGAGTTCGGCCGCGCTGACGTGGCCCGTCATGGCGACGTCCGCCACGCCCATGCCGACGGTCGCGAGCTGGCCCACGAGCATGGGCCACGAGAGCCGCCACAGCGTCGCGACCTCGGTGCGGACGGGATGCGCCGCGCGGGCGCCGGTGCTGGACAAATTCGTCATGTTCGGTTTGCTGGGAGAAACCGCGCATTTTACTGAGGAATTGCCAAGCCCGTGTGACCGGCGCGCGACGGGCGCGGGACTGCCTCAGCGCTGCGCCAATGTCGTTCCCGGCACCGACTTCAGATAGGAATACAGCGCCCGCAGGTCCGTCTCGTTCATCTGCCGGAACGACCCGAACGGCATCACGGTACTGACCGCGCTGCCGTCCGGCCGGTGGCCCGTCCGGAGCATGGCGATGAAGGCGTCCGGCGTCGGATACCGGTTCATCGCGCTGCCCTTGCCGGGCGCCAGCCGGGCGGCGGGCGGCCACGACGGCGGCGCGCCCGGCACGCGGCCGCCGGCCAGGTCCGCGCCATGGCAGCCGATGCAGGTGGCGGCGACATAGGCGCCATACGCCGGCGTGACGGCGGCCGGCACGGCCTGCGGCGGCGCGAGCGCGTGGTCGATCTTTTCCGAAGCGTCCTTGATGATGCCGAACGCGTACAGCGCCTTGACGGGCACGGGCACGTCGACGACGGCCTTCGCGCCGGACACGGGCCGCATCTGCTCGAGGTAGGCGACCAGCGCCGCCATGTCCTCGTCGCTGAGGCGGCTGTAATCCTCGCTGGGCATGATCATGACGGGATTGCCGTTCGGCTTGACGCCATGGCGCACGGTGCGCACCCAGTCGACGACGCGGTAGTGCGCCGTGGTGCCGTTCGGACCCGCCGTGATGTTGGGCGCGACGACGAGCATGCCGCCGTCGCGCACGACGGTCTTGCCGGCGCCGTCCGCACCGTGGCACTCGGCGCAGCCGCGCGTGTTGTACAGGTAGCGACCGTGGTCGACCCGGGCGACGTCGGGCACGATGTCGAGCGGACGCACGTCCAGCGCGATGCTGCGCGCCATCTTGCGTTCTCCCAGCACCTTGCCGACGCCGACCGTCGCCAGGCCCAGCAGGGCGAGTGCCGCCAATGCGATGCTCGTGCGCCTGACCCATTTGCTCACCATGATTTTCCCCTTGTTGGACGAACGGCAACACGAGGAATCTAGCACTGCCGTTCATGGCCGGATACTGGTTGAAATGCTAATGACGGCCGGGCGAACACGATGCGTCATGCATCAAGCATGCATCATCGAACGGCGTCGCGATTCGCTTGGTCGTGAAGTTGGTGAGCCACTGCGGGTTGGCGTCCTTGCTCCAGTTCGCCGTGCCGTTGTTCCCGTTGCTGTCCAGGACGTTCTGGCTGCCGACGCAGTCGCCGGGCGACCGCATATGGCAGTGGTCGGTCGCGCCGTCGCCGACCTGGCTGTTCTTGACGATGATCCAGCCGCTGTTGTTGCCGTTCATGCAGGCATAGGACCCGGCAGCGCATGTCGGCCCCGTGACGTTCTGCAGCCAGGTCGGCGGCCGACCGCGCGCCGCCAGCGAAATTGTCCCGCTCTCCGTCGACGGCGCGCAGGCGATCGCTGGGCAGTGTGCGGTTGCCGTTCGACACGCAGGTCGACAGATCGTACGTCGCATAGACGTTGGTCGTGCCCATGCCGTAGGCCCTGCACGCGCGCGTCGTCGTTCTTGGCGAGCAGCGCCAGGATCGACCCCTGGCTGAAGCCGCTGGCCACGATGCCCTTGCTGCAACCGGCCGTCGCACGCGAGCACAACTGCGACACGGTGCTCAGCGCGCTGTTCGGATTGCACATGCAGCTCGACTTGGCGCCGAGCACGGAACTGGTGCCGAACCGGGAGGGCGCATAGTCGACGGTGGCCGCGACATAGCCTTGGGCCACCATATCGTCGACAGCCGCCATGGCCGCCGCATTGTTGTCGGTCTCGCTGGTGCCCACGATGTCGATGAACACGGGATAGGGGCCGTCCCGGAAGGCTCCACGCCGGCGATGCTGTAGCCCATCGAGCATGAGCCGCGGACGGTGCCGGCGCCAAGGCTACGCCGGTAACTCATCACGTAGTCCGGCCAGTTCATCACACGTTTGCCCATGGAGGCCTTGTCTGATAGACACTTCTAGTGAAGCCTGGGAAGTGGCTTTGAGCTATAAACCATTACAGGGGAAAGACAGTGCGTATATGTTTCTTGATAAGTCTTGCTTTGTTCTTGATCAATTTCGCATCGGCCCAAGCAGCGACTTGGCAGCCGTCGCCGGAACATCGGCAGATTGCCATTTGGCCTGGTGCAATACCTAATGCAACGTCTCTTGAACAGCCAGAGTCGGTAGTTCCTGCAACAGGACACGGTGGATGGATGCAGATCAATAACGTCAGCAACCCGACGATGACCGTGTACCCGCCGAAGGGCCTCAACACCGGAGCTGCTGTCATCGTATTTCCCGGCGGGGGATTCCGAGTCTTGGCCATCGATCTGGAAGGTACCGAGATCTGCGATTGGCTGACATCCCAGGGGATGACTTGCGTATTGCTCAAATACCGCGTCCCCGGCGGGAATGACTACTTTGACGAAAAATGTCGATGCAGAATCTTTCCAAAGATACCACTCGCGCTACAGGATGCGCAGCGGACCATAAAGCTCGTGCGATCGAAGGCGAGAGAGATGAACCTGAACCCGCGAAAGATCGGCGTCATCGGCTTCTCGGCAGGGGGCTATTTGGTGGCGCAGGTCAGCAATATTGTCTCGTCTGCCTACGCAACGGTTGATCCTGTGGACGAGCTAAGCAGTCGCCCCGATTTTGCTATTGCGCTTTATCCGGGTCACCTTTGTCGCTCTGGAGCACTCGAATCAAGCATTCACGTGACGAAGGAAACGCCGCCCACATTTCTGGTGCAAGCTTGGGACGACCCGGTCGACCCCATCTGCAATAGCACGCTGTATGCCCGGGCGCTCAATGAGGCAGGTGTACCGGCAGAGGTTCATTTGTTTGCAAAGGGCGGACACGCTTTCGGTCTTCGGGAAAAAGACCATCCGATAGCCGCCTGGCCATCGTTGCTGAAAAGCTGGCTAAAGGAAATCGGCGTTCTATCAATGCGATAAATAAATGTCATTTTGGGTTGATAGCGGTTTCTCGACACGAAGCGCCTTGATAGTAATTGAAAAGCAAGCCCCCCGCCTCAACATACGGGTCAACAACCATCCAACCCGATCGGGAGCGACGCTCGTGGAATACAAGGACTACTACCAGACGCTCGGTGTCGAGAAAACGGCGACCCAGGACGAGATCAAGAAGGCTTACCGCAAGCTGGTGCGGCAGTACCACCCCGACGTCAGCAAGCACAAGGACGCGGACGCGAAGACCAAGGAAATCAACGAAGCCTACGACGTGCTGGGCGACGCCGAAAAGCGGGCCGCCTACGATGAGCTGGGCCGCGGCCATCGGCCCGGCCAGGGCTTCCAGCCGCCGCCGGACTGGGGCACGCAGTTCGATTTCGGCGGCGCCGGTGCGGACGATTTTTTCAACGACCTGTTCTCCCACGTGGGCCGGCGCGCGCGCGGAGGCGCAGGCGCGGGCGGCGGCGGTTTTCAGATGCCCGGCGAGGACGTCCACGCGGCGATCGCCATCGACCTGCGCGACGCCTACCAGGGCGCCACGCGTACCATCAGCCTGCGCGTCCCGCAGCACGATGCGCAGGGCCAGGTGACGATGCAGGACAAGACGCTCAGCGTGAACATCCCGCAAGGCGTCACGCCGGGCCAGCAACTGCGCATGCGCGGGCAGGGGCATCCCGGATTCGGCGGCGGGCCGGCCGGCGACCTGTACCTGGAAATCCAGTTGAACCCCGACGCGCGCTATCGCGTCGAAGGAACACACGTGTACCAGGACGTGCCCGTGGCGCCGTGGGAGGCGGCGCTGGGCGCGAGCATCCCGGTGCAGACGCCGTCCGGCACGGTCGAAGTGACGGTACCGCCGGGGTCGCAGAGCGGGCGCAAGCTGCGCTTGAAAGGACGCGGCATTCCCGCCAGGACGCCGGGCGATTTGTACTTGATGCTGAACGTGGTGTTGCCGCCCGCCACGAGCGATCGGGCGCGCGAGCTGTACGAGGCAATGGCGCGCGACCTTGCCTTCAATCCACGCGAACGCATAGGAGCCTGAACGATGCATGACGATATTCTCACCGGCGTGCTGCTGGAGGACGTGGCGCTGACCCTCGACGAACTGGCGCGCGCCTGCAACGTGGAACCCGACTGGGTCGTGCAACACGTGCGCGCGGGCGTGCTGGGCGGCGAGATCAGCGTGCAGGTGACGAGCTGGCGTTTCCGCAGCAACGACCTGGCCCGGGCCCGGCGCCTGCTGAGCGTCGAGCGCGACTTCGACGCCAACGAGGACCTCGCCGCGCTCGTGGTCGACATGGCCGACGAGATCCGCCGCCTGCGCGCGCGCCTGCGCGTGCTGGGCGTCGATTCGGGTATCGGCTGAGGTTCGCGCCGGCGCCCCAGGGCGCCGGTTTTCGGCGGGCTCGGGCGGCACACGGCGTGCGCGGGAATCCCCGTGCTATCTTGCCCTCATGCTCAAACGACCGACCGACGCCAACGCGCCTTTTTGCCCGTCCGAAGTCTCAGGCACCGTCAACGTGCCCGAGAATGGTCCGCTGTGGAAAAAGATCCTGCGCTATGCCGGCCCCGGGCTGCTCGTGTCGGTAGGCTATATGGACCCGGGCAACTGGGCCACCGCCATCCAGGGCGGCTCCCAGTTCGGTTACGACCTGTTGTTCGTCGTTGTGCTGTCCAGCCTGGCGGCCATCGTGCTGCAATGCCTCAGCATGCGGCTCGGCATCGTCACGGGCAAGGATCTGGCGGTACATTGTCGCGAGCAATATTCGCCGGTCCATGCGAAGGGTCTGTGGGCATTCGCCGAACTGTCGATCATCGCGTGCGACCTGGCCGAAGTGCTCGGCTGCGCGCTCGCGTTCAAGCTGCTGCTGGGGGTGTCGCTGCCCGTCGGCGTGGCGCTGACGGCGCTCGATACCATCATCGTGCTGGGCCTCAAGGGCAAGGGATTCCGGCGGCTGGAGGCCATCGTGCTGGGGCTCATCCTGACCATCGGCGCCTGCCTGTTCGCCGAACTGTTCCTCGTCGACCCGGACCCGCGCGCCGTGATGGCGGGCCTCGTGCCGTCGCTGGAAAAGCTGGGCCGGCGCGACGCGCTGTACCTCGCCATCGGCATCCTCGGCGCGACCGTCATGCCGCATAACCTGTACCTGCACTCGTCCGTCGTGCAGACGCGCATCATGCGCCACGACCTCAACCAGGACGGCACACGCCTGGCCGAAGCGATCAGGCTGTCGCGCGTCGATACCGTCGTGTCGCTGTTTCTCGCGCTGTTCATCAACGGCGCGATCCTCGTGCTGGCCGCCGCCGCGTTCTATAAACCGGGCGGCGGCAACGTGATGGACATCGACCAGGCCTATTACCTGCTGGCTCCAGTGGCGGGCACGGCGGCGGCGGCCATCCTGTTCGGCCTGGCGCTGCTGGCGTCCGGCCAGAGTTCCACGTTCACGGGGACCATCGCCGGCCAGGTCATCATGGAAGGGTTTTTGAAACTCCGGATTCCTGGCTGGCAGCGCCGCCTGCTCACGCGCGCACTGGCGTTGGGGCCGGCCATGGTCGGCGTGCTCATGCTGGGCGATCACGCGATCGGCAAGATGCTCGTCGGCAGCCAGGTCGTGTTGAGCCTGCAATTGCCGTTCGCCATGTATCCGCTGATCCGTTTGACGGGAAGAGGCGACCTGATGGGGCAGTTCGTCAATGCCTGGTGGACGTCCGGGCTGTCGTGGTTCCTGTTCGTCGTCATCTCCAGCGCCAATCTGTGGCTGGTGTGGCAGGCGCTGTCCGGCTGACGCGGCCATATCTTCGCGCGCGCCGTTCCGGATCGGGCAAATCTACAATGCACTTCCTGCTTAGCTATTTTTGAACGCTGACACGGAGGTTACATGCAACGAGGAACGAACCAGGCCCTGCAGGGCAAACGCGTAGCCATCCTCATGACGGATGGCGTGGAGCAAGTCGAATACACGGGCCCGCGCGGCTTTCTCGAACAACAGGGCGCCGAGGTCACGCTCGTGTCCCCGAAGCCCACCGGCGACGAGATCCAGGGCTTCAATCACCTGACCCCGGCCGACAAGTTCAAGGTCGAACTGGACGTGCGCGACGCGCGCCCGGCCGACTTCGACGCGCTCGTGCTGCCGGGCGGCGTCGCCAACCCGGACCAGCTGCGCCTGTCGATGGAAGCGATCACCTTCATTCGCGCATTCGGCCGCGAGAACAAGCCGATCGCCGCGATCTGCCACGGCCCCTGGACGCTGATCGACGCCGACCTCGTCACCGGCAAGCACGTCACCAGCTGGCCGACCTTGCAGCTCGACCTGCAGAATGCCGGGGCGGAATGGACCGATGAACCCGTCGTCGTCGACGGTAAGCTCGTCACGAGCCGCAAGCCGGACGACATCCCGGCCTTCAACCAGGCCCTGCTGAGCGAACTGCAGTCGGCCGGGCAGACGAAGCATTGACATATTCTTTAACGTGAGCGAAACGCCGGCCGCCTGCGCGCCGGCGTTTTTTTGCGCGCCCGCGGCGTGCGACGCATCCCGCATCCCCTGCCTAGAATGGATGATCGTCTCGATATATTCGACCAAAAGGAGTTGATATGGAACAAGTTGCCAGCAAGCCCTTACAAGGCAAGCGCATCGCCATGCTGATGACGGATGGCGTCGAACAGATCGAATACACGAGCCCGCGTTCCTTCCTGGAAGAGCAGGGGGCGACTGTCGTCCTGCTGGCGCCCAAGGCCGCCGGCGATGAAGTGCAGGGCTTCGACCACCTGCATCCGGCCGGCCGCTTCAAGGTCGAGATGAACGTGAGCGATGCGAGGCCGGCCGATTTCGACGGCCTCGTGCTGCCGGGCGGTGTCGCCAATCCGGATCAACTGCGCATGAGCAAGGAAGCCATCGCATTCATCCGTGATTTCGATGCCGAGGACAAGATGGTCGCGGCGATCTGCCACGGTCCGTGGACCTTGATCGACGCGGGCGTCGCCACCGGCAGGCACCTGACCAGCTGGCCCAGCCTCAAGCACGACCTGACGAATGCGGGCGCGGAATGGACCGATGAGGAAGTCGTACTGGACGCGCGTCTCGTCACGAGCCGCAAGCCCGATGATCTGCCGGCGTTCAATGACATGTTGCTCAAGGAATTGCTTGTCGCGCCTGGGACGGACCCTGGGCCGACGTCCTGACCGCGTTCTGTCATCCAGTAAATTGGATAACTAATCCAAAATAGTTGACGAAGGCTCTTTCATACTGGAGAATTAATCCATTATGAAAGAAGATTCCTCCGTCAACGGGCGTATCGCCCAACAGGTGCGGCTGCTACGCAGCGCGCAGGGACTGTCGCTGGATGCGCTGTCGACCCAATGCGGCGTCAGCCGCTCGATGCTGTCGCTGATCGAGCGGGGCGAGACCAGTCCGACCGCCGTCGTGCTCGACAAACTCGCGGCCGGCCTCGGCGTGCCGCTGGCATCGCTGTTCGACGATCCGGCGCGCAAGCCGGAGCCCGTCGCGCGCCTTGCCGACCAGGTCACCTGGCAGGACCCGCATTCCGGCTACCTGCGCCGCAATGTCTCGCCGGAAGGAGCCCAGTCGCCGACGCGTATCGTCGACGTCACGTTTCCGCCGCATGCGCGCGTGACGTACGAGGCCGGCGCCCGCACGCCTGCCGTGCTGCAACAGATCTGGATCCTGGAAGGCAGGATGCAGATCGCCTACGGCGCCGAATCGTGGCTGCTGGAGACCGGCGACTGCCTCGCCATCCCGCTCGATGCACCGAATTCCTTCCACAACCCCGGGGACGTGCCGGCGCGCTATGCCGTCGTCCTTACCACGCTTGCCAGGAGCTGACCATGAGTTGCCGCGTTCGCCGTGTTGATACGCTGACCGATGCCGACATCGACGGGCTGGCCGCCGTGCTGCTCGATTGTGTCGAGGGTGGGGCGTCTGTCGGGTTCATGCGGCCGTTTTCCAGCGATCGGGCGTCGGCATGGTGGCGTGGGCTCGCCGCCGACGTCGAGGCCGGCAGGCGTGCGTTGTTCGTGGCCGAGGACGAGGTCGGCATCGTCGGCACCGTACACCTCGTGCTGGCGCAACCGGACAATCAGCCGCACCGGGCCGATTTGTGCAAGATGCTCGTGATGCAGCGTGCGCGCAAGCAGGGTATCGGCGCGGCGCTGATGGATGCGGCGGAGAGGGCGGCGCGTTCGGCCGGCAAGACGCTGCTGGTGCTGGATACGGCCAGCCAGGATGCGGAGCGCTTGTATGCGCGCATGGGCTGGACCAGGCTGGGTGTCGTGCCCGGGTTCGCGCTGTGGCCCGATGGAGGATTGTGCGATACGACATATTTTTATCGCGAACTCGTTGAGCGGTAGTTCGTTTGCCGTACAAAAGTACGAAGCGGAGTGTCCTCCGCCTCGTCCGTCTTTTCTGCTTAGTGCTTGATCAGCGACATCAGATGCTCTGCCGCTTCAGCGACAGGCCGCCCTTGTACCTGGCTTTCCTCGACTTGCACCTGATGATGCGCCTGATCGTGGCGTTGCCGAAAGATGGGCTGGATTTTCTGTTTGCCGATCATGACGGGATCGGTCCTGATGGCGCCCAGAAACCGGGTGCTGTTGGGGTCGGTAATGACGGTCATATTCACTTTCATGGCATCCTCCGTGTGTCAGTGCTTTGTTAATCGGCCGTGAATCCGCCGCCGCACAGCGCGTAGCGCGTGCCGACGCCGTCACAATGCAGCTGGAACCAATAGGCATGCTTGCCATCGGTGCCAAAGGAAATACCCTCATTATCGGTCGTAAGGGTGTTGTTGGCATCCTGCGGCTTTCCTTCGAAAAATTGCGCACCGAAATCCTGACCGTCATTGATTAAAAGGCCGACTTCGATGGTGGAGCCACCATTGATATAACCCCAGTTGTCGACATTGATTGCCATGTTCATACTCCTAGATGGTTAAGAAAACGATCAACCGACGTGATGACCCATCACGTTATTACACAGAGGCCAATGGGCGTATCGCAACAATATTTTGCATTGACTTATTGCGCCTGCGTTCACCCATCGTAAGCCCGCACGAAGGTCTGTAAAGCGTGATTCGTCGTGGTATTGACGCTTATCTACCGGGCACAGATCGGATTGGGAAATTTCCTGAAAATGTAATCCATAAGTGGCTGATTTAAAAAGGAATAGTTTTGGTGTAAATGCCGGCAACTGCGCATGGTGGCCGATAAGCGTCGATGTTCTATTTATCGTTGGAAGTGGCCGAGGTGAAGCAAAAATGCATAAGCTGCGCATGAACTCGCCATTCGACGTGTCGATCCATTCGCCGGCGGGCGCGGGGACATGAAACGGACAGCTGTTGAGATTTCAACGGTATCGTCATCGTGCGGCAATAAAATCAGCATGGCGCGTGGGCTTGTACGCCGCCGCGCTCCCTTGTATCCTTGGCAAGAACATCGACCAGGCGGCCGCTCCGACCACGCATGCACATCACGCTCACGCTAGAAACCGTCGGGGAAACCCTCCACATCCACTCGTTCGCCGACCGCTGTCCGAACTGCGTCGACGCGACGATCGCGTTCGCGGATGAATGGAGCGCGAGCCGCTTCCTGCAACGGCACCGCCACGACGCGAGCTGCATGGCCCGCCTGCGGGCTGCCCTCGCTGCGGACGTCGTCGGCCTGGACCGCCTGACGGACGACGACGTCATCGCGGCCGGCGCCTGGCGGCTGGGCCGCGGCGCGTGGAAAGTCAGCCGTCACGCCCAGCGGCAATCCACTGGCGGTGGCGGTGGCGGTGGCGGTGGCGGTGGCGGAGGTGGGGCGGCGAGCGCCGCGGGCAGTAGCGCGGCCGCGTCGGCGGCGCCGGGGCGCAGCCCGACGCCCGCGGCGGCGCGCACGGCATCGCCCGCGGCGGCTGCCGCCGGTGCGGCGGTCGCAGCGCCCGCCGAGTGGCCCGAAGCGGCGGACCAGATCGCGCAGGCGCAAACGCTCGAACGGGCCGCCCAGTCCGGCGCGCCGTTCTGCGAAATCTGCGAGCAGCGCCGGCGCGAGCGCGCGGGAGCCGCGGCATGACCGACGCGGAACTGCAGGCATTGACAGGCGTCCTCTGGCCCGACGGCGACGGCACGTCGCGCCAGCAGGCCTATTGGCTGCTGGACGGCGCGCGCGATCCGGCCATCTTCGGCCTGCTGCGGGCCGGCGGGCTCGAATACAGCTGCCTGTACACGGGCAACCTGCATCCGCGCCTGCAGGCCGCCGCGCCTTACCTGGTGCATCTGGCGGCGAATTCGCTCACCACCAACCGGTTGCTGCGCAGCGGCTGGGGCAAGTCCTGGGGCATCCTGACGACGGCGGCGCCGGACGTGACGCTGGCGCGCCAGCGTCTCCATTTCAAGAAATTCCTGCGGGTCAGGACGGAGGCCGGCCGCGAACTGGCGTTCCGCTTCTACGACCCGCGCGTGCTGAACGTCTATCTGCCCACCTGCACCGATGCCGAGTTCAAGGCGCTGCTCGGCCCGGTGGCGCGGCTGCTGGCCGAGGCGCCCGGCGGTGCCGGCCTGCGCCAGTTCGATCTCGACGGGCAGCGCATGCGCACGCGCGAACTGGCGCTTGCCGGCGTGGACCCCGCGGCAGCATGCTAGTCCAGGCCTCCTCGTCAGCAATCGGCGGCGATCCCTGATCTGTCTACCGGGGACGTTCGCTTGTGCTCTCCATGAACGACACGGCATCCTTGTCGATCTCTGGAAAACGAATCTTGCAGCTTCCGGCCGTCGTGAGGCCATCGAAACGGGCGAATCCCTCCCCATCGAGGTAGCCTGCAGTTACCTCGCCCGACGGCAACACGACTTCGTACGCGGCCCACGAGATGCCCGCGCCATCCTCGCCCACGAGTTCGATCTCGAGCCAATGCGTGGATTGCCGTTCCGGACACGCCTCGACGACCGCTGCCGGCGCCACGTTGACGCGAGCGCTGGACTGTCCCGTGTTGCTGCGCATGTCCGCAGGGGGCGGAGCGGCCTGCGCGTCGGATCCGGCGCCATCCTGGCCTTGGGCCGCGCGCTGGCTCCCGGACCAGCTTTCCAGCGCCGCCAGCTTGGACTCGGGATCGCCGCCGTAGGCCAGAAGCGAACCCGATACGTCGCGCGGTAAATCCGCCGGCGCCATGCCGTCAAGCGCGACTGCCATGCGCGCGACCTGCTGCGCCTGCGTCAGGCCGCACCGCCGCGCAAAGTCAACCGTTTCAGCCAGCGCTGCCGCGTCTACCGGCTTGCCCGGCGATGCCGCCTGCACGGCGCCGGCGACCTGTTCCAGCAAGCGTTCCCCACCCGCTCGCGCCATCGAATCCATTTGAAATTGACGTATGATCAACATGCCATCACACCACCATGTTGATTTGTTCTTCACGGCAGCCCTCGAGCAATGCCATCGCATAGCCGCCGACCTTGGGCGGAAGGCTGCAGTTGTCCGGTACCGGCAATACGCACCGATACCGGTCTACGGCCACACGCATTTTCTTGCCGTCGCTGGATATCCGCATGATTTTTCCCATCACGAACACCAAGGCGCTCTGTCCCTGCGGCTCGATCACTGTGATTGCTTCCCTCGGTTCGGAAAGGCCGATAGCGAGGTGGACGTACGGCTTGGCGCCCTTTACATGCACGATCGCAACGGGGAGGTCGGGCACTATCATGCCCTGAGGGCTCTTAGCCAGCGGCAACTGTAGCGGTCCGTCCGCCGTTTCGACATTCATGTACGTCGGAGCAAGCGAGGTCACCACGGCGATATGGAAGTCGGCCTTGGGACCTTCCAGCGTGAGCAGTGCCACGGCTGGCCAGGTATCCACGTGCGCGCAATTGGTGTAAGCCAGACGGTGCACCCGTATCCGGTCGCGTTGATCCCTGATCCTGCGATACAGCGACAGATCGTGCTGCAATTTGTAGAACTCGGGTTTCAGCGGCTCCACCTCGATGTCGACCACGACCGGAAGATGGTCGCTGACATAGTTCCGGTAGATGAAAAACGCTTGCTGCAGCGGCGTCAGGTTGGTAAAACCCGGCCAGTCATGCGCCGCGCCCGCCGGGTCGACGGTGCCTTTGGCGATCTCATCCTGGATCCACCCCACCACGTCGACGACGGCCGCGGTCACGATCTTCGACTGGAGTTTCTGCCCGCGCACGAGGACATTGTCGTAGGCGCTCGAGGTAAAGCTTGTGACATCGCCACCCAGTTTTTGATATGGCACGTCTTCGAAGCGCTTGTAAGGGCCATCGCTGCTCGTCTTCTTTTTGCTGTTGAAGACCGTCGTCAACGAGCTCGGTACTTTCGGTATCGCAGGCTCGAATCCCGCCGCCAGCAGGCCAGAATAGGCGCGGCCCGCGGCGGCGCCCTTCATATTGCCGAGGCTTTCGGTCGGGTCGAGGTTCAGGTCGCCGATGATAATCGCATTGTCGTGATCGCCCAGGCGCTTTTTGTCGCCCGCATCGGCGTCGAGCATCTGGAGCACGGCATCGACGCGGATCTGCATGCCCTTCGCGTTATCGTCGCCAAACGGGGCATGAAAACCAACCACCGGGAAGTCGATGGCCGTCGTTTCAGTACTCAGCGTCGCGGACATGGATAAAATGAAGGGGCTCCTGCCGTACGTGCTTGCGGAGGGATCCAGATAGGGCAATTTCGGGCCCTGCGGAGCAATGGTCGGGAATTTTATGCGGTCGAGCCCGGCACTGAACGCCACCGCCTTGGGGTGCGCGCCATTCTGCGCCAGCACGTCCCCCACTGCCTTGCCGGGGTACCGCTGCGTGAATACCTGGCGGCGCTCGTCGTGGCTCATATCGCGCTCCGGCTGCACGACCGAGTTCGCGATGCCGACGATATCGAGCTTCTGGCCGAGGGTGAGCGGGTTGGGATCGATGCCCTTCGTTGCCACTTCGCGATTCAGCACATACTCCGGATTCGAGTTGGGTTGCAATTTCGTCAGAAATTCGGCCCAGCGGCTGCCATCGTCCCGCGGTACGGGTGGAGGCGTCACCCGTTTATCAATGCCGAGCGCGTCGAACATGGCCGATTCCGCAAACTGGTCCGCATCGATCCCGCGCGCATCCAGGTCCGCCGCCATCAGGTGCCACTTCTGGTCTTCGGTGGAAGTCGCCAAGTGTCCACGGCCGAACAGGTAGGCCGCGCAGCGCTCTTGCGGCGTGTACGGCGCCAAAGGCGGTACCGTGTGCCGCAGCAGGCCAGTGCGATACCGGTATGCCTGCGCCGCCTTGTCACACATCTGGATCACGCCGTCGAACGATCCTTGCGGCTGGCCGCGCGCCAGGATGGCATAGGTTTCCAGGTCAACGCCGCCCAGGGAAAAAGCGCACGCCTTGATTTCATTGCGCAGGTTGTCGGACGCCGTCGAATATGGATTCCAGTCCTGGCATGCTGCGCAATCCACGCTGATCCCGAGCCGTTCGCCGCACGCCGCGCATGATTTCAGCCGGAACATGACGTTGGATTCGGCAACGTCGTTCAGCGGCACCAGCGCCAGATCGGCGATCGCCGCGCTCGTATCGATGTAGGTCGGCTCGTAATAGGCACGCAGCACGTCGCTGCCCAGGTAGAATCTTTTCCACTCGCCGCTGTACACGGGGTTGTTTTTGGGGGAGCGCGGGTTGATGGAGAATGCCTTTGACATCGACGGGAAAAATTTTTCATTTTTTCCGCTGTCGTACAGGTAAATGCGGAACGGGGGCTTATAGCGTTTGCCGGTCAATTCGGTGGACAGCATCTCGTACGTGCTCACCATCGAAGCGACGGACTCCGAATTCTTCAGCACATCCGCGGCCTCCGTTTCCAGTTCCCTGACATCCCACGCTTCTTCGCTGGACTCGTCTTCCTTGTAAGTCGACGGGTTTGCCAGCCGGTGTTCGATCGCGGCGAGATTGACCGAATTATTCTCGCGGCTCTCCAGCAGCAGGCAAATATCCGCTTTCAACTCATCCAGGATGCGGTTGATGACGACATTGACGTAGATATTCCGTATCGCCTTGCTCTCTTCGTACTTCTGCACATTCCACGAGACGATCGTCAACACCTTTTTGGGGGGCGGTCCCAGCGTTGTCAGCCCCATGGCGCTCGACGACGGAAAGGCGTTGATCGGGCCGCCGGATGCGGTGATCGGCCTGCGCTTGACGACGTCGGCGGGCTTCAGCGGACGGTTGGGTTGCGGGGGAAAGGTCATGATGCGGCCTGTGCGTTGGTTGCCGGGAGCGCGCCGGGGGCATCGTGCAGCTGCTGCAGCCTGGCGCGAGTGGCGTCGTCAGCCGTGCCGGTGACCGGCAGGCCGACGCGCTCCTGAAATTTACGCAGCGCTATGTCCAGTTGCGTATCCAGCGGCGCATCGGGATCGCCGCAGAAAAAGCCCAGGTTGTTCAGACGCTTGCGCACACCCGTCAGTTCGTCGACGGGATCGAGGGTTCCCAACTGCAATTGATAGGTTTCGCCTTCGATCGTGACCTCACCGCTCTGCGCATTTGGCGGTACGAAGACGTCGAGGACGCCATCGCCGTCCGTCCGACCTTCCATCCTGTGCTGATCGATCGTTAATACATAGCTTGCGCCCGTACGCGGCCCCTTGTCGGACAGAAACTGCAGGCGCAACCGCGCCGGTACGCCCCGCCGCTTGAAGCGGTGTCGTTGCGATGTCGGCTTGTCGAAGGCGGCCGCACGGCGATCCGGAATCGTCAGCACGTCGCCCGGCATCAGGACATCGCCATTGACGCGCAGTTCCCGCAGCGCCTGGTTTTCCGGCAGCGTCCAGAGCGTGTCCGGGAAAAAACCGAACTGGAACGCGATACTTGTGATCGTTTCGCCCTGCTTTACCGTATGACTTGTCGCCGCCACGCTCGCTCCTTGTTCGATGTAGATAATCGGCCGCCGCTCGCCGCAACGGCCGCAGCTCGATCAGGGCGTGCAAGGCGCAGTCGCCATAAGCGATCGTCCGTCTGGATCACGCTTATCGAGAGGCGCCAACGCCGCCAGGTGGCGTTAGCGGATGATTTTGCGATCTTTCACGTCGAGCAAACCACCACGTCCGCGACGCTTGATGCGGGCCACGCCCAGCCAATTTTCAGGAGAGATAGTTGGTGGAATTGCATGTCAGCATTATAGAGTTTTCACGGGGCGATCAGCAGGATTTTGAACGCGGCCGACTGGGAGGCACGCCTGGGCGGGGGCGTCGGCTCGATGGGGTCGGACAGACGTACCAGGCCCGGCCGGCCCCTTGCAGTATCGCCCGGGCGGCGTGCTCGTTGCCGTCGTTTTATCGAACTCGGAGGATCGGGCGCGCGCCGGCTCGGCCTTCGTCCGTGCAGGATGAGGATTCGATACCTCGGTTCAAGAGGTAATTAAACAAAAGCCCCGCCGGCTTGCGCCGGCAGGGCTTTTATTTTGAATACTGGTGGAGGCGGAGGGAATCGAACCCTCGTCCGCAAGCACTCTACAGACAGTTCTACATACTTAGCACTATCTTTTAATTTAACCTGGCCGACGGGGATGTGCACCCTTCGACCAAGCGAGTTACCTTAAATTTCGGAAGCAACCAAGTAACCCGGTTGAGTCCTAGCCTCTGTAAATGACTCTACTTGCCTTGCGGCCCACCCCAGAGGCGAGGTAGTGTAGAGCTAGCAGCGATTAAGCTGCGAGTGCGTACGAGTTATCGTTTGCAGTTATTGATTTCTGGATGTATTTACGAGGTGACCAGTCCTCGGTATGCCCTGTTCTGCTTTGCAACCCACGTCGAAGCCAGGTCGCCCCCAGAAAGAGAACGCTCATTGTACCGCAATCGGCCAGTGAGCGGAGAGCCCTTGGCGCGCCCTCACATCCGATATGGATGCGAGGTGCGCAGAATCAAGGTCTGTTTAACGCCCCTGGTTCTGGTTGGCGATCTGGTTGCCCAGCACGCCGCCGCCGATGATGCCGGCCACCGTGGCCAGTTTGCGGCCGTTGCCGCTGCCGACCTGGTTGCCCAGCAGACCGCCCACGACGGCGCCCGTGCCGATGGCGACGTAGTTCGGTTGCGCCGCCGGACGCGGTGCCGGTTCATGATAAACCGGTGCATCGTTCTGGGCGTAGCTCGCGTGGTGCACGGTGTGCCGCGGTTTCGCCGGCACTTCCTTGATGACGGTTTCCTTGATCACGACCGGGGCCGGGGCAGGCTGGGCACTCGCGACGGCCGGCTGGGCGTAGGCGGCCTGCAGCGGCTGCCCACCCTGGGGCGCTTCCGCGGCCATCGGCAGGGCGGCCGTCGTGGCGCCCGCCTCGGGTGCGCTGTGCGAGCTCGGCAACAGGCCGGTGATCGCGGCCGCGCCGGCCAGGCTGACGACGATGACGGACACTGCGGCAGCTGCCATCAGCGGGTGGATGCGGGAGGTGGCGGTCTTGATCGTTTCCATTTTTCTGCTCCTGAGACGTTGTTGTCGTATGGCTCTAGATTACTCAGAGGCACTGTGAAGAGATAGACAGTGACCTGTATCAATCGTAAAGATATGTAAATGCCGAGCCGGAAGGCGGCAAGTGTCGTCCAGCGAAGATCGCGATGTTGCTAGGGTATTTGCAACTAACCGACAGCGGGCCGCGATGCTGGGACAACGCCGCCAGGATCGGCGGCGGGGCACAGGCAAGAAGGGAATTGGCCGCTCCACGTCGCTGCCCGCCCGGGCAGGCAGGACGCGGCAGTCAGCGCGGTGAGTCAGCGCGGTGAGTCAGGCTGCCTTGTCCGCAGCCCGCGCGGCATCCGCCAGTTCCAGCAGCATCTGCAGCAGCTGGCGCGGCGTGTCGAGCTGGTAGTCGGCGCCCCACGTCGCCGGATCGATGGACCCGCAATAGCCCCAGTTGCAGGCCACGGTGACCATGCCGGCCGCGCGGCCCGCTTCGATGTCGCGCAGGTCGTCGCCCACGTACCAGCAGTGGGTCGGATCGATGTCCAGGCGGCGGGCCGCTTCCAGCAGCGGGGCGGGGTGCGGTTTCGCGTGCGGCGTCGTGTCGCCCGAGATCACGCAGCCGGCGTGCGCCAGGCCGATCAGCGGCACCAGCGGGTCGGTAAAACGCGCCGACTTGTTGGTGACGATGCCCCACGCCATGCCGGCGGCCGCGATGCCGTCCAGCAGGTCGGGCACGCCGTCGAACAGCGTGCTGTGCACGGCCATCGCCGACCGGTAGCGCTCGAACCATTGATCGCGCAGTTCGTCGAAGCCGTCGTCGCCCGGTGCCAGGCCGAAGGCGGCGCCGATCATGCCGCGGGCGCCGTGCGAGGCGGTCGGGCGCAGCAGCGCGTACGGCGTCGGTTCCAGGCCACGCTCGGTGCGCATCCAGTTGACGGCCGCCGCGAGGTCGGGCGCGGTGTCGGCCAGGGTGCCGTCGAGGTCGAACAGGACGGCGCGCGGCGCGGGCAGGGAAGAAGAAAAAGTCATGAGCGATCGTTAGAGCGGTTTGCTGCAGACCACCATGTAATTCACGTCGGTGTCCTGGTTCAGCGAATAGATCTTGGTCAGCGGGTTGTACATCAGGCCCTTCAGCCCGTCGACGATGAGGCCGGCGTCGCGCGCGAAGTTCGACAGTTCGGCCGGCGTGATGAATTTGGCATAGTCGTGGGTGCCGCGCGGCAGCATGCGCAGCACGTATTCGGCGCCGACGACGGCGAACAGATACGATTTGACGTTGCGGTTCAAGGTCGAGAAGAACACGCGGCCGCCCGGTTTGACGAGGGTCGCGGCGGCGCGCACGATGGCGGCCGGGTCGGGGACGTGCTCGAGCATTTCCATGCAGGTCACGACGTCGAACTGCCCCGGTTCCGCTGCGGCCATGTCCTCGGCCGCGATCAGTTGATAGCGCACCTCCACCCCCGATTCCAGGCTGTGCAGGTCGGCCACCTTGAGGGCCTTTTTCGACAGGTCGATGCCCGTGACCTTGGCGCCCTTGCGCGCCATGGATTCGGCCAGGATGCCGCCGCCGCAGCCGATGTCGATGACGTTCTTGCCAGCCAGCGGCACGCGCGCGTTGATCCATTCCAGGCGCAACGGGTTGATGTCGTGCAGCGGACGGAATTCGGACGTCGGGTCCCACCAGCGGTGGGCCAGTTCACTGAACTTCTGGATCTCTAAGGGATCGGCATTGGTCGTCGTAGTCATAGGACGGAATGATAGCGGAAATGGGTAGCCGGCACGGATGGGGTCGCGAAAAAAACACAGCGCCGGCAAGCATAAAAAAACCCCGCCGGAGCGGGGTTGTTCGGGCGCCAGGCCGGATTACTGCTGCCGGCTGCCGCGGGTACCGACGACTTCGATTTCCACGCGGCGGTTCTTGGCACGGCCGGCGGCGGTCTTGTTGTCGGCGACCGGCTGTTTCTCGCCCTTGCCTTCGGTGTAGACGCGCTTGGCTTCCACGCCCTTGCTCTGCAGATAAGCCTTGACGGCTTCGGCGCGGCGCACGGACAGCTTCTGGTTGTACTCGTCGGTGCCGACCGAGTCGGTGTGGCCGACGGCGATGATGACTTCCAGGTTGATGTCCTTCAGCTTGCCGACCAGGTCGTCCAGCGATGCCTTGCCGGCCGGCTTCAGCACGGCCTTGTCGAAGTCAAAGAAGGCGTCAGCCGAGTAGCTCACTTTTTCCGAGGTCGGGACCGGCGCTGCTGCCGGGGCCGGAGCCGGGGCAGGTGCCGGGGCGGCGACCGGAGGTGGCGGCGGTGCGACGCACTTGCCGTTTTCCAGATGCTCGGGTTCCACGCACAGCGGTGCGTCGCAGCCGGGGACCGCGTCGGCCGGGGTCCAGTAGCCGGTGCGCCAGCACAGGCCGAAAGGATCGCGGGCGATAACGCCACGGGCATCCTGCACGTAAGCGCTGTACGGCGTGCGAGCGTGAATATCGGTGGTCAGCGGCGCATACGGCGGTGCGCTTTGCGCGGATGCACTGCCCGCCATCGCGGCCGTGGCTGCGAATACGAGGGTTGCCAATTTGTTCATATTTCTTCTTCCTTTCGGTAAAATCTTCTAGCAGCGAAACTGCTCAGAGGCAATAAGACGTGAGCATAATATTAACACTCGAGATCGCACGTCGGTTCCGCATTGTGAAACAAGCAATTAACGTCTCGGCCATTTTGCCACATACGCCACATCCGCACGATCAGGCATGGACCAATTGCCGTGCATGGTATTTGTCGCGTTGTTTCTGCGCAACAAGGTGTCGGAAAGCGCGTGCAAGCTTGACGAATGTTTATGACAGGAATGTGTCAACACGTTAATTGTGCCAGTTTGCTATCGCCTCCGCTTGTCCCCGAATTGCGTTGCTGATAGGTCGGCCGTGGTAAAATCATGGGCTTGGAATTCAACAAATCAGCCTGAAGGCGCCGACCCGCACAATGGATCAATTCGCAAAAGAAACAGTTCCAATTTCCCTGGAAGAAGAGATGCGCAAGAGCTACCTCGATTACGCGATGAGCGTGATCGTGGGCCGCGCTCTGCCGGACGTGCGCGACGGTTTGAAACCCGTGCACCGCCGCGTGCTGTACGCGATGCACGAGATGAACAACGTCTGGAATCGTCCCTACCTCAAGTGCGCGCGCGTGGTCGGCGACACGATGGGTAAGTTTCACCCGCACGGCGACGCGTCGATCTACGACACCCTGGTCCGCATGGCCCAGGATTTCTCGCTGCGCTACACGCTGGTGGACGGGCAGGGCAACTTCGGTTCGATCGACGGCGACTCCGCCGCGGCGATGCGTTACACCGAGTGCCGCCTGGACAAGATTTCGAACGAACTCCTGGCCGACATCGACAAGGACACGGTCGACTTCCAGCCGAACTATGACGGCAAGGAGAAAGAACCGACCGTCCTGCCGACGCGCATCCCGAACCTGCTGATCAACGGCTCGTCCGGCATCGCGGTCGGCATGGCGACGAATATCCCGCCGCACAACCTGTCGGAAGTGATCAGCGGCGCGATGCACGTGCTCCGGAATCCGGATTGCACGATCGACGAGCTGATCGAGCTGATTCCGGCGCCCGACTTCCCGACGGCCGGCATCATCTACGGCGTCTCCGGCGTGCGCGACGGTTATCGCACGGGCCGCGGCCGCGTCGTGATGCGCGCCAAGACGCACTTCGAGGAATACGGCAAGGACGGCGGCCGCATCGCGATCATCGTCGACGAGCTGCCGTACCAGGTCAACAAGAAATCGCTGCTGGAGCGCATCGCCGAAAACGTGCGCGACAAGAAGCTGGAAGGCATTTCCGACATCCGCGACGAGTCCGACAAATCGGGCATGCGCGTCGTGATCGAGCTGAAGCGCGGCGAAGTGCCGGAAGTCGTGCTGAACAACCTGTACAAGCAGACCCAGCTGCAAGACACGTTCGGCATGAACATGGTGGCCCTCGTCAACGGCCAGCCGAAGCTGCTGAACCTCAAGCAGATGCTGGAGTGCTTCCTGTCGCACCGCCGCGAAGTGGTCACGCGCCGCACCGTGTTCGAACTGCGCAAGGCGCGCGAACGCGGCCACATGCTGGAAGGCCTGGCCGTCGCGCTGGCGAACATCGACGATTTCATCGCGATCATCAAGGCCGCGCCGACGCCGCCGGTCGCGAAGACGGAACTGATGGCGCGCGCCTGGGATTCGTCCCTCGTGCGCGAGATGCTGAGCCGCACCGAACTGGGCGCGTCCGGCGGCATCGAGGCATTCCGTCCGGAGCACCTGCCGAAGCACTACGGCATGCAGACCGACGGCCTGTACAAGCTGTCGGACGAGCAGGCCCAGGAAATCCTGCAGATGCGCCTGCAGCGCCTCACCGGCCTGGAGCAGGACAAGATCATCAACGAGTACCGCGACGTGATGCTGCATATCGCCGACCTGCTCGACATCCTGGCCCGTCCGGAACGCGTCACCAGCATCATCACGGACGAAATGATGCACGTGAAGTCCGAGTACGCCGACAACGGCAAGGACACGCGCCGCTCCGCGATCGAGCACAACGCCTCCGACCTGGAAACGGAAGACCTGATCACGCCGCAGGACATGGTCGTCACGCTGTCGCACACGGGCTACATGAAGTCGCAGCCGATTTCCGAATACCGCGCCCAGAAGCGCGGCGGCCGCGGCAAGCAGGCGATGGCGACGAAGGACGAGGACTGGATCGACCAGCTGTTCATCGCCAACACGCACGACTACATGCTGTGCTTCAGCAACCGCGGCCGGATGTACTGGCTGAAGGTGTGGGAAGTGCCGCAGGGTTCGCGCAACTCGCGCGGCAAGCCGATCGTCAACATGTTCCCGCTGCAGGACGGCGAAAAGGTCACGGTGATCCTGCCGCTGTCGGGCGAGAACTCGACGTTCCCCGAAGACCACTATGTGTTCATGTCGACGAGCCTCGGCACGGTCAAGAAGACGCCGCTGCGCGACTTCAGTAACCCGCGCAAGGCCGGCATCATCGCCGTCGACCTGGACGAAGGCGACTTCCTGATCGGCGCCGCCCTCACGGACGGCAAGCACGACGTGATGCTGTTCTCGGACGCCGGCAAGGCCGTGCGCTTCGACGAGAACGACGTGCGCCCGATGGGCCGCACGGCGCGCGGCGTGCGCGGCATGAACCTGGAAGAGGGCCAGAACGTGATCGCGCTGCTGGTCGCCGAGAACGAGCGCCAGTCCGTGCTGACCGCGACCGAGAACGGCTTCGGCAAGCGTACCCCGATCACCGAGTACACCCGCCACGGCCGCGGCACGAAGGGCATGATCGCGATCCAGACGTCCGAGCGCAACGGCAAGGTCGTCGCCGCGACGCTGGTCGACGAGACGGACGAGATCATGCTGATCACGACCGGCGGCGTGCTGATCCGCACCCGCGTGGCCGAGATCCGCGAGATGGGCCGCGCCACCCAGGGCGTGACCCTGATCGCGGTGGAAGACGGCACCCGGCTGTCCGGCCTGCAGCGCGTCGTCGAGACCGACCTCGAGGAAACCGAACTGGAACCGGCACCGGAATAACCCGGCTCCGCCGCCGACGAGCCGCCGCGCGCCAACGCCGGCGGCTTTTTTATTTCCAAAAACCGGGGTCAGAGCCTAATACCGTTAAGTTAAGCGGCAAGTTCAGCAACGATCGCTTGTAAACGAGGCCGCGGGCTGTTAACCTGCGGCCTTCATGTTATCTGAATCCCTGCCACTTGTTACTGTCGACTTGGCAGCCCCTGACTGGAGGCGGCTGGGCGAGCATCTACCCGCCGAGTGGATCGAGGCGGCACTGAACTATTCTGGCAAGGCCAGCATCCGCCAGCGGCGTTTGCCCGCGCAGCAGGTAGTATGGCTGGTGATTGCGCTGGCCTTGTACCGACACCGGTCAGTACGTCAAGTGCTGGCGGAACTGGACTTGGCTTTACCGGACCTGGAGGACCGCTGTGTGACCGATAGCGCCGCAACCCAGGCGCGGCAGCGGCTTGGCGAGGAGCCGTTGGCCTGGTTGTTCGCCGCCTCGGCCCGGCGCTGGCACCAGCAGGATGAGCAGCGGTATCAGTTCAAGGGCCTGCAACTTCTTGCCATGGACGGGACCACACTCAAGCTTGCCGACAGTTCCGAAAACCGGGACCATTTCGGCGCACCGCATTACGTGGGCGACGCCACTGCCAGCTATCCCCATGCGCGTTTGGTCACATTGTGCGTGCTCGATACCCAACTCGTTTTGGCGGCGGGTTTTGGCACTTACCGTCAAAGCGAAATCACCTTCGCACGGGGCCTATTGGCGGATATCCCCGACCACTCATTAACGGTCTTCGATCGCGGCTTTCTGGGAGCCGAACTACTCTGCAAGCTCAGCGGTAATGGGCAAGAGCGCCACTTTCTGGTGCCAGCGAAGGCCAACACGCGCTGGACCTTGATCGAAGGCGATGAGAAAGACGGCGTGGTGGAGATGAAAGTCTCAGCTGCAGCACGCAAACGAGATCCGGACCTGCCCGCACACTGGCGCGCACGGGCCGTTCTGACGCCTACGCCGCAGGGGCG
>NZ_JAXOFN010000052.1:0-22696 GCF_034420155.1 Massilia luteola
CCATCCAACGCTGTCGTGTCGATCATGCAAAAGAGCTTCTCGGACCTTGAATACGCAAACAAGAAGAAGCTGACGCGGCGCGACCGCTTTCTTGCGGAGATCGAAAAGATCACGCCGTGGGAGCCGCTGCAGCGGGCAATCGAACCGTTCTACCCCAAGATCGTCGGTGCTGGCCGCCCGCCGATCGGCTTGGCACGCATGCTGAGGATGTATGTGGCCCAACAGTGTTTCGGGCTGTCGGATGAGGGCATTGAAGACGCGATCTACGACAGCCAGGCCATCCGCGCCTTTGTCGGCATCGACCTCAATCGGGAGTCTGCGCCGGACGCGACGACGCTGCTCAAATTCCGGCATCTGCTCGAAGCTAACGGGCTGACGAAAAAGATCTTCGACACCATCAACGGCCACCTTGCCGAGAAGGGTCTGATGATGCGTGAGGGGACCATTGTGGATGCCACGCTGATCGCGGCGCCGCCTTCGACCAAGAACAAGGACGGCAAGCGTGATCCGGAAATGCACCAGTCGAAGAAGGGCAACGAGTGGCATTTCGGGATGAAGGCGCACGTGGGAGTGGACGCCGCGTCCGGCCTCGTGCATACCGTCATCGGCACTGCCGGTAACGTCGCCGACGTCACACAAGCGGGCTCGTTGTTGCACGGCGATGAATCTGCGGCGCTTGGCGATGCCGGCTACCAAGGCGTCGAGAAACGTGCAGAGAATCTCGGCAAATCGGTGACCTGGCACGTGGCGATGAAGCGCTCCAAGCGCAAGGCCCTGCCCAAGAACAAGCTCGGCCGCATGCTCGAAAAACTGGAGCATCTCAAGGCCAGCGTGCGGGCGAAAGTCGAGCATCCGTTCCATGTCATCAAGAACCTGTTCCGTCATCGGAAGACGCGCTATCGCGGCTTGGCCAAGAACACGACACAACTGTTTACGCTGTTCGGCTTCGCCAATTTGGTACTGGCTGGCCGGCGATTTACGGTCACCGACACCCGACGTGCGTCCTGAGTGCCGGAAGGCAAAAGAAATACTGCCGACTTGCTGAACAATTGCCTGTGGCCGGGCCAAAAACATCTTTCGAGGTGCCAAGCAACCTGGCCAGCAATCTCGTCGACTTTCGCGCGCGAAAGTGAATTAATCAGCGGCTCCCTAGCGCTGCTCGATCATGCTGGCGTCAATGCTTCGACTCTGCTGATGCGGCACCAGAACGGCGACTTCGGAGACATAGACGAGGCGGATCGCGTTGCCAATGCCAATGCAATCCGCAACCACACTCGGATACTTTCTGCATACCTGCTAGGACGTGGCACACGCCTTTGGATCATCACTGAAGCGGATCATTGCGTGACGACCTTGCTTCTTCCCGAGGAGTATTAGCATGGCGGCTGATCAATCAATGCCGCCAGCCAGTGCCGACGTCACGAAATCACCCCGCGCAAAGAAACCGCTCAAAACGGCTCAGGCTCAGCCGTCGGCGCTTGTGGCTAGCTATGCCGCCGCCGCTCAGTCGAACGCCACTACGCGCTCATACGACGCGGACATTCGCCATTTCAAACAGCACGGCGGTTCAATACCGGCAACGCCGACAATAGTTGCAGAGTACCTTGCGAATTTCGCCGGCATCCTGGCGGTCAGTACGCTTCAGCACCGTCTGATCGCGATCCATCGCGCACACACGGACGTTGGCCTCATGTCACCGGTCATGGATAGCCTGGTCAAGCGAACGATGCAAGGAATCCGCCGCACGGTAGGCACAAAGCAGCGGCAAGTGGCGCCCCTCGTGAAAGACGATCTCTTGCAAATGATGGTTCACGTAGAGCGGCAACGGCCGATGAAGGCTGCACGCGATAAAGCCCTGCTGCTTGTTGGGTTTTCCGGTGCGTTCCGACGTTCAGAGCTGGTAGCGCTTCGGTACGAGGACATTACTTGCTTTGAGAGCGGTGTCGAACTGCTGATCCGGCGCTCCAAGACGGACCAAGAGGGGGCTGGCAGGACGGTGTTTGTTCCTTACGCGCGCGGTAGCCGCTGCCCGGTTAAGGCATTGACGGACTGGCTATCGCTGGCCGGCATCGGCAGCGGTCCCCTATTTAGGGCCATCAATCGGCACGATAAGGTCGGCGATAAAGCGCTAACCCCACAGTCCGTGGCGCTCATTGTCAAGTCGTCCGTCAGGATGATGGCCGGCGATGAGGCGGCAAAAAATGTGGCAGGGCATAGTCTGCGCGCCGGATACTGTACGGAGGCGGCCACGGTTGGGCTGCAGCCTTACCAAATTCGTGAGCAGACCGGTCACATGTCAGACGTAACACTAGCGCGCTACATTCGCCCCGTGAGCAAAAGGAAAATTCCAAGCCTGCTCTAACATGTAGTCACGACACCGATGCTAAAGCCGCTTTACGTTTGACGTCTAGCGGCTTATCTCATGCAGAAATCTCGATCGCCACATTCAAATCTTGCCGCAATTTAGCGTTTAATTCGTTCCCCATACCATATCCAAGTTTTTTGCAGACATCAGCTTGTCTCGCAATGCGTAGCGAGGAGACTGCATATTAATTTCGCTGCTATCTAAACGTGGGATCGTATCAATCGCTGCTGCGGCCGCCTTGAACTTGATCATGTATTTTCCAGTGTCGTTATACGGAACGATGGCATCGATCTCGGCGACATGAGTAATGGCACCGACCGGAGCAACCTGATATGCAGCGATGAACTTCAGTTTTGGGATATGCTTCGCGTTGATCCGCACTGCGAACCAGCAGTGCTCGTTTAGAAAGCGTTGCCTGAATCCCTCCTCGCGGGCTGGTACAACAATGGTGTCGAACTTGCCGCTTTCTGAACCAACGGGCTGCACCTGATCATTAGAGTCATCTTGCTTAGGCGGCGTGAAGGCATTAATTCCAAGCATAGGCAAAATCAGCAACATATCAGCTAAGAATGCATGAGCTGTAGCCTTTGCTACAGGGGCCATCGTTGGCGCGGTCGGGTTATTCTTGTTCAGAAGAATGGCTCGATCATGCTTTTTTGCCAGCGCAACCAGTGCCGACTCCAGGTACTGGACCTCGGTTTTGCCGATATTGTGGTTGCGGTCGAAGAAGTACACACCCCATACCCATCCCTCCTTGTTCGCGACATGATTCTTCAAACGGTCACCGACAGGATCAGCCTCTCCAATGTATATCGTCTCTTCGGCAGCGTTCCCCACGAGGATGTAGATGCCGGCCTGAGAGAAACCTGGTTCCTGCTTCAACAGATGGAAGAGTTCCCTGTTGAATACGACACCATAGCCAGACCAGTTCGACTTATGGAGATGGCGAATTCCTTCCGGATCACCAGTCGTTGCGAAAAGCGTAATTGAGAAAGGCTGCATTTTTTCGAAAGTCAAATTTTTACTTCAAAACGCAAAAAGTCCGAGAGCCGCATTGAT
This sequence comes from Massilia luteola, assembly GCF_034420155.1. Classification (NCBI taxonomy): domain Bacteria; kingdom Pseudomonadati; phylum Pseudomonadota; class Betaproteobacteria; order Burkholderiales; family Oxalobacteraceae; genus Massilia; species Massilia luteola. The sequence continues at coordinate 3,425 of NZ_JAXOFN010000052.1, forward strand.
TCGGTGATCTCGTCGTGCGGCACGAGCACGTACCGCCACGGCTTAGCGCCGACGGTAGTGGCATGATCCGAAGCGTGCTTGCACCACCGCGCAGCAGCAGCAGCCTTGGCCTTAACTTCGGGGGTATTGATGTCGGCTCTAGCCTTAGTTTCCACCATGAATATTGCCGAATTCGTTTCTGCTACGAAGTCAGGAATATATTCCGGCTGCTCAGTGCCAAGCTTGTAGTAAATTTGGAACTGGCCCTTGGCAGGCTTAAACCACTTGGATGCATCGCGCTCAAGAATGACGGCGAAGCGACGTTCTGTGTCAGAGTCGAACTTCTGTAAGGGGTAGAGACAGCGCGCAAAGCCGCCGAACAGCATTTGCTTGATCCGGCCCAGCTCACTCACGGTTTCCCGGAAGTGGTGAGCAGTCTGACCTGCGGTGGCCGTGTAGTTGCAGGCTTTTAGTTCCGTGAATCCACGGCTGACCTGCACTTCGTACTCCGTGGCCTCTTCCCAGAAGTGGTCCATCATCTCCGCTCGGATCAACCTGGCCAGTTCAGTACCGTAGGTGTCGAAGACCTCATGCAGCTCGCTTTCCGAGTAGTTCTGCGCCTGGTAATGCAAAACTGCCTGGCCGGCTAGGTCGTACAGCAGAGCTGACTGGGTGAAGTAGTCGATGTCGTCAAAGTCGATCAGTTTCTTGACAATGTAGTCCTCGAAACGCTGTTCTCTCATACCCGCTTCGCGGTTTAAGGTGAATTGCTCGTTCGTTCGCAGTTCTTGGCCGACTATTTCGCGCTGACCGGGTTGGAAGTTTGGTAATGTGCCGAGCTTGAACGGATGGTAGCCTGTAGTGACCTCGCCGGTTGGCACTACCGCAATCCGAGGTATATCTATGGTTTGCTTGACGACGATCTCAGTGGTCTTGGCTACCACGGCCGGGAGGTCAAGTGCAGGGATCGCGACGTCTACACCTGCAAGTAGTTCGCCTTGTGCAGGCTTCAAGCGCTCGGTCACCTCAGCCAGGATCGCAGCTTGCACTTCCGCGTTGAGCAGTGCGCCACTGGTCGGAACGAGATCGCGCTTGACCTCGTACTTGCCGATGACCTCCATCACAACGCGCGCGGCTTGGCGCTCGCGTTCCGTTGTGAATACTGGCGCGGGAGTAGAGCTGGCCGGGGTCGCGCCTCCAATTGTTGCTGCGCTGGCGATAGATGGTGCATCGGCAAGCCCCAGGCGCGTCATCGCATTGGAGCCGACCTGGACACTCACCTTATTGTCGTCGGCGCTCGGTGCTTCGAGAATCACCTGCTTCAGCCTGATCGGTGAGTCGCCCCGATTGGCTTCATCAATGATTTCCTGGAACTTATCGTGCGCGACGATATTGAGGCGATCAACCACTGCTACGCCTGTCCGCTTGCCATAGGGCAGCCGCAGCCCGCGACCAATTGACTGCTCAATCAGCGTGCGTGCATTGGCCGCACGCAACGGCACGATGGTGTAGAGGTTGGTGACGTCCCAGCCCTCTTTTAGCATGTTGACGTGAATGACGATCTCGGTTGGCTCGTCCACGCTCTCTACCGCGAGGAGGCGCGCGATCATCTCTTCTTCTTCTGCGCCTGTGCGGCTGGAGTCGACCTGAATCACCTTGCCCTCGTAGCGCCCCTCGTAAAAGGTTTTTGATTCTAGAAGCGCCAAAAGTTGCCCAGCGTGAGTGGTATCACGCGCAATGACGAGCATGAACGGTTTCACCACCTTTACGCCGTTCTCACGGGCGTAGGTCAGCAGCTCTACCTTAGTGGCTTCGTGAAGGCGTACGCCGTCTTCCAGCTTAGTTTGCTCGATCACGTCGACGGTGTGAGCCTTGGCGTCGAAGTTGCGCTGGGTCACGGCGGCAGGCTCTTTGACAAAACCGTCTTCCATCGCTCGTGCCAATGGATAGTCCATCACCACGTTCTTGAACGGCACCGGGCCGCGCGTGGATTCCACAAACGGTGTTGCTGTTACCTCCAGGCCAAACAGCGGCTTCAGCTCATTGATAGAGCGAACCCCGGCACTAGCGCGATAGCGGTGAGACTCATCCATCAGCAACACGAGATCTGGCAAGTTGGCCAGATGGTTGAAGTAGCTGTCCCCAAGTACTTCTTTCATCCGCTTGATTCGCGGCTCCTTGCCGCCACGCACTTCAGAGTTGATTTTGGAGATGTTAAAGATGTTGATACGCACATCGTGCGCGAACCCCATCGCCTGATCCTGCACAACCGCGCCGGTTTGGTCGTAGTTATCGCCGGTGATGATAAGCGGAGGCTGTTGTGCAAATTCAGCGATGCCTTTGAAGACGTACTTGGGCGTGTTGCGCGTGAAGTCTGCGATCAGCTTGTTGTAGATCGTCAGGTTCGGGGCCAGCACGAAGAAGTTGTTAATGCCGTGAGCGAGATGTAAGTAGGCGATAAAAGCGCCCATCAACCGCGTCTTGCCAACGCCTGTGGCCAGTGAGAAGCATAGCGACGGGAACTCGCGCTCAAAGTCTTCTAGCGTCGGGAACTCGGCCTTCAACGAAGCAAGGATGGCTGCCAGATCTTGGTCGTGCCCGAGCAGCCCCGGCGCGGCTTCGATGGAGCGCACGAGTCTGGCAAGGGATTCCGCTTGCGGCGGGCGCAGAGACAATCGGCCGGTAACGGCGTTCTGGACGCGTGCATTCATGCTTCGTTCTCCCCAAACAGGCCGCCTTGCCCCATGTTCAACGCGGCGGATTTTTTGGTTTTGCGTGCGGTAGCGCCGGTTGGAAGTACCGGCTCTTCGGGCGGCTCAGCTTTTTCCGCAATCGGTAGATTGGCGACGTTGAGGCTGTAGTCGTCATGGCCCCACTCGCAGCGAGCCAGAACCATCTTCGGAATCTTCTTCAACGTGAGGTTCGGCCAGCGTTCGGATGCCTTTGCTGCAGTGATGCCGTGAAAAGCCGCACAGCAGACCAGCAGACTCTGATCGCTGCCGACCTCATCAGACAATGCTTGCAGTTGCTCAGCCGACAGGTTTTGGGTCGTGACGTAGATGAAGTCCCGCTCACTTGAATGCCCGTGCTGCCACCACTGCACCTCGGAAGGGGCGTAAGCGAACCCTTCCAGTTTGGCGAGGGCTTCGGCCAACTGCGCGGCGTTGTATTCGGGGTTGATGACTGGATTGCCCCAGTGATCGCTGACGATGAGACTGGGCGCTAGCTTGTAATAGCGAAAGCCGCCGCCGCCTTGCCAGTTGACACTGTTAGTAATGCCGCCCTTGTCTTCCCCATCAATGACCTTTTTAAGACGCGGAATAACATGCGTATGACAATGTTCGCCAAGCTCAACCATGATCCAGCGGCGGGCCATTTTGTGGGCCACTGCGCCGGTGGTACCGGAACCTGCAAACGAATCAACGACGAGGTCGCCGGGATTGGTAGCGATTTCAAGTACGCGTTGAATTAGGCTTTCAGGCTTCGGTGTAATGAAATCGTTGGCCAATGATGAGCTTCCCAATACTGCACGAACTTCTTTTCGAGCAGCATCGGTATGGCCCGCGTATTCGTGTGACCACAAAGTTTGGGGAACTACGCCCTGATTACGCAATAAATGTTTGTAACGTTTGAAGGATGGAGTTTTGCCAAGCCCATCTTTTCCCCAATAAATGAAACCCTCTGCCACATGTCTAAAGTGCTCCTCTTTCGAGTAAGACCAAACACGCGTTTTACTCGGCCATATTTCCTCACCGGTATTTGGTTGTACGATTGCATAATAAAGATTGGGGCGCTCATCGGCAGATTTGCTGCAGGTATAGTTGTCGGGACGAAATACGCCTTTTTCATCCTCGTACTTGTATTGACGATCTTTCTCAGCAGTTCTTGGAATAAGATTCCGCTGCCATCGTTCGCTCTTACGATAAACGAGTAAGTGATCGTGCATGGGAGCAATAGTTTTGTGATCATTGGCGACAGCGTATTTCTTTTGCCACACGACATTTGCCACAAAATTTGCCCGGCCAAAAATCTCGTCGCACAGCACTTTGAGGTAGTGCGCTTCATTATCGTCAATAGTGATCCAAAGCGAACCGTCATCTGAGAGCAAATGGCGAATAATCTCTAGTCGGTCACGCATTAGCCCTAGCCAAATTGAATGCTCAAGCCCGTCGTCATAATGTGTGAACGCACTGCCGGTATTATATGGCGGATCAATAAAGACGCATTTCACCTTCCCCGAGAATTCCTGTTCCAGCGCCTTTAGCGCCAATAAGTTATCCCCGAAAATCAGCCGATTGTCGAAGATGTCGTTTTCGGTCACGCGATGCTTTGCGTGATATGACTTATTTGGTTCTTCTAGCAGGATTCGCGGCTCTAGCTTAGGTCGCTTTTCCTTTCCGATCCAAGTAAGTTCGAGTTTTTGCTTTGAATTACTCATCAGTGATACTTTCCAGAGCGATTATTAAACGCCGGTTTGGTTCCTTCCAGCACTGTCACCACAGCACTGTTTAGCGTTGGACTTTCTAACGACCCCGATACGTACTTGATCGTGCAACCTGATGCCCTGTCAAACGATGCATGGATAATTTGCTCTGCGTCACAGACCACTGCCAAGTTCGGGTTATGAGTGACCATGATGATTTGGCGCTTCTTCTTGGCCTCCGACAGGACCGGAACCAAGAGTCGAAATACCGTCTCATTGTCCAGATTTTCTTCGGGCTGATCTAAGATGATGGGCGTTTTGCCGTTATCCACCAGAAGATAGAAGATCAGCAGCAGCGCACCGCGCTGTCCGGGCGAAAGCTGCTCAATCTGTGTATCTTGGAACAGGAGCGAATAGCGCGGCTCGAGAAATTCCAGTCCAAAGATCAGGTCATAGACGGAAACCGCTGATTGCTCTTTCTTCAGAATGTTTACAATACCGACCTGTGTGCCCGAAGCCTTGGCAGCCCTCTCGACTGTTTCGTGCAAGGCCCTTGCGAATGCCAAGGCGCCATCCTTTGCATTCAGATCATGGCCATCAAAGAGTTTCTTGACCGTTAAGAGCGCCTCATCTTGACCACGAAGTTCGCCCGAGGTCTGCTTGATCATTGCAAATAGCAGCTCTGCGATAGCCTCCGCTGAGGCGGCAAGGGTTGCCTGAAATTGCAGTCGGTAGTCTTCTCGGATCAAGTCGTTCACCTTGATCAGATCTTGTACCGGTTTAAACAAGTCCTCCCGGGCCTTCCGCTGCGAATCGAGGGAGTCAAAGATCTCAGCCGTCAATTTCAGCCGCGCTTGCTGCAATTCTGCTCGTTTTGCTGGCAACTCCTTGATCTGAGCTAGCCGGGTCTCGAGGCCCACCTTGGTGTCCGGATCAGTGGGCGTGCCTGTAAGGGTGCCCAACTTCTTCGTCCATTCTGCGAGCTGGTGTTGGTACGTTTCGAACTGCTGCTGGCGAGCGTTAAGTTTGATCGAATGGACCTTTTTTTCTCCCTCGAGGGTCGCGAGATTTTCGACCAACTTGTTGGCTTCAATCTGAAGTGCCGTTTGTTTCTCTGTGAGGGCTGAAGTTCGTTCGTCGAGCAAGTTCGTCTTTATGTCCAGGTTTGCGACATCGTCCCAGTTTAAACCCGCAAGGCTGAGGTCTTCAGCAACAAGTTGTTTGGTTTGATCGAAGGATCGTTGCAGCAGGCGCAGTTGCTCCTTTGCGTTGGCGAGGGCTTTCTGCTGCTTGGCGATCGCCGTGACCTCGGCCTGTATCTGCTGCGTACGCTTGGTTCCGGCCTCAATCTTCTGTGCCGTGGCGCCAAGCGCCTCCGCAGCCTGCTTTTGCTCAGGCTCCATCGTTTCCGGCGGAGGGGCAACCTCCACAGGCTTAATCTTTTGGTGCTCCTCGATTTCACGTACCTTGACCAGCAATTGGTCTGTCAGCTTCTTCGCCTCGATCGGTTGTAGCTGTTCCTCGACTCGTGCGATAGAGGAATTGAGGGTCTTCAGTTCCTTCCGGTACTCCCCCAATCTATTTCTTAGCGATTGCTCATGCTGTTCTGTGAGCTGATCAAAGTCGAGAGCGCCGAGACGCATTTCCTCACTAGTATGCGAGAAGATGACCGCTCTTAGTTCCTTTTCAAAAGCGTCCGACTTCCCAGAAACGTGCTCGTTACAGAGCTCCTCGAAGTAATTCTGTGGGATGTATCGGACAAGCTCCAGCTTGTCCTCTGTTGGAAGATCCTCCAGCGTACGAGCCTCGGTACTTTCGTCGTGCCAGGTCAGCGTGCCGGTGAAGTGGCGCGCAGGCTCTCCACTCTTGCCCAGGAATCGGTCGCGCCTGAGAAAGCTGAAGTGCTTTGCCTGCCGGGAGTGTCCGAGTGTTGCGATGACGTCGGCAAGGGCACTCTTTCCACTGCCCTTGTTGCCAACAATAGCGACCAGATCAGAATTCAGCGGCAGATCGCAACCGTCCAGCCAATTGCCGATGCCGGCTTTGGTGCCGGTTTTGACCACTTCAATCGATTCGATGAAGTGAGTCTTGCTCGACTGCACTGCGTGAAGCTTTGGCGGCTTTTCCCCAATGAACGATCGCTTCGCTGCCTCCAGGATTGCCTGTTTCAGCCCATGGAAAGATGGGTCTGACTTGATCCACGTTTTCTTGCCTGATGGAAAATCTCCGTAACCTCGACGATCGTTATCGCCCGGCACGCCCACAAAGCAGTGCGCGTCGCTGCCGGAAACGACTAGTCTGGGAATATTCTTGAGCCCATGCTTGAAGTTGCCAATCCAGCCTTTGTTTTTAGGCGTCTCCTCGCATAGAAATGCTGTTCTCAGGTCGGCGTTCCTCGACTCGAAGATCGGTGAGGACTCAAGCAGGCCGAGGAAGTACGCATAATGGTCTTCCCACTTTACTTCCGTAAGGCCATCACTCGTGTCGAAAGGCATGAAGCCGATAGCTTGGCCATCCGGCACCTTCTTGATGGCGGCCTTGTAGCTGTCAGCCTTCACTTCTGCCAGCTTGTAACCGGCCATCAGAGCTTCTTCAGCATCACCCTCGACTGTAAGCTTTTTGTGCCCCTTCTTGATGAGCATGTCTTCAGCCGTACTTCGCGCCAAATCGATCAGTGACTCTTTCGACACCGACCTGTCTGTGCGCTCGAGCTTGAGATCTGACAAGAACTCTCGCAGATGGTGGTCAGGGATAGTCTCTGAAAAGATGACGTGCGCGTTCAGCCTCTTAGTGGTAGGAGCAGAGAGCCGGAGTTCAATGCCGGGAAAGACGGTTTTCTTCAACTCAGGTGCACCGGGTTCGCCAAGCCTGTGCTTGAGCGCGAACCATCCGTCGAAGGTCCAATAGTCCATGATCGCGAATACAGCCGGTTCAGCTGCATTCATCGCCTCGATCATCTCGTCGACTAACTCGCGATTCTCAGGAGAAGACAGATCGCCCTCGAACCGTTTGCCCGTCCAGTGGAAGGATGCCGGTGTGTGGATGTGCAGATCCCACTGGCGCCAAACTGAACCTCTAGCAATTTCCCTCTTGGACATTAGATGAGCTCCCATTCGATACAAAACAAGGGTTGCTCATTTACTTGTTGTTTGAGCTGACCCTCTAGCTGATTAATGATGTCGTTGCGCTGTGCTTCGATTTCATCTTGTTTGTTGAAGAGATCGCGCCGCAGCTTTGTGCGCGCGCTTTCAAGTTCGCGTTGTCTTTTCTGCCACGATAATTTCTCTTCAAGGGTTGGCGCGCCCGCAGCCGTGCGGCGAACCTCTTTGATCTGCCGGTCGATCTCCTTGATTTCCTGCTCGATGCCCAGCTTCAGGTCGTCTGCCCAAGCGTCGAGCTTCTGGACCTCTTGCTCAAAGTAGCCGAGGTTGCGCTGGTTAATCTCTCGCAAGATGCTCTGTCGGCGGGTTAGTAGATCGTTGGCGAGTGCGGGCGGCGGCTCATTGCGATCACACGGTCCGGCAACCCCTGCTGGCAGACGCAGGAGCTTCTCAGGGTCGTCTTCTGCCAACGGTGTTCCGTCGGAGGTAACGGCGGCTACAACAAGCCGATCTTCCAGAGTGCCCAAAGCATCTACTGAGACCACGCATACTGTGAGCCAGCCAGACATGCCGCGATAATTCTTTAGCGTGCTGATCTGAGTGCCGTAGGCGCCATAGTCGAACACCAGCTTGGTCATGGGCAAAATGCGGGACTTGGCTTGGCCGGTTACCCACTCTGCGAGTGGGTGGCCGATCCGATACAGGTGCGCATCGCCGGAACGTCGGGGCAGTTCGTAGCGGCCCAGTTCAACTCCGGACAGGGCCGAATTTGGGAGCTGCTCAAGTACGAACCCGTCGGCATCGAACGTTGCATGCGCGGCGAGTTCCGCGCGCGTCAGATCCAGCAGCATGCGCTCGTACTTGCCCCGGGCCGCGTGGCTTGCTTCGGCCCGCACGCGCAGCTTGTCCTGAACTTCCTCATCGAAGTTTTCAAGCAGGATCTGCCGCGTCTTCACCATCGCCTCGTTGATCTCGCCGGATAAGTCGCGCTGCAATTGCTCGAAGCTGGCCTTAATTGCATCCGGGTCGCGGCAATTCTGATAGATGTCCGCAATGCGCCGCTCGAAATCCACGCCGGAGCCGATGGCCCCAAGCACCTCGTCGCTGGCGCCAAACACGCCTTCAAACAACTGGAACTTCTGCGCAAGCAGCTCGTAGACCCGCGCGTCTGCCTCATTGCTGCGGTCAACAAAGTTCACCACAACCACGTCGAATTTTTGGCCGTAGCGGTGGCAGCGCCCGATGCGCTGTTCGATGCGCTGTGGGTTCCAAGGCAGGTCATAATTGATGACCAGTGAGCAAAACTGTAGGTTAATGCCTTCGGCACCGGCCTCGGTAGCAATCATCACTGTGCCGCGCTCTTTGAAGTGCTCAACCAGTGCAGCTCGGGTATCAGCGGTTTTAGAGCCAGTAATGCGATCTGTTCCCTCGTGGCGCTTGAGCCAGTCTTTGTAGACGGCCTGTGCGCGACCATCGTTATTAGTGCCATTGAACAGCACGATCCCTTCCCCATAGGATGTGTCGATCAAGAGCGAGAGGAGGTATTCCTGCGTGCGCTTTGATTCGGTGAAGATGATGGCCTTCTTGGCTGCCCCGAGACGCTCCAGCTCTGAAAACGCCCGCTCCAGCGCGGTTAGCAACGCCTTGCCTTTTGCGTTGTCGCGAATGTTGGTCGCTAGCTTTTTGAAATGCCGAAGTTCGGTAATCTCCTGTGCTATGGAGTCACGTTCGTTTGGGGTTGGCGGTGCGGCGCTTGGGTCGTGCCCGTTCCACTCGTCGGCGGTTTCGTCGAGCGATTCATAGTCTTCGTCTAGCACTTCGGCAAGATCAGGAACGTCCGAGGATTCGTCCAGCTCCCCTTCCAGACGCTTGGCCATTGTTTCGAGGGCGCCGGCAATGGCGTGGGTGGAAGACGCAAGAAGCTTCCAGAGCACCAGGGAGATCAACTGGCGCTGGCCTTCTGGCAGCGCCTTGAGGTTTGGCCGCCGCAGGTAGTCAGCGACAAGGCCGGACAGTTCCCGTTCCTCGAAAGATGGGGTGAACTCCTCAACAATGGCTTTGCGCGCGGTATAAGGGACGTACTGTTGAACTTGGCGGCGCAGCGTTCGCTTGCACACCGGGCCCAGTCGAGTTCGCAATGCAGCAAATGCGTGCTCTTTGGGCTGGGCAGTGAACTGGGATCGAAAGCTGTCGAGGTCGCCGAAGACTCGGTCATCAATCATGCTGACCAGACCGTAGAGTTCGAGCAGTGAGTTTTGCAGCGGCGTTGCAGTCAGCAGTACTTTAGAGTGAACATGAGCCAGCGCTTCTTTCAGTGTCTTGGCAATGACGTTGCTAGTCTTGTAGACATTGCGCAGACGATGCGCTTCGTCGAGGACGACTAAGTCCCAAGCGATGTCCTTGATGTCGTCTGCTTTAGACTTCGCAAACTGATATGAGCAGATGACCGGCCCTGATGCCGTTAGGAAGGGGTTTTGGTGATCTTGTCTGCGGATGGCGTTGTAGTTCTTGGCCTCGAGGATCAGGCTTTGCAGGTTAAATTTGTCCTGCAGCTCCTGATGCCACTGCTTGCGTAAGTTAGCCGGCGTGATGATCAGGATGCGGCGACGGCGCTCGGCCCAGCGTTGCGAAATTACGAGTCCTGCCTCGATAGTCTTGCCTAACCCAACCTCGTCCGCCAGGATGACGCCGCGCGACAGCGGATTGCTGCAGGCGAAGAGAGCCGCCTCAACCTGATGCGGGTTGAGGTCAACCTGTGAGTCAACGAGGGTGGATGCCAGTGACTCGACTGTGTTGCCTGCCGCGCGCCGCGTCAAAAGCCACGCGTAGTACTGGCTTTGATGCTGCGTCAAGAGCTGCTGCGTTATCAATGGCGATCCCCAATGTACCTAACCAGATGTGCTTTGGTGTCAAATTTGGCTTGCGACGTTTGGTCGATTCTACCATTTCCATGCGTCATTAACTAGGCTGCATTAGGGACCGAAGCCGTTGAGTAGGAGGAAGCGTGCCATCGAAACGGAGAGAGGCGGCAAAAAATCGATTGAACTAGCCGAGGCAACATCGCTAGTGTTAGGAGGCTAGAAATAGAACGAGCGTGAAGACTTGCGAAGCGCAAACGAAACGAAGCAGTGATGACTGGCGTTTCGTGAAAAATCTCTTTAGAGGAGAGAGGCAGGAATTACTCGGCCGGAAGGCAATTTTCAATCCGTGGTGCTAGTCAAGAAAGCTAATAGCCGAATTCACGAATAACTGCTAGCACACCAAAAGCCACTATTATCGATAACTAGCACTGGCAATCAAGTGATGACTTCACACTGAATATACATCACAATTCGCACGTATGGACCGTTCACAGCGTCGGCAAATCTGCGAAAATAAACTTAAAGCTGGAATGATCGGCGTGACTACCGTCCTATTATTAATATAAACAAGCACTGGTGCGAGCACAACCGCGACTAAGCCGAGTGCAATCCAATAGAGGACAACGCAGGTTGCGCCCCCTCTATCTCAGAAAACCACATCGACCCAAATTTTTCCCAAATGAATGTGTACGTTTTCTGAAGATCTACCGCTACGCTCTTCCCTCCAATGGGTACAGCTATCTTACCGCCAGGGAAAGTGTATCCATGTGAGATGTCGTAGGCCCAGCATTTTCCACCTTTCACCTTTGGGCTTACAAACCTTTCAAGGTCGTTCATGACCAGCGCAACGCCGCGCGAAGCGTGGCCGAGCAAAATATAGTCTTCAAGTACAGCTAGGTCCTCGTACACATCTTTCATAAAAATGTCGTGCGCGCCTCGGGTCCCACCTGATGCAGCAAATTTGCGATAGCACTTCATTTCAATTGCTATTTGAACCGCTCCAGCTTCAGATTCTCCGCGAACTAGAACATCGACATTATTCATACCACGGCTTGTTCTCAGGCCGGTTTCCAACTCTATGTCAGCGCTTTCACCCTTATGTTGTAGCGTTAGCGGAAGAAGCTGCTTCAAAACATAGGCGTACTGCAGCTGCATCGAGGCCTCCTTGTTTATCGGAATCAGCCCTCCACCTACCTTTCGACTAAATATTTGCCAAGCTAGTGAAACCGCTTGGCGAAGCCGATCCTCGAAATTGTGCTCAGTTACGAAGGCACTCATAATGTTCTTAAATTGCCGGGAAGCCGACGCTTGTAGTGGAAAAGTAGACTGTAAATTTGATGCCGCTAATGTTGCGGCCACTCAGGCGGAATCAGTCGTTCCGAGTCTGCTTTGCGCCAGCGGTAGCGTACCGCATCCCTGTACCTGTCATCATCGACGAAATATGCGTGTTCTAGAATGATAACCTGCAGTCCCTCATCTCGTTCGACCTCATCGAAAATAAAGTTGAAATATTCAAGAAGTGACGCAGCGTCTTCTGACGTAACCTCTGCTTCGTCGCGCGCTTCACCTTTCTTTTTTTGTTCCGGAAAGTATGGGCGACTAACCTGATCTATGATTATCACGCCAGGGACAGGACTTTTCATTTCAGCAAAAAATCTGTGCATGCCGAACAATAAGGCTATGTGCAAGCTTAGGTAGTTTTGATCGGACCCTAGATCAGTTAATTTGTAACTCCTACCGAGCGTCGCATCTCGAACTGTGATCGAAGGTTTTTTGGAATTAAAAACCAAACGAGTTTTGCCGAATGGTTCCGCTACTGGAAGGCTCTGAAAAATCTCCGTAGCGTTTTCCGATACGATTAATTCAGCAGCGCGAAGTTTCTCCTCCGTTGCGTCATCGCCAAATTCGGCCTCTAGGCTTTCAAGTTCTTCTCTATATCGATCAAGCCTGTTGCTATCGAAGGGGTCTTGCCCAGAGAAATTTTCGAGGAAGAACGCAATACGTCCAGACACTCTTGCTGCTCGGTGAGAATTCTCTTCTGCAATTTGAAACGCCCTATCTGCCGCCACCAATTCCTGTGCGCGAATATCCAATGAGCGCATCGTTGTAGATGCCTCCTCGATCGACACTCGAAGACGCTGCATAAATGCGTCTAGGATAGGCTTGTTCCTTTTGACAACGTCACGTTCGGCTGTCAAAGACTGGAAGGCCCTTGCAATCGCCAGGTGTTTTGCCGAGGGCTCAGCAGTCTTTGAGGAGCACACCGGACACACCGATGTACTGCTTTCAATATCGAAGAACTGAATCGCGTTTAGCTTCCGCCGCTGCCGCTCTACCCCGTCTTGAACTTCTTCAGTAAGCCGCGTCGTTGCAACGGCAGCGCGCCACTCTTGTCGCAGACCGAACAGTCGCTCCGAAACTTCTTTCTTTTCGCTGAATACTTGGGTTAGCGGACTGATTTTTTCATCCGGAGAAGAAGGCAACGATTGCTTCGCTGACCAATTTGCTAAGGACTTTAAATTTTCGAGCCGGTCTTCAGTACTCAGAAAGGCGGATTCGGTTACCGGCATCCCACATGCAATTGCCTCATCGAGCAAAGCACGGCTAACAGATGCGAACTCGTCATCGTTTCTTTGGAAAAGCGTCTTACGTTTTTCTTCAGCCTCAATCCCTCTTTTCAAGCCCCGGATCGTGAATCTACCCTGCAGGGTGCGTGCATCTATCGCACCAAGAAAATATGGCATCGAGGCGACAATATGGCCTGCTGATTTAGGCGCATCTAACCCATGAAACAAAGTCTTATCACTATCGACAACATTCTTTGTAAGATACATGAATGCGGTTGCTTGTCTTAGCGAGACTCGTGATTCTTCCTCGTCATCTTTGCTTTGACCGCCATGCAGTGCAGCGTCACTTATACCAAGTAATCGCTCTAAGCTTGCACGAGTAATATCACGACTGCCTTCGCCCAACAAATCTTTTGCATTGTTGGGTAGTACTGCAGCGCTACCAAAATTAAAGTACATCTGATGGCTTGTCTTTGCCGGACCTGTTCTTACGCGCCGCCCAATAATTGCGTTTGTTGGCCCATTGACCATGTGAATTGCAACCGCGCAGACGCGATCTGTAATAAACACCGGAATTTCGCATGTGGACGAACCAAAGCAGTAATCGATCGTTTGGATCACAGCAGATTTGCCGGTCCCCGATGCCCCGGTGATGATGTTCACTTTACCGATTTCAAACTCTAGCTTGCGCACCTGTCCATCATGGCTATAATACGCAACCTCTTTAATGTTCCAACGACTCATGCTTCTAATCCCAATATGTTATAGGCCAGCGTAGCCAATCCCAGCGATCCAAACCACGTCCCTAGTTTAGTCGCGTTGTTAGCCGTGCGTTCAAAGCCTAATTTCTTGAGCTGTATTGCGCTCAATGCTAGATTTAGGGAGCGCAGATTAGCTTCGTTGTCCATGCTCAAATGTTTGTAGTGCAGCGCGAATTGCAGCGCTGCCCTGGTCATCTCACGGCATGCCTCCATCCGCGCAGGTAGCTTCATAAGTATGTCAGGGTTTTTCACGATCCATCGCGAAAGGCCGGTATCGGCAGTTGTGTACAAGAATGTGCTGTCTAGCTCACCGGACATGACAATGGGAAGAACTAACGGCAAGAATGTTATTGGCATAGGACGGTCGTGCACGCTATGAAAGCCCGCTACATTCGCTGTTAGTAGCAGTGAGCAAAACGCCGGGTTAGTCTCGGCGTATGTATCTCGACTTAAAAATCCTGACGTAGTTGGCATTATTCTTTCCCTTCTGTTTTCTTGAACAGCGTCGCATAGTCAGGGTGCCAACCTACAGCTCCTTCGCCGGAGAGGTAAATGTACGTGCCCCGCACAAGGTCCGGGTTATAATAATTTTCGTCAATTCGTCGAACTTCGTTTGGTGCGCTGAGGTGGGTCCAGTCGAGCAAATCACGACCATGTTTTTCTTTAACCTTAAGCTCTGCCCCCGAGCATTCATCGCATTTTGCATCAAAACGATAAGACCATTCCTCCACGAGGCTTACATCGTACTTGCGAAGTGCATCCAACTTTGTCACGTCCGCTTGCATCCAGGCTGACCGCTGCGCACGTGCCCGCATTTCCATCTCGGTCGATCGTGTGCGCTGCGACGTCGATGCCTGAATAAAATCGAGTTGTGCGGTAATTCCTGGGGCAGAGGGAGAGATAGTTGCACGACAGGATTCGGTATCTTCGAAGAATCCGTTATCGAAAAGTTCGGCGGCACGCTTGGTTATGAATGCACGAACTTCATCGACATGCAAGCTACTTTCACGCTCATGTGTCAATGACTCCAGCACCTCACGATCCCACCATGCCAAGAGCTGCTTTGCGAGCTCTTCAAGGATTCGCGATGGGACCGAACGCGCGAGGATCTTTGCAATCTCTTCTTTCGCTGTGTGAATTGAAAAGGATTTAGGCAGCAATGCAGCCCGCTTCAAGAGGGCGTCACGCTCTTGTGGTGTTGCTTGCAAATAACGCTCACAGTCCTTCCACCGGTCAGAGTAGGGCCACTTGTGTTCGGGTTTATGTTCCAGCTTGGCCTTAGCTCGCGCGGCAACTACTTTGGTCGCTTCAGCGTCTAGAGCAGCGCGCAGATCTTTTCTGTCTGCATTTGGGTCGCGCAAGCATTCAAGTGGACTTCCAGACTGTAACGTCGCAACGGTCGCCAAAAAGTAACATGTATTAGTTGAGTCTTGCGCACTAGCGTAATCCAGCCAAACCGTAAGAGTTCTCCACACGCTGGCCGACTTGATGCCGATGGTTTTGGAAAGGTCGATTGTATGTTTGAGCTGGTATAACTGCCGTGCCGTTCCTTTCTCCAACACAACGTCATCCCAGCTCTCAATGCTGATACATGCATCGGGTACATCTTGAAGAAGGAGCAACCGAAGCGCGTAGACCGCTTGGTAATAGTAACCAAGGGCTGGGCCAACGGCGGAATGCGAGAGTGAGGAAGACATTGGCCAAAACCTTACATATTGAAGTGCACAGGGAG
The DNA here is from genome assembly GCF_034420155.1 of Massilia luteola. Lineage (NCBI taxonomy): Bacteria > Pseudomonadati > Pseudomonadota > Betaproteobacteria > Burkholderiales > Oxalobacteraceae > Massilia > Massilia luteola. Next base: position 18,849 of record NZ_JAXOFN010000052.1, read on the forward strand.
CCGCGGCTCCCTGCGAGGCTTGCTTAAGCTGAATACATCACCTGACGGCTTCAAACGGCGTTTTCTGCCTAGGATAACATGTTGCACGAAGATAAATGTTCTTCTTTTGCAACAAGCTCGAGTTCATCCCTTGGAACTGTAGCTGCTCCGCATCGCTATAAGATCACTGTGCTCGACAAGCGGTCAGTCACGATTTCGCTGGACTTTACCAGCGATACTGGCAGTGCAGACGCTGCAATGACGCTATTCTAGAGTGGGGTGCCGAGGAGGCTCCCGTTGTCCAGCAGTCAAACGTCCAGTTGTCACGCTCTCCTCGTTTGGAATGTCGTCTTCGCCTTGTCGCCCTAAGTCCAGTTCGCGAAGCCGCAAGTCAACAGCCACACCCTCGATGGCGATCAGTACTCTTATGATTTAGTCATCGTCGTTCTCCCCAAAGCCTACAAGGCATGTGTTATCAAGGCTGTAAGGATCGATGTAGATAGCTGATGGCCCACGTACGTTATTTTGAAGGCAACTGATGCGGAATTCTTTTTGCATGTCACGATGGTAGAACAACGTTGGATCCCTGCGAATCGCCGCCGGTACAGGCACGAAGTTTTCGACGCGAAGCATCTCACCCAGTTCTATGTGCTGGTCAATCGTGGCAGGAGATGGGGCGAGAATATTGATGCCGTTGTAGTCCTTCTTGATTACACGATGATGGCTACGGAGCAGGCGTTCGTCGCCACCGAAGATCGATGTTAAGTCCGCATCCATTTGCCAGAGGGCTACGGTCAGACGGTAGGGCATACGAATTTTCAATAGCTCTTCGGCGGAGAGTAAGCGACGCAAACTTCCGTGCAGGTTGTACTTGTTCAGCAGCCGCAAGAATATCTTGGCCAGCGTTTCTGGCGCGAGCATCGAAGGCGTGACCGGAACATCTCCGAACAGGCGCCTTAGTCGCTTGAGTCGGTAAACGCCCTCGAAACGTAAAGTGCTTTGCGCCAACTCCATGAGGGCGTCGGCGTTTTCAGTCTTTGGTAGCCTAAGGTCGCGACGGCTCTGCTGCATTTCGATGGCCTTATCGTATGCCTTTAGCGACTCCAGTTGCGAATGCTGGTCGAGGTACAGTGATTCGTTTGGAAATACGGTGGTGACGACGCCAGCCCGGAGACCCGCAAAAGCCAGCGCATTTAAGACAGCACCATTGCGCAGCCCTGGATCGACTCGCAGCATTGCTGGTAGATCCAATCTAGTTACCTCAATGTCGCGGCCCTGCATGAACTCGCGAGGTCGAAAAGCGGAGCCGAGCTTCAGGGGGTACTGACGTCTAACCGCATCGATCATCGAAAAAGCGGTCATTACCGCGTCTCCCGACGACACGATGTTGTGGTCCAAGTACTGCATCGAATTGCTACCCTCTATCAACAACTCGTTGCTTTTTCTCACCGTGCGCACACGCAAAGACAGGTGTTTCCCGGACTCTGACCTGAGGTTCCCTTTCGCCCAACCAGATTTGTAGGTAACTTCAGGATCATCGCTGATTTGGCCGAAGGCCTTTGGCAGCGCAACGTGGGGGACGTTCTCCACACGGAGGCCCATCGTGTCGATCATCAAGCATTCGGCTAAGTGGTCACGTTTCGTGTTCATTCTGTTCTCATTTTTAGGTTCGCGGCTCCAGTCAGCAGGGCTAACGTTAGCCAACAAGCCGACAGGTATTAGTTCTAACCATATAAACAGTTAGGCTGAATACTGGTTACTGTATGCTGACTGAGGATGAGGTGAGGCAAGCGCTATCGGCAGTCAGCCTCGCTGACAGGCAGATTGTCCCGCCATGCGTACAGGCACAAGTAGTAGGTCTTTACATGTGTTCGCTGTTGTCAGTTTGTACGGTATGACGGTATGACGGCTGATATCAGCGTTGCTGTCGGCGCTTGCCTTCCCTGCCCACCGTTGCATCGTTGCGTGCGCATAGCTCGTGCAACGATGCAACGGTGCGGACGTCGTTATTTCAGGGGTTCTGGCATTAGTTCGCGAAGCTTCTTGAGCGTGCGACTGACCGTGGATTTTGAGATGCCAAGCTCAGACGCAATATCAGTCATCGAACTACCGGTCCGGTATTTTTCGACCATTTCGGCCGCGTGCTGGTTCGCATTAAAGCCAGCAGGAAGTATTTCAAACTGGAAGCGTTCACCTTCAGTCCAAATCGAGCACTCATACGTCTGACGCAGTTCTGGAATATGGTCCCGCAGCTTGGTGTGCTGGATGCTGAAGCGCGTGTCATGGCCTTCGCTACTGCTAGGCAGCGGGCTGAGCAGGATCGAGTAGTCGAGCAGATCCTCGTGCACGCTTGATCCACGTTGCTGGCCATTCTTACCGGTGTGGTGAACCAACAAAACGGCAACACCTTGAATGCGTTTCCTTATGAGCCAAGTCTTAATGATCGCCCACGAGCCACTGTCCTCGCGCCCACCACTTGTCCAGGCCGATAGGTTGTCAACAACGACGAATTTTGCCGACTCGGGTATTAGCTCATCGATTCGCCGCTGCCCTTCTTCGGTGTCCATCGAACCGATGTGATCGACCATATAGTCGCGACTGACGATGTGAACGTTAGCCTCTGCCAGAATGCGGGATTCTTCATTCGTGTTAAGCGCATGGAGAAGACGAAGCCGTTCTTGGACACCCGCTGCGCGCATTTCACCGTCGAGCAGCACAACCGCGGCGCCAGCGCCTGTTCCCCACGGCTCGAGTGGTTTGCGGGCCGCGATTGCGTAGGCGAAAATCATTGCGAGCCATGATTTTCCGCCGCCACGAGGGCCCGCAAGAAACCCAATTGATTTTTCTAGGATCATCATGCCCAGCAGCGAGGCGTCGGCACGAAGTGCTAAGTCCAGCAAAGCGCCCAATTTGATTGGTCCGCGCTTGTCGCGGTTAATTGTGTTCGTACTCATCTGTTGTTCCTGGGTGAACGGTTTTGGTGAGGTTCACGTCACGCCGGCTGAATGCAAAACGACAGGCGGCACTTCGCCGTCGTAAGTGAACTGTGAATTTGTGCAGTGGAATGCTTCGGGAATGACGAAGCGATGCAGGCAAGGCTGCTTAAGATTCGTGAACACACCAATCAAATATCCGCGGCTGCAAGCACCAGGCAGACGGTTGAAAACCGGGCTCTGCTGGCCAACGACCATGTCGCTGCGCTCTCCGACCGTGCCACAGGGGACAGGCCAGTTGGGGAAAGGCATCTGCTACTGCAGTGCTCTCTCAATGCATACAGACTAGATTGCATCCGTCAGTTGCTACCGACGCCCGTTTGAAGGTGCCTTATTGTAACTTGAGAATTGACTTGTTGCCGAGATCTTCTCGCCACCACGCGGGCCAGCGTGGCACAACATTGGAACAAAGGCGTGGTCGTAGGACGCGCTCAAGCAACCTTACAATGTGCATTGAGGAGTGACGGTATCTTGAACGGAGCCTCTGACAGGTTCCAGGTCACTCGTAGCGTCTAAATTTATTTTGATCACAAACTTGTCCAAGAGGGTGTAAATAATATTGTGTAAACGGTCATTTGGCAGGACACTGCCGCCACTAGGAGAAACAATGACCGTTGTAAAGCGTAACAAGCGTGCCAAGCCCGATCCGGAACTGCTCAAACTGGCCGACAGCCTGCTGGCGAACTATCAGAAGCCGGAGGACCTGATTGGCGAAAATGGCCTGCTCAAGCAGCTCACCAAGATGCTGGTCGAGCGCGCGCTGGAAGTCGAGATGACCGATCACCTGGGCCACGACAAAAGCGGCGAGGTGACCAACAGCACCGCCAACACCCGTAACGGCCATAGCACCAAGACGCTCAAGGGCGATTTCGGCGC
>NZ_JAXOFN010000053.1:0-22327 GCF_034420155.1 Massilia luteola
CTAGGGTCTGTCTGACTGAGGGAACGAAATTTTGTTTGGTTGGTCAGATGGCGATGAGCCGAACTGACCTAACTGAACAGCAATGGCGGCAGCTGGAACCACATTTGCCGCCCAATCCACATCACGGTCATGCTTATGTCGGGCACAGACACGTGATTAATGGGATCGTGTGGCGGTTGAGGACTGGCGCGCCTTGGCGCGACATCCCACCCCGCTACGGTCCTTGGCAGACCTGTTACGACAGGTTTGTGCGTTGGTCGCGCAACGGCACATGGCAACGTCTACTCAAGATCATGCAGGCGGCCGCGGATGCATCCGGCCGCATCGACTGGGACGGAGCTGCGCTTGATGCGACCCACGTGAAAGCTCAGCGAAGTGCCGCTGGGGCTCGAAAGACACTTCCTGCGGCAGAAAAAAGGGGGATGTAATTGACGAGTGGCTGGGGCATTCTCGTGGTGGACTCACCAGCAAGATCCATCTTTGCGTGGATGGAAACGGTCTGCCATTGTCCTTCATCGTCACGGCCGGCCAATGCAGCGACGCGGCGAACATCGGCCCTGTTCTTGACGCCATTTCAGTACCCCGACCAGGGCGAGGCCGGCCACGCAAACGCCCGACATGCTTGCGTGTCGACCGCGCTTACGGTGCCCGGCATTATCGGCGACAGATCCAACAACGGGGCATCCGCTGCGTGTGCCCCGAACGACTTGATGCGCAGAACAGCCGGCTGCGCAAAGGGCGTCGCGGTGGCTCGCCTCCACGATTCGACGCCGAAGCGTACAAGGGCCGCAACGTCGTCGAACGCGCGATCAACCGATTAAAAGACTTCCGCGCCGTCGCAACGCGATACGACAAACGCGGCCATAACTTCTCTACGGCCGTGCTTGTCGCGACAATTATTTTATGGCTCCTCTGAGATCAGTCAGACACGCCCTAGCCCAGGCGACATTCGGATAGGCCTGCAATTGCGCCCTCCCCTGCGCGGCGATGGTCGCGGCTTCGCTCCCGTCCTGCGTCAGGAAGCCATGAGAATGCCGTGCGAAGCGGTTGCGCCGCCGCGCGGCATCGATGACGAGCACATTGCGGCGGGCACGCGCCAACTGCAGCGCGGCGGACAAGCCGGCGTAGCTGCCGCCGACAACGATAACGTCGAAATCAGCCTGGTTTCCGGACGTGTGCATGGTGCTGTTCTCCATGTTGAGCGTACTGCGCATTGAAGCGTTCGGATAGATCGGCCAGCGTGACGTCGGCAAAACGGCTGACCAGTAAAGCCTCGGCTTCGTCGAAGGCGCTGGTCAGCGACTGGTTGACGACTTTCTCGACCAGGCACTCGGGATGCTCCACGCGATTACCCATCGCGAACACCGTCGGCGAACCGACGCTCACATACACGTCGTGCAGCGTGAGGTTGCGCAGGTCCGCCGTGATCACCCAACCGCCGCCGTGGCCTTTTTCGGAACCGACATAACCACGTTCCCGCAGCCCGGCAAGCGTGCGCCGCACGAGTACCGGATTGGTCTGCAAGAAGCCAGCCAATTCCTCGGAGGTGAGCGGCCGTTTGCTGTGCGCCATGTGCAGCAGCAGGTGGAGGACGGAAGAGAGTTTACTGTCACGTTTCATGTAACTTATGATAGTACATGAGCGCTTTGGGCGCAACTACCGATTGCTATGGTCCCGTGGACCTTATCGTCAACAGCGCAGGCGTGATGCTGCCATTCCGGTTGGAAGCACTTTGGTGCGCCGGATAAAAACTTATTTGTCCTGATAGCAGCCATTCCGTACACTGAACCATTTTGAACGCCCGCAATCGGGCAGGAGCGCACAATCAGCAACTGCGCGACAAAGAGCGCATTTTTAAATGTCGTGGCCTGATAACATAGAAGTGGATTATTTCTCTTATTCAGATGCCTACGAACCGCTACATCATTGGCCTCCGCTAAAACCTTTTTACGAAAACAATCCGTGCTAGCGGTTATCATCAGCGTGCACCTGCTGGCACTTGCGATGTGGTTGCAGGAAAAGCGGGTGCGCATGGAGCGACAACCTGCGCTGATCTCAATCCTGTTGCGGCCGATAGTCAAAGCGACTGCGCCCACGACGGACCGCCCGAGCCCGGCTATCCATCGCACGCCGACAAGCATGTCGAAGAAAAAGCTTCCTGAGCATGACATCTCGCTTCCGGATGCAGGCCCGTCGCACGCAAGCACGAATCGCGCGGACGCAGCGTCAGACGCGGCGTCGCCCACACCGGCGAGTTCCCCTGACGCCAGTTTCAATATGGACCTCGTCCGGCGCCAAGCTAGCCGCGTCGCGCGGGCGATTGCCCAGGAACTGCCGAGCGTGCCGTCTGGCGCGGACTCGCGATGGACCCGGTTCGGGCATGATGTCGATGCTGCCCACTTTGAGGCGGGGGTATGGCAGGACAGTTATACCGCGCCCGATGGAACGATCATCTACCGCAAACACGTAGGGGGAAAGACGATATGCAGGATGAGTGGAAACGTCGGCCCCGAGAACGGCGTCATTAAGGGAATCGACGAAGCAGGATCGATCGCATGTCCGTCGAGGGCGCAATGGAAGCGTGAGCCCTGATCCGGCGCTCCGCATCTCGGCATGCTTCGAAAAAGTAGCTTGGCACGAGGCCAATGCGGAGCACGCTGTCTGCAAATCGACGCCGCGACGCCGCGACGCCTGGCGCAGCCGGCATTCGACATGCCCGGGTTCGGCCAGAAGCGACTGGCTGTGGTAGAGGGGGTCTTCGATTCCTTCTGCCCATAAATCGAATCATTGCTGGGCGATTCACATGCGCAACACGCGCTCCAGGCCCATCCGGGGACGGCCGCGTCAATCGCCGTTCGGGTATGCCCCAGTTCATGGCCGCGGACTCGATCCAGGTCAGCAGGTTCTCGCGTCGCGTCAGCGACTTCTTGCTACCGAACCCGGCGTTGGAGAAGCTGGTTTGCCTAATCGGATAGGTGACAATGATGGGAGGCGCTATCGTGCCAGTTACACGATCGCCGAGGGGATCAGCGATTACATCGGCACTTCGATTGAGGAAATTTGCGCTTACGTGGCGTCAGAACCCGCGTCATTTTTCGAATCGAGTCCCCACTCCTGCCAATCATCACCGAATAATTCGACCGGGTGCTGCGTGCGCACCGAACCGTTTCCGCATGCGAGTGAATCTACGGGGCAATATTTGTCACATCCCCAGCACACACGCTCCGGGTGTATAGGATGGATGGGGAATTTTTTAGCCATGTATGAAGCATAGTGACCTGGGCAGTGACTTTCCTTAATCCAAGTCAATTCAATCCGAAACCATGCTTTGGCCAGTTATGGTGATCGCTTCATCTACATAGAGATAGTTTCGCCAACGATGGTGGCTCTTTTTAAATTCTGCAAAGCATAGGCCAAGCCTTCTGCTCATGTTTGTCTACAACGGTTTATAAAATGATGGCGAGTTCCTTGCCGGTCACTTGATGAGCCTTGCTTGCGGTGACGACACCGGCTGTCCGTGGCCTGCTAACGAACGATGGCCAGGTCTGCTTTGGGTCCGACGTTGCTGTACACCGGCACGGTCAAGGCCTCGTCACGATCTACGTCGATGGCAACCCGTCGGCAGCAAAACGTCCCCCGACTTCGGAAATACGTAACGCCGCCGACACGTGCCCCAAGCCGACCGCCGGACCGTCGGCTGACCGCGGCACGGCGCCATGACATTCCCGCGTTTACCGGACCGCCCACACATCCGCCGCGGCCTGCGCAAAATCGTCGAAATCACGGGCGGGCCGGCCGGTAACGCGCGCCACGGTGTCGGTAAGGTCTGTGCCGTAACCCTCGCGGATGGCGTCCTGGTCGCGCAGGATCATCTCGAGGTAATCGGCCGGCATGCCTGCCTGTTGAAGCAGTTGTCCCATGCCTTCGCGCGGCAAGGCGTGATGTACGACGGCGCGGCCGGACGCTTGCGCGATCGCATCCGCCGCTTCGCCGAAGCTGAGCGCGCGCGGCCCCGTAATCACATGGGTCGCATGGACGTGCCCGGGTTCGGTAAGCGCGCAGGCTGCCACGCCCGCGATGTCATCGGCATCAACGAACGCGACCGCGCCGGTGCCGGTCGCGGTGGCGACTGCCCCCGCCTGCAGGATTGCGGGCAGAAGGAACCCTTCGGAGAAATTCTGCGCGAACCCCGTCGGACGCAGGATCGTCCACTGCAATCCGGATTCGCGCACCGCCCGCTCCACGTTGCGGCGGCCGGAATCCTGCGGCTCGTGCGGAAAGTCGACGCCCATCGAGGACAGTGCGACAACCGACTCGACACCGCTTCGCCGTGCCTGCCCGAGGAACGCCGCCACGACGTCGGACGGATCTTCGACGAACGCCGGCGGCACGAGGTAGACGGCGCGGGCGCCGTCGAGGGCCGGGGCGAATGTCGCCGGGTTGTGCCAATCGAACACGACATTGCCACCATCGCCGCGGCGGCTCGCCCGCCGCGCGACCTGGCCGCGCCGGGCAAGGTGGTTGAGCAGGCGGCGCCCCGTTTTTCCGGTGGCGCCCGTTACCAATATGGGAGAAGCGTGCATGACGAAATCCTTGATCTGTTTTGTAGGAGACGTCACTATAGGAATAAATTCCGATCGAAAGAATGCACGAAACCATCGATTCCATGTTCAAACGTATCGATTCATGTACTGACGCTCTAACGCAAGTGCTGGAAGCGGCCCAGCTCGGGGGGCGCTTGTCGGCCTCGATTTCGGTCAGGGCGCCGTGGGGCTTGCGGTTCGGGCACGTCGAGCGGCTGGCCGGCTTCCACGTGGTCTCCCGCGGGGCCTGCTGGCTGCTTTGCGAAGGCGATGACACACCGGTTCGGCTGGAGCCTGGCGACCTGGTCCTGTTACCGCATGGCACGGCGCACGTCTTGTGCGATGACCCTGCCAGTGAGCCCATCGATCTGCACGCGTACGCCGCGAATATTGCCCCCGGCCAGACGTTGGCTTTGCCCGACGGAAGTGGACCGGAATGCGCGCTGTTATGCGGTTCCTATTCGTTGTCGCTCGACGGCCGCTACCCATTGCTGCACGGCCTGCCACGGCTGATCCATCTGCGCGCGGAGCAAATTGCCGAAGGGGCGTTGGCCGCCACGGTCCGGATGCTGGAAGCGGAAGCCGCACGGGGAGCGCCCGGTTCTTCGCTCGTCATCGATCGCCTGGTCGACCTGCTGTTCGTCCATGCGCTGCGCACCTGGCTCGCGATCCAGGCCGACGGGGCGAGCGAAAGCTGGTTCGGCGCGCTCGCGGATCCGGTCGTCGGCCCGGCGTTACAGGCCGTGCACGCCGATCCGACTTTCAACTGGACCGTGGAGACATTGGCGCGCGTGGTCGGGCTATCGCGCGCGCCGTTCGCCCGCCGTTTCCGCAGTGCCGTCGGCGAGCCGCCCCTGTCCTATATCACGCGTTGGCGCATGGCTGTCGCGGCCGGGTTCCTGGAACAAGGCGAGCGCGCGGCGCGCGTGGCGGGCCGGGTCGGATATGACGACGAATTCGCGTTTGCAAAAGCGTTCAAGCGGGTGCGCGGCATTTCGCCGGGCGAACACCGGCGCCGTTATGCCGGCGCGAGCGTCGGAGCATGACCCGACTTCGAAACGCGCGCATCCATTCACCGAGAATTGGGCGGGCTACGGGCCGGCAATACCTGCCCGACCACGAACACGGGCGTAAAAAAGCCCGCATCGCGCGGGCTTCGTCGGCATCGGACGACGGACTTACTGGGTGACCGGCGCGGCAGGTACCGGCGTGGCCGGCGCCGGGGTAGCCTCCGGTGCCGGGGTGGCCGGGGTGGCCGGGGCGGCCGGCGTGGCGGGGGTCGCCGAAGTGGCCGCATCAGCCGACGTCGAAGCCGGAGCCGCCGGAGTAGCCGGTGCCGCCGGGGCGGCTGCGGTTGCCGGAGCCGCTTCCGCAGCCGGCGCCGGCGTTGTCGTCGCGGCCATGTCATCCTTCACGGTGTCGGTCTTCGCGACATGCCTGGTCTTGCTCTTCGCATGCCTGGCGCTCGCCTTCGCTGCCTTGGCATGCGTCTTGGCCGTCTTCGCATCGGCGTGCGCTTCCTTCGCGTCGGCTTGCGCTGCCTTGGCTTCAGGCGGCATGGCCTTCGTCTCGGTTTTCGTTGCCTTCAAGTCCGCGTTGTTGACCAGCACGGCTTGCTTGGGGGCGGGCGTCTGGGCGAATGCCGCGGTGACGAACAGGCCGGCGATCAGGGTAGCGATGGTTTTTTTCATGATGAAGGGTCCTCAGAGTTTATCGGTCCAGGTGCACATCGTTCGTGTGCCACTTATCCCTTCAACGAGGTCTTCTGTCCGTCTGTTGACGCACTTTACAAACGGTTACTGTGTTGACGGATGCTTACACCGCCGCGTTGTGCCGTGCACGCAAACGAAAAAGCCCGCGTCGCGCGGGCTTTTTCATGCGTCGGGACCGGATTACTTGGCCGCGACCTTCGTGGCCTTGTGCTCGGCCTTCGCGTGCTTGGCGTCGGCCTTCGCTTCCTTCTTGGTCTCCTTGGCCTCGACCTTGGCTTCCTTCACGTCGGCCTTGGCGGCTTGCTTCTCCTGCTTGGCTTCGACCTTGGCCGCGGCCGGCGTGGCGGTTGCCGGCTTGGCGGCCGGTGCCGGCGCCTGGGCGAAGGCAGCGGTTGCGAACAGGCCGGCGATCAGGGTAGCGATGGTCTTTTTCATGATGAAGGGTCCTAAGAAGTTTTGGGGTTCGGTGCAAGTCGTTTTGCGTCGCACTTGTCCCTAAAACGGGGCGGCGGGTCCGTCTGTTGACGCGCTTTACAAACGGTTACCGCGCTGACAGATCCTTACATCTCGACAGTTCTAGAAGTCGTAGCCGTGCCAGGCATCCTTGAAATCCTTGGCGCGCGCATCGACGACTTCCGGCCGCGCGCGCAGCCACGCGATCACGGCCTCGCGATCGTCTTCCGTCGGCGAACCGCGCTCGATGCGGGCGACCACGCCTTCCGTCTCGCTGAACGGCTCGCGGCCGCCGAAGCCGCCGCCGAGCAGGCCGCGTTCTTCCAGCGCGCCGAAGAAGTCGTTGATGAAGTCGTGATACGGCTCGCCGCGCATCGGGGCGTGGAACACGAGTTCGACGTCGAAGCAGTGCTCGCGGAATTCGCCGACGCGCATCTTCTTGCGCTGGCGGGCATTCAGGCGCCGCATGCGGCTGGTCGAACGGGGATCGCGTTTCATGGGGTCTCCTTGGTTGTCATCGATTGGTCGGCGTCATAGGTCAGCCCGATCTGGCGCCGGACCTCGTCCATCACGCCCATCAGCGCCAGCGTATCGGCATGCGTCATGCCCGGACTTTCGACGAGGCCCGCGCGCCAGCAGCGCTGCGCCTCGGCCACCTCGTGCACGTAGCCGTTGCCGGCATAGGGTGTGGGCACGGTGCGCGAGATGCCGTCGGCACGCACCACCGTCACCGTCTGCGCGCGGTAGAACATCGTGTTCATGCGCACGTGACCGCGTTCGCCCGCGATCGTCAGCTCGCTCGGCAGGCGCGCGCGCAGCGAGCAGCTGCACATCGACATGCCGCCGCCGCCGTGGCGCAGCAGGATGCCCGTCTGCTCGTCGACGCCGGTCGGGCCGAAGTCGGCGTGCGCCAGCACGCCCTCCACTGGCCCCAGCAGCGCCACCGCGATCGACAACGGATAGATGCCCAGGTCGAGCAGCGCGCCGCCGCCCAGCACGGGATTGAACAGGCGGTGTTCGGGGCCGACGTCGGCCTTGAATCCGAGGTCGGCGTTCACCTGGCGCACGGTGCCGATCTCGCCCGAGTCGACGATGCGGCGCACCTCGGCCAGCGCGGGCAGGAAGCGCGTCCACATCGCCTCCATCAGGAACAGATTCTTCGCGCGCGCGAGCGCCACCAGTTCCTCGGCCTGCCGGCGGTTGACCGTGAAGGCCTTTTCGCACAGGACGCCCTTGCCGGCTTCCAGCGCCAGGCGCACGTTCTCGTAATGTGCGGGATGCGGCGTGCCGACGTAGACGAGGTCCACGTCGCCGGCCGCGACGAGGTCGTCGTACGATCCATATGCCGTACCGCCGAATTCGCGCGCGAACCGTCTGGCGCTGGCCAGGTCGCGCGAGCCGACGGCGGCGAGCTGCGCGTCCGGTGTGTCCTTGAGTGCGGTGGCAAAGGCCTTGGCAATCTTGCCCGTGCCAAGGATGCCCCAACGTACCTTGTCGTTCATGGCGCTGTCCTCCTTATGCATTGCTGGCCGGCCGCTTCGGCCGGAACACGGTTGGGTCGAGATAAAACGCTTCGTCCTGGTCCGGCCACCAGCCCGGCACGCCCAGCACGGGCAGCGGCGTGAAGCCGGCCGTGGACAAGCCCGCGGCCGCTATCGCCTTGGACACCGCGGCATCGATCCAGTCGCGGCGCGCGGCGCGGTCGAGCGCAAAAAATTCCGCGGCGGCGGGCACGACGCGCACATGGGCCGTGATCGCCTTGCGCGGCACGACGAGCTTTTCCATCAGCGCGTGCCCGAACAGCCACAGTTCGCAATCGCGCCCGAACATGGCGCGCTGGTCGAACAAGGCGTCGCGCCAGCGGTGCGCGCGCAGGTCGTCGACGAGCGCGCGGCCCGCGGCGCCGTCACGCACGACGAGCAGGGCCGCGTTCTCGTCGAAGATGGTGGCGGCGTCGCGCGCCGGCCCGCGCGCCTTGCCCACGCCGGCCTGCGCGATCTGCGCGGCCTGCAGGGCATTCAATGCGCGCTTGATGCGCGGGAAGGTCTGCCACACGAGGCCATTGAAGAAATCGTGCAGGTTCGCGCGCGTCGGCACACAGCCCGTGGCGCCGATGAAGGCTTCGTACGCCATCCCTTCCGGCAGCGCGTCCTGCGGCACGAAGCGCAGCGGTTGGCCGCTGTCGTTGACCAGCCCGAGCCGCGCCGCATTCGCATTGAACGCCGCGATGAACGGGCCGGCAGCCAAACTGTCGAAAGCGGGACGGACCGCGTCGTACCACGGCCGCGTCCAGTCGATGTCCGGGAACATCCCGTTACAGCATCTTCCAGCCGATCTGTTCGCCGGCGTTCAGCGGCACCAGTTCCTGCTCGCCCATCGGCACCGTCGCCGGCAGGTTCCACGCCTCGCGCTTCAGGGTGATGGTGCCCTCGTTGACCGGCAGGCCGTAGAAGTTCGGGCCGTTCAGGCTCGCGAACGCTTCCAGTTTATCCAGCGCGCCGGCCTGTTCGAAGGCGGTGGCGTACAGCTCCATCGCGTGCAGCGCGGTGTAGCAACCGGCGCAGCCGCAGCTCGCTTCCTTCGCGTGGACGGCGTGCGGGGCGGAGTCGGTGCCGAGGAAGAAGCGCTCGTCGCCGCTCGTCGCCGCCGTCACCAGCGCCAGGCGGTGTTCCTCGCGCTTCAGGACCGGCAGGCAGTAGTAGTGCGGGCGGATGCCGCCCTTGAAGATCTCGTTGCGGTTGTACAGCAGGTGGTGCGCCGTGATGGTCGCGGCGATCGGTCCCTCGGCCTCGGCCACGTACTCGGCCGCGTCCTTCGTCGTGATGTGTTCGAAGACGATCGGCAGTTCCGGGAAGTCGCGGCGCAGCGGACGCATCACGCGTTCGATGAACACGGCTTCGCGGTCGAACAGGTCGATGTGCTGGTCCGTGACTTCGCCGTGCGTCAGCAGCGGCATGTCGAGTTCCTGCATCACCTCCAACGTCTTATAGCACTTGCGCAGGTCGGTCACGCCGGCGGCGGAATTCGTCGTGGCACCGGCCGGGTACAGTTTCACCCCGTGGATGAAGCCGGCGTCGCGCGCGCGGCGGATCTCGTCAGGTTCCGTGTTGTCGGTCAAATACAACGTCATCAGCGGCTCGAACGACATGCCGGCCGGCAGCGCGGCCAGGATGCGGGCGCGGTATTCGGTCGCCAGCGCCGCGGTCGTGACGGGCGGCTTCAGGTTCGGCATGACGATGGCGCGGGCGAACTGGCGCGCGCTGTGCGGCAGCACGCTGGCCATGGCCGCGCCGTCGCGCAGGTGCAGGTGCCAGTCGTCGGGGCGGATGAGGGTGATGGTGTCGGGGGATTCGATGATGGACATGGCGGCTCTCGGATTGCGAACCCCGACATTTTACTCGCACGCACCGCGTCCGGCATGCCTTGTAAGTGCACACGATACATTGCAATACAGAACGGAAATACCCTTTGGGGCTAAAATCGTCGTATTGTCAACCGGCCCGCGCAAACATGACATTCGAATTGCTTACGCTTGCCCAGCTGGCGTGCATCATCGTGTTCGGTTACACGGTCTACGGCCTCACCGGTTTCGGCTCGTCCGTGACGGCGATGCCGCTGCTCGTGCTGTTGATTCCGCTGCGCACGGCGGTGCCGCTGATGCTCGTGTTCGATCTCGTGTCCGGCCTGCTGCTGGGCCTCAAGAACCGCCGCTTCATCGAAAAGCGCGAAGCCCTGCGGCTGATTCCGTTCATGGTGGCCGGGATGGCCATCGGCGTGCTCGCCCTCGTGCGGGCGCCGGAACACCTGCTGCTGCTCGTGCTCGGCCTGTTCATCCTGAGCTATTCGGCCTGGAGCCTGCTCGTGCGCGGCAAGCCGCAACCGCTGGCGTCCGCGTGGGCCGGCCCGTTCGGCGTCGTCGGCGGCATGTTCACGGCGCTGTTCGGCACCGGCGGGCCGTTCTACACGATCTTCCTCACGCGGCGCCTGCACGACAAGGTGACCCTGCGCGCCACCATCAGCGGCGTGCTGTTCTTCAGCGCCGTCGCGCGCCTCGTGCTGTTCACGGGTGCCGGGCTGTATCGCCAGCCGACGCTGCCGCTGCTGGCCGTCGTGCTGCTGCCGTTCGCGCTCGGCGGGCTGTATCTCGGCAACCGGCTGCACCAGCGGCTGCCGGCGGAGCGGGTCAAGCAGGCCGTGTGGGTCGTGCTGATCGCGGGCGGGGCGAGCCTGGTGCTGCGGAACCTGTAAACGTCGTTCCCGCGCGATAAACCACGTCGTCCCTGCGTCATAAATCAGCTCGTCCCCCCCCCGTTAAAATTACGTCGTCCCCGCGCAGGCGGGGATCCAATTTGCACGCATCGCGGCAGCGCCGAGAGTACTTGGGCCCCCGCCTGCGCGGGGGCGACGTTCTTTGCACGGGGGCGACGTTTTTTGCACGAGGGTGACGTTTTCGCGCGGGGGCGACGTTTTTTGCACGGGGTGACGTTTTTCTGTTAACCATACGATCAACGTCAGTGAATAATCCGCGCCAAAAACTCCCTGGCCCGGTCCGACTTCGGCGCCTCGAAAAACGCCTCCCCGGCGCTGTCCTCGACGATGCGCCCCTCGTCCATGAACACGACGCGGTCCGCCACGCGGCGCGCAAAGCCCATTTCGTGGGTCACGACCATCATCGTCATGCCGTCGCCGGCCAGGCCGGTCATCACGTCGAGGACTTCGCCCACCATTTCCGGATCGAGCGCGGACGTCGGCTCGTCGAACAGCATCGCGACGGGGTCCATCGCCAGCGCCCGCGCGATCGCCACGCGCTGCTGCTGGCCGCCCGAGAGCTGGGCCGGGAATTTGTCCTGGTGCGCCAGCAGGCCCACGCGCTCCAGGTATGTCAGGCCGTTCGCCGTCGCCTCGTCGCGCGGCCGTTTCAGCACCTTGACCTGGGCCAGCGTCAGGTTGTCGCGCACGGACAGGTGCGGGAACAGCTCGAAATTCTGGAACACCATGCCGATGCGCGCGCGCAGCGCAGGCAGGCGCGTGGCCGGGTCGCCGACGGACGTGCCGTCCACGCGGATCGCCCCTTGCTGGAAGGGCTCGAGGCCGTTGACGGTCTTGATGAGCGTCGACTTGCCCGAGCCGGACGGGCCGCACACGACGACCACGTCGCCGCGCGCGACGCGCGTCGTGCACTCGCGCAGGACCTGGAAAGGGCCATACCACTTGCTGACATTGTCGATTTCGATCATCTTGTTTTCACCGGATTTGGGCGTGCTTGACAGCACCCGCAACGCCAAGGATACTGCCGGGACTTGTCAATATCACAGCACCAGGCACCCGGCAACTACCTGATCTTGCACGAGATTGTGCCACGGCGCCGGAACAGGAAGGACGATCTCCCCTGTTCCGCAATCTGCCACCACTGAGGAAGCTTATGAACCAAAGAAACCGCCTCACCACCTGGATCCTCGTGGGCCTGGTACTCGGCATCGCCGTCGGCTACGTGGCGAACACCCATATGACCGATACCAAGGGCTTCGCCGAGACGATGTCTCTGGTGACGACGCTGTTCCTCCGCCTGATCAAGATGATCATCGCGCCGCTCGTGTTCTCGACGCTGGTGGTGGGCATCGCCAAGATGGGCAATGCCGCGGAAGTCGGCCGCATCGGCATCAAGGCGTTAAGCTGGTTCATCATCGCTTCCCTGCTCTCGCTCACGCTGGGCCTGATCCTCGTGAACCTGTTCCGGCCGGGCGACGCGATGGCCGCCGCCGGCCACCTGCCGGACATGAGCGCCTCGTCGGGCATCACCGCCTCCGGCCTGACGCTGAAGGACTTCGTCACCCACCTCGTGCCGACGTCGATCGCCGACGGCATGGCCAGGAACGAGATCCTGCAGATCGTGATCTTCTCGATCTTCTTCGGCACCGGCGCCGCCGCCGTGGGCGCGCGCGCCACGCCGCTGGTCGACGCCATCGACGGCGCGGCCCACGTGATGCTGAAGGTGACTGGCTATGTGATGAACTTCGCACCGTTCGCCGTGTTCGCCGCGGTGGCCGACGTCGTCGCCACGAGCGGCGTGGGCGTGCTCTCCACCTACGGCAAGTTCATGGGCGAGTTCTACCTCGGCATCGCGCTGCTGTGGGCCGTCCTGATCGCGATCGGCGTGCTGTTCGTCGGCCCGCGCCTGTTCAAACTCCTCGGCCTGCTGCGCGAGCCGACCATCCTCGCGTTCACCTGCGCGTCGTCGGAGGCCGCGTATCCGAAAACGCTGGAAGGCCTGGAACGCTTCGGCGTCAAGAACCGCCTGGCCGCGTTCGTGCTGCCGATCGGTTACTCGTTCAACCTGGACGGCTCGATGATGTACTGCACCTTCGCCTCGGTCTTCATCGCCCAGGCCTACGGCATCGAGCTGGCGCTGTCCACGCAGCTGACCATGATGCTCGTGCTGATGCTGACGTCGAAAGGCATGGCCGGCGTGCCGCGCGCATCGCTCGTCGTGATCGCCGCCACGCTGGGCCAGTTCCACATCCCCGAGGCGGGCCTGCTGCTGCTGCTCGGGATCGACCACTTCCTCGACATGGGCCGCTCGGCCACGAACGTCATCGGCAACGGCATCGCCACGGCCGTCGTCGCGAAGTGGGAGGGGGACCTCACAGATCCGGCGCTTGCCGAGAAAGACATCGCCGCCGCGCCGTTGCGCTGAGCGGCCACCGAATCCAGGCTCCTTCCCCAGGAGCCTTTTTTTTGCCTTCCAAAAATTGTTAAAAAAGGAGATCCAATGTTTTTAAAATCCATACGCGCACTGTTCGCACTGTTCCTGTTTTCGATGTGGGCCGCGGCCGCCCAGGCCCAGGCCACGCACCGCCTGCCCAACGTGGTGATCCTCGCCACGGGCGGCACCATCGCCGGCACCGGCGCCACCAGCACGACGACGGTCGGCTACACGGCCGCCAAGGTCGGCGTCGATGACCTGATCAAGGCCGTGCCGGAACTGAAGCAGGTCGCGCACGTGACCGGCGAACAGGTGTTCCAGATCGCCAGCGAGAACATGAGCAACGAGCACTGGCTGACCCTGGCCAAGCGCGTCAACACGCTGCTGGCCAGGCCGGACGTGGACGGCGTCGTGATCACCCACGGTACCGACACGATCGAGGAAACGGCGTACTTCCTCGACCTCGTCGTCAAGAGCAAAAAGCCGGTGGTGGTGGTGGGCGCGATGCGGCCGTCGACCGCGATCTCGGCCGACGGCCCGATCAACCTGTACAACGCCGTGCTGGTCGCGGGCAGCCAGGAAGCGATCGGCAAGGGCGTGCTCGTCGTGATGAACGACCAGATCAACGCCGCGCGCGACGTCAGCAAGACCAACACGACGACGACGGACACCTTCAAGGCGACGGAACTGGGCCTGCTCGGCTACGTGGTGGGCAACCAGCCGCACTTCTACCGCGCCTCGACCCGCAAGCACACGGTCGACACGGAGTTCGACGTGAGCAACCTGACGTCGCTGCCGCAGGTCGACATCGCCTACACCTACGCGAACGTGGGCCCGACGGCCGTCAACGCGCTGGTCGCCGCCGGCGCCAAGGGCCTGATCCACGCGGGCGTGGGCGACGGCAGCCTGCCGATCAAGGTGCGCCCGGCCCTGTCGGCCGCGCGTGAAAAAGGCGTGATCATCGTGCGCGCCAGCCGCGTGGGCCAGGGCATCGTCGCGCGCAACGGCGAGGCCAATGACGACCAGCTGGATTTCGTGGTGGCCGATACGCTCAATCCGCAGAAGGCGCGCATTTTGCTGATGCTGGCGCTGACGAAGACGAACGACACCAAGGAGATTCAGCGGATGTTCTATACCTATTGACGCGGCGTTTGGTGGGTACCTTCGTTTGTGAGGCCCGGCCTCACAAACCCCACCGGACGATGTTCGCAGTGCCGTAGGGTGGGCGGCCTCCGCCCACTCGCAACGCCAACACATCGCGCGCGTCAACAAAAAATGGCCGCGCTTGCGGCCATTGTTACGTCGTCACACCAACGCGTGTCCCTGCATCCGCGTCAGGATCGCCAGCGGACTCGCATCCTTGTCGTACTGGTGCATGGGCGACAGCTGCAGCGTGTGTTCCATCATGTACTGCCCCGCCATCACGGCGTGCGAGGTCTGGTCCGAGAAGCACACCCACGCGCAGCCCGGCGGGAAGCCGAACGTGACCTGCGGCGCATTCTTCTGGTAGTCGAGGTCGGACTTCATCGCGTCGTGCAGCTGCAGCATGATGTGATCGTATTCGCTGCGCAGCGACTTCGTCACGTGCAGCATCTTCAGCACCTTCGCCTGCCAGGCCGAATACGATTTTACTTTCGGCAGGAAGCGCCGGGCCACGTCCTCGAACGGTTCGCCCACGCGCCACACGCGCGGTTCGCCGTCCTGGTTCACGTTGGTGAACACGCGCAGCAGGCGCTCGCCGTAGTTCGGGCGCGACGGAAACGCGTCCACGTGCATGCGGCGGTCGTCGGCGCGCCACGATTGCACGCGGTTCTGCACGACCGCCGGCCGGAAGCTCGTCGCGCCGCGGCGCAGGTGCTCGCCGTAGCGCGGCACCAGGTTGCCCAGCAATCCTTCGGCCTCGGCACGGAAACGGCCGATCATCCCCGCCATCAGCGCGCGCGTCGCGTCGTCGCCGACCACGCCTTTCAGGTCGCCGGCGGACGAGAGGCTGATGTTGCGGGTCTTGGGGTCGCGGATGTCTTCGCGGAACAGCGCCAGTTCTTCCTTGTGCGGCGCGAAGCCGTGCTGGCCGAAGTTCGGGAAGTACAGCACCTTGCCCGCTTCCAGCGCGGCGATCCAGGGCGGGTTGCCGTGGCCTACGTCCGCCATGTCGATCTCGACGATCTGTTTTTCCATTCCGTTCACATCCTCATCAATCTTGTACGGCTTCGACCGGCGGCGACGCCAGGTCTTCGTCCTGCCTGGCCTGCTGGCGGTCCCACATCTGCCGGTACAGGCCATCCGCCGCGATCAGGGCCGCATGCGTGCCCCGTTCGACGATGCGGCCGTGGTCGAGCACGAGGATCTGGTGGGCGTCGGCGATGGTCGACAGGCGGTGCGCGATGACGAGCGTCGTGCGCTGCTTCGCGATTTCCTTCAACTGCGCCTGGATCGCCTGCTCCGCCTTCGAATCGAGCGCCGACGTGGCTTCGTCGAAGATCAGGATCGCCGGATTCTTGAGCAGCGTGCGCGCGATGGCCACGCGCTGCTTCTCGCCGCCGGACAGTTTCAGGCCGCGTTCGCCCACCATTGTCGCATAGCCGTCCGGCAGGGTTTCGATGAAGTCATGGATCGAGGCCGCGCGCGCGGCCGACACGATGTCGGCGCGGCTCGCGCCCGGGCGGCCGTAGGCGATGTTGTATTCGATCGTGTCGTTGAACAGCACCGTGTCCTGCGGGACGATGCCGATCGCGTCGCGCAGCGAATCCTGCGTCACGTTCCTGACGTCCTGGTCGTCGATGCGGATCGCGCCCCGCTGCACGTCGTAAAAGCGGAACAGCAACCGGGACAAGGTCGACTTGCCCGAGCCGCTGTGACCCACGACGGCCGTCGTGGTGCCGGGCGCGATCGTAAAGTCGACGTCGAACAGGATCTGGCGTTTCGGGTCGTAGTTGAATTCGACGTGCGCGAACTCGACCCGCGCACCGTGCGTGACGAGCGGCCGCGCATCGGGCGAATCGGCCACCTCGCGATTCTGTTCGAGGAGGCCGAACAGGCGCTCCATGTCCGCGAGGCTCTGCTTGATCTCGCGGTAGATCACGCCGAGGAAGTTCAGCGGGATGTACAGCTGGATCATGAAGGAGTTCACGAGCACGAGGTCGCCCAGGGTCATCGTCTTGTCGATCACGCCCTGCGTCGCGCGCCACAGGATCGCCGTGACGGCCGCCGCGATGATCAGGGACTGGCCCGTGTTCAGGACCGACAGCGACGTCTGCGAACGCACCGCGGCCTGCTCGTACTTCTGCAGGCCCTCGTCGTAGCGCTTCGCTTCGTAGTCCTCGTTGCCGAAGTATTTCACCGTCTCGTAATTGATCAGCGAGTCGATCGCCTTCGTGTTCGCCTTCGAATCCAGCTCGTTCATCGTGCGGCGGAAATGCGTGCGCCATTCCGTGACGGTGACGGTGAACGTGATGTACGTGACGAGCGCGACGCACGTGATGCCGGCGAACCAGGCGTCGTAGTGCGTGCCGAGGTAGCCCAGCACCAGCGTGATCTCCACGAGCGTGGGCAGGATCGAGAACAGGGAGTACGAGACGAGCGAGCTGACGCCGCGCGTGCCGCGTTCGATGTCGCGCGTCATGCCGCCCGTCTGGCGGTTCAGGTGGAAGCGCAGCGACAGCGCGTGCAGGTGCCGGAACACTTTCAGCGCGATCGTGCGCACCGCGCGCTGCGTCACGCGTGCGAACAGAAATTCGCGCAGCTCGGTGAACAGCGTCGTCGAAAAGCGCAGCGCGCCGTACGCGACGAGCGCGCCGAGCGGCAGCACGAGCAAGGCGTGCGGGCTGGATGGGTTGATCGTCAGGTGGTCGATCAGCTTTTTCAGCACGAGCGGCACGCCGACGTTGGCCATCTTGGCGCCGACGAGGCAGATCAGCGCGGCCAGCACCCGCCATTTATAGACCCACAAATAGGGCAGCAAGGTGGCGATGGTGGCCCAGTCGTTCCGTTTGGCGTTCGGATCGACGGGGGGCAGGGAGTTCGGCGGAGAGCGTCGCATGGCAGGGCTCGAAGTTTTATGGTTCAATCGGGAGGATTGTAGCCTTTACCGAGATTTCAAGATGACCCAGCCACAAAACCACACCCCATCCGCCACCCGCCTGCCTGAAGGAAAGATGCCGGTGCTGCGGATGATGCCCGCCCCGTCCGATGCCAACGTCTACGGGGACGTGTTCGGCGGCTGGATCATGGCCCAGGTCGATGTCGCCGGCTCGCTGCCGGCCGTGCGCCGCGCGAACGGCCGCGTCGCCACCATCGCCGTGAATTCCTTCGTGTTCAAGAACCCCGTGTTCGTCGGCGACCTGCTGTCGTTCTATGCCGACATCGTCAAGGTCGGCAATACGTCGATCACCGTCTACGTCGAGGTGTACGCGGAACGCAACCGCCTGCAGACGGACGTCGTCAAGGTGACCGAAGCCACGCTGACCTATGTCGCCACGGGCCCGGACCGCAAGCCGCGCCAGTTGCCGCCGCTGGAATCGCTGATCGCGCAGTAAATCGCAGGCCGCCGCGCACTGTCCATGAGCTGGCCGCGCCGCCTGTTCCTGCTGAACGCGGCGCGGCTCGCGGCCGCATCGTCGGCGTTATTGCACGCCGCGCCGTCGAACGCGGCCGGCTATCCGTTCAGCCTCGGCGTCGCATCCGGTTCGCCGCTGCCGGACGGCGTGATCCTGTGGACGCGCGTGGCGCCCGATCCGCTCGACGCGACGAAGAGCCCGTCGCTCGCCCTCACCCTGCGCTGGGAAGTGGCGCACGACGGGGCGTTCCGCAACATCGCCGCGAAGGGCAGCGCCGTCGCGACGCCCGAACTGGCGCACAGCGTGCGCGTCGACGTGCGGGGCCTGCAGCCGGCGCGCTGGTACTGGTATCGCTTCATGCTGGGCGACGCCGTCAGCCCCGTCGGCCGCACGCGCACGGCGCCCGCACCGGACAGCATGCCGGACTCGCTCAAGCTGGCCGTGGCCTCGTGCCAGCATTGGGAATTCGGCAGCTATGCGGCGCACCGCTACATCGAGCAGGCGAACCCGGACCTGATCTCACTCCTCCGGTGCATACTTCTTCCAAAGCCGTAATAGCGTATCGCACATGTCTTGGCCGGCCAGTCGGATCTGATTAACGCCGAATGGTTCTTCCGATTGCCATGGCTTGCGTTTGCCGACGTAATGCACGATGCGGGCAGATACCAGTTTCTCGGGGGTCATTCGGGTGCTTCCTACGTTAAACTCTGAAGGCAATTCGTGATACATATCTTTTAACACAAGGTTCAGAGCAGTTTGATTACCCGACCAAGGGCTCGCCTCCGTCACATGCATGAGCTTGTGCCGCTCGCCAATCAGCGCTCTGGGCCGTTTTCTATGCGTAATTTGAAGAGCAGAATAACGAAAGACGTTTGTTCCATAAACCCTGTGGAATAGGCCGGCGACGCATACTGCTTCGTCAGCTTCCCATTTCTGAAGCAACTCATGTGTGCCGTGAAGTTGCTCCGCTAAGGAACGGCGGCCGTGACGTATATCCGTAGTTCCGCAGCGGTAAAGGAATTCCTCAAGGCGCCCACTCACAGGTAATCCTTCACGCAAGCTGCGTTTTTATGACAATCGAAACTCGTAGTTCCGGGCATTCACGGCTGGGCGCCTGTGCTTTGTGAAGAATTGCCCCGAAAAGAAAACGATTCGACCGGGTTACGGCGATATCGATTTAATGACTTCATCGTCGTCCGAATAAAACGTTATATCTCCCGCCCAGTTCTTCCTCCAAATATCGTGGGCATAGTATATCGTAGTAAAATAATTTTCTTCATCTGTGCTGTCTGCGTGAATATGGCCTTCGACCCCGTATGTATGTGCATTAGCATAAACTCGTAGCGAGATGTATCCACGCAACTGATCTTTAGATAAAATTTCCCATAATGCATGAACTGGTGAGGCAGCAAGATTATTCTTTAGTTCCGGCAGGCAATTTTTTCTACTTTTGCCATCACCATCGGCAAAATGAGCGTGCCGAAAGCAATAACGGTCGTGATTTGCGTTCGACCTCCAATCGTATCTCCATATTTGTCGCCGGACAAGTTCGGTCAGTTCGTTTCGAAGATCACGTGGAATCGCATTATCAATTACGTTAATTTTTTCGTTTACGAACATAAAAGGATTCGCCATATAAATAACAAAATCTTTCTTTTCAAAAGGCGCCGTTACTCACTTTTCCTAATTTCGTCCCTGACGATACCAATATACAGCAACGACGGAAGTCAATGAAATTATTCCCGCGCAAACAAACGCCATTATGGGCGAAGGGTAAAACATTGTTACCCACAAAATGCACGCGCCCAACATAAAACTCAAAAAGACCGCGACCTGTCTTTTTCGCAACCTTCCGAGCTCGATAATTGCAGCGGCTCCTAGAAAAATCGAAGTGATGCTAACGTTCCGCAGTAGGGCCTCGGAACTCAGGCTGCCAGTTATTCGGTACACTACCGCCTCGCTCGCGATAAGAGAAAGCAACCCAACCCCGCAAAGCGCTTTGATTTTCCAGGAGAATTTAAGATCCATGATAACAAAACCTACAAGATTGGATTGGCTCTAGTATTATCGCCCAGTTACTTCCAACATACTTTTTGGCTTGGATATTTTAGGCGGTTCGAATCGATTTGCGATTGTCTTATTGACGACGCGCATCACAAACGTTGGGAATATTCATCAAGCATTGACGAAACGACTGTTTTTAATGTTTGTCTGCGAATAACCATATTCTCTCTTTCAAGATTTGATTAGTCCGACTTCGTTCAAACGTATTGCTACTTCACAGACCGAGAAAAGTTTGCAAAAACGCCGAAGACGAACGCATGGTCTAAAGACCCGATCAGTGACAGTTGCGCTCTTTCTCGAAGAATTTATTTACCCTGCATAACGCACTCATTGTTCCCGCCTTTATGCTTTTGACGACTAAAACTATACTTAGGGAACATTCTGGAATGCCATCCAAAAGTAACATTACAAAGATTTAATCTTCATCCTATTTAAATGAATTTGGCGCTTGTATGTCAGACGGTAGGCAGGTGCGGTAAAGTCTGAAGTCCTGCAGTTCCAGAAGCAGACCGGCGCGTGCAGTTTGGTAGGCGCTGGGGTGTTGGAGCCCGTGACTGAGTCGAAAGCGCACGCCCACCGTACTGGTCTTCCTGATCCCAAACGGTTACGAGCGCCGGCACTGGTCGAGCTCGCATGCACAAGCAGGGGAGCCGAGGACCGTGTCTGTTACTTCAATGGTAGGCATCGATGTCGCCAAGGGTGGCGATGAACCCGCACATCAGGTTCGGGCGCAGCGACAAGCGGGGCTATATGCTGATGGAGATTACGCCGGCCGCGACGCGGACGCGGTTCATGGGGCTGGACGCGGTGCGGGATCCGAAGACCGCGCAGCGGGAGCTGGCGGCGTTCCGGGTCGAGGATGGGAGGCCGGGCGTGGAGATCACGATGATCTGAAAACGGCGCGCAACGTGAAGTCGTCGTCCCCGCGCAGGCGCACTGCTGTCCGGAATAATTTGAGGGGAAATCGCTGAAGGTGTTGCAGGGATTGGTTTACGGGCGTATACCCGAGTCGCCAAACTCAAAAAACCAAAACCCCGCAACATGTTCAGCATAGCTACCTTTCAAGAATTATTAAAGGGCCTGCCCCGCTCGAAGTTTGATCAGCTGGTAAAAAGACACAAGGCCGACAAGTACTCGAAGAAGTTCGGGCACTGGCAACACCTGATCGCGATGATGTACGGCCAGCTCAGTGAAGCCCCGGGCTTGCGGGCGCTGGAGACGGGCTTTAATCATCACCGCTCTCACCATTACCATTTGGGCGCCGGGATGATCAAACGTACGACGCTGGCCGATGCGAACGCCAGGCGCTCCGATACCGTGTTCAGTGACGTCGCCAATTGGCTGATGGGACAGGTGTCGCGTCAGTTGCGCAGCGATAGTGCTGAATTGATGTATCTGCTCGACTCGACGTCGTTGACGCTCAAGGGACGGGAATTCGAGCGCTGGACACAAGAGAGCCGTACCCGTAATACCCAGGGTATCAAGGTCCATGTCCTGCTTGATGCCCAGACCCGGACGCCAGACTGGATTTCGTTCAGCGCGGCCAACGTCAACGACGTAGAGAAAGCCTGGAGCGTACCGCTGGTTCGGGGCGCCCTTTACGTCTTCGACAAAGGCTACTGCGACTACGCCTGGTGGAACGCCATCAGTCAGGCTGGGGCGCAGTTCGTTACCCGGTTCAAACGCAATGCCGGCCTACGGATAATCGAAGAAAGAAGCATTCCCGCCGAAGCCGCCGGGATCGTGCTCAATGATGAAATCGTCCAGCTCAAACATAAGCGCCCCGGAGGACGAGACAACCCATATCTGGCATCGCTACGGCGTATCACGATCGCTCGCCCGGAAAAGGACACGCCGCTTGTCCTGGCCACCAACGATCTGGACAGCGCCGCGTTCGAGATCGCCCAGCGTTACAAGGAGCGCTGGGGAATCGAACTGTTTTTCAAGTGGATCAAGCAGCACCTGAAAATCAAAAAATTCCTCGGGCGGAGCGAAAACGCAGTGCGCATCCAAGTGCTTACAGCGTTGATCAGCTATTTGCTCGTGGCGCTCTACAAGCAGCGGCACTCGCTCAAGATCAGTCTCTGGGACTGTCTCGTGCTGATACGCGCCACCTTGTTTCAGCGCCCCGAGATCGAAGCTTCCCGCTATCGACAACGACGGCGACTTCAGCAAGAAATGGCAGAGCTCCAGCTGAGCCTCATCTGATGAAACTGTCAAGAATTTTATTCCGGACAGCAGTGCGCGCAGGCGGGG
>NZ_JAXOFN010000054.1:0-20148 GCF_034420155.1 Massilia luteola
ACCAACTAGCTAATCAGATATCGGCCGCTCCAGGAGCATGAGGCCCGAAGGTCCCCCACTTTCATCCTTAGATCGTATGCGGTATTAGCGTAACTTTCGCTACGTTATCCCCCACTCTTGGGTACGTTCCGATATATTACTCACCCGTTCGCCACTCGCCGCCAGGTTGCCCCGCGCTGCCGTTCGACTTGCATGTGTAAAGCATGCCGCCAGCGTTCAATCTGAGCCAGGATCAAACTCTTCAGTTTAATCTCTGTTTTTGTCGATTTCTCGACAGATCGCTCACTCAAAATACTGACCGTTACTCATTGCTGAGCAACGTATTTCTTTTGCGTGAACATTTGATAATTTTAAGCATTCAGCAGCCCCTTAGTTATTCACTAGTGACTGCTGGCACCTCATCAAACGCCCACACTTATCGACTGTTGATTGTTAAAGAACTGTATTCGGTACTGCCTTGCCGCATCTGCGAATCGTTTTGTTCGTCAGCAGCAGAGGAGCGAGAGTATGCAGCACATCGTTTAACTCGTCAACCCCTCTTTTTCCGCAGCACACTCGACGTAATCGATCTGACAAGCTTAACCAGTTGATTCAGTTAAACTTTTTGTGCGCTGCAGAAGCAGGACGCGAACTATAGCAAAACCGCGGGCTCCTGCGCAAGACTTGTTTTGCGTGCACAAAAAGCTGGCATCGGGCTTGCTTACTACGTATTGCATAAAACAAAGCACCTCGCAGACGGAACATAGGTACGCATCCGATTGTTCCGTTCTGGTACAGGTGCTACATTAGTGAACAGTCGATTCCCAGCACAGAGCCGCCGTCCAGGGCCAAACAGGAGACATGGAATGACTTACCAGCACGCAGCAGGCCTGCTCGTCCCTGGCGTACCCGGCGACGACATGGCCTCCATGATCGCCATCTCGCACCAGCGTTCGGAACAATTCGGCCTGTGCCCCGATTCGCGGCCCGACTTCAGTCCCGTGTCCGGCGCCGACCTAT
This sequence comes from Massilia luteola, assembly GCF_034420155.1. Lineage (NCBI taxonomy): Bacteria > Pseudomonadati > Pseudomonadota > Betaproteobacteria > Burkholderiales > Oxalobacteraceae > Massilia > Massilia luteola. The sequence continues at coordinate 1,000 of NZ_JAXOFN010000054.1, forward strand.
CGCACCTGGTCGAACAGAATCGCCTCCTGTACAGCCATGCGGTGCCCGCCATGGAAACGCTGTACCAGCAGATCGCCAACACACACAATATGGTCCTGCTGACGGACGCCCAGGGCGTGATCGTGCATTCGCTGGGCGATGCCGACTTCCTGGAAAAGGCCAACCGCGTCGCGCTCACGCCGGGAGTCGCCTGGTCCGAAGAGAGCAAGGGCACCAACGCGATCGGCACCGCCATCGCCGAACGGGTGCCGACGACGGTCCACGCCGACCAGCACTTCCTCTCGGCGAATCACTTCCTGACCTGCTCCGCTGCGCCGATCACGGACCATCGCGGCAACGTGGTCGGCGTGCTGGATGTCAGCGGCGACCGCCGCAGCTTCCACAAGCACACGATGGCCCTCGTGCGCATGTCGGCCCTGATGATCGAGAACCAGATGTTCGCGGCGACGTTCGAAAACGCGATCACGCTGCACTTCCACACGCGGCCGGAATTCATCGGCACCTTGATGGAAGGGATCGCGTCATTCAGCCCGGGCGGCCGCTTCCTCGCCGCCAACCGCAACGGCCTGTTCCAGCTCGGCCTCTCGTATCCCGCGCTGCAGGCCCATACGTTCAGCTCCCTGTTCGGCCTTCCCGTCTCGGCGCTTTATGATCACTACCGCACGGCGGCGCCCGGCCTGCTCGACCTGTGCATGCACAACGGCGTGCGCGTGTGCGGCCGCGCGGAACTGCGCCTGACGAACGGCGTGCACGTGCTCACCGGCGCATTCGACGATGCGCCGCAGGCCGCCGCCCTCTCCCAGCCGGCGGCAAAGGCCGCGACGCGGCGCCTGTCCGGCCTGCGCTACCTGAACACCGGCGATCCGCAGCTCGAACAGGTCATCGACAAGGTCAACCGCGTGCTCGGACGCGACGTGCCGATCCTGATCATGGGCGAGACGGGCACCGGCAAGGAACTGCTGGCCCAGGCCATCCACAACGATTCGCCGCGCGCGCAAGGGCCGTTCGTGGCCGTCAATTGCGCGTCGATCCCGGAGACGCTGATCGAATCGGAACTGTTCGGCTATGAGGACGGTGCATTCACCGGCGCGCGCAAGAAGGGCGCGGTCGGCCGGATCCTGCAGGCGAACGGCGGCACGCTGTTCCTCGACGAGATCGGCGACATGCCCTACCCCCTGCAGGCGCGCCTGCTGCGCGTGCTGCAGGAGCGGATGGTCACGCCGCTCGGCAGCGGCAAGTCGATCCCCGTGAACGTGGAACTGATTTGCGCGACGAACCACAACCTGCGCCGGCGCATCGCCGAAGGCCTGTTCCGCGAAGACCTCTACTACCGGCTGAACGGCCTCGTGGTCAAACTGCCGCCGCTGCGCGAGCGCACCGACCTCGAAACGGTGGTCAGGAAAATCCTCGCCTCCGAAACGGATGCCGCCGGCAACAGCCGCCACTCGATCTCCGACGAGGTGCTGCGGCTGTTCCGGCGCCACAAATGGCCCGGCAACTTCCGCCAGTTGACGAACCTCCTGCGCACGGCCGCGATCATGGCCGGCGACGACGACGAAATCGGGCTGCGCCACATGCCCGACGACTTCCTCGACGATATCGCGGACGCACCCGCCACGCCCGCCGCACAGCCGGCCATCGCGGCCGGCGGCAACCTCGAAGAGATGGAACTGGCCGCGATCGTCAGGTCGCTCGAGGCGAACGACGGCAACGTCTCGGCCACGGCGCGCGCGCTGGGTGTCTCGCGCAACACCATTTATCGCAAGCTGCCGCATCTGAAATAACCGCCGCCTTCACGCCGCCGGAAAGCCGGACGACTTCCAGCGCGCGCCGTCCTTGCCGATCGTGAGCAGGTCCACGCCCTGCAGGTGCGCCGCCAGCGCGTGCGAACGGCGTGCGCCCATCACCATGAAGGCGGTCGACAGCCCGTCCGCTTCGAGCCCTGTCGGCGCCAGCACGGTGACGCTCGCGAGTTCCGTCGGCGAATCGCCGCTGGCGGGATCGAAGATGTGGTGATGGCGCAGGTCGGACGTGAACGCGGACGCGTAATCGCCCGACGTGGCGATGCAGCGGCCGTCCAGCACGACGCTCGCGGCCAGCGCATCCTCGTGGCGCGGGTCGCGGATGCCCAGGCGCCAGGGCCGCCCGTCCGCCCGTCCCAGTGCACCGTATTCGCCCGTGTCGACGAGCGCATGGCGGATGCCGTGCCGGCGCAACGCCGCCAGCGCCAGGTCCGTCGCATACCCCTGCGCCAGGCCGTTCAACGTGATCGCCATCCCCGGACGCGCCAGCACGACGCGATCAAGCCCCGCCTGCACCTGCGTCCAGCCGACGAGACGCCGCGCGCGCCTGCGCTCGGACTCGGGCGGCACGCCGCGCGCCGCGTCGAATGCGCGCCACAACGGCTGCACGGTGACGTCGAACGCGCCCTGCGTCAGGCGCGACAGCGTGCGCGCATGCTCCAGCACCGTCAGCAGATGCCGGTCCGGCCCGTGCAATACCTTGTCGCGGTTCAGCCGGAACACCTGGCTGGGCGGCTGGTGGAGGCTCATCAGGGCATCGACGCGGCGCGCCTCGCCCAGCGCGGCGGCGATGCCCTGCTGCGCGGTTTCCGGGTCCGCATGGCGCACGGCGATGCTGATCGTCGTGCCGAATGCGAGCGCGGCGCCGCTGTGCAGCGGCAGTTGGTCGGCTTCGGCCGCGTCCACCGTCGTGGCGCCGGCCATGCTGCCCAGCGTGGCGGCGATGAAGGTCCTCCTGTGCATCATGGTCTCCTGTCGACGATGCCCGATGCCGGCACGACCGGAATCGAGCGGCCCCGCTTGCGTTCCAGTATCCGCGGCGCGCATTGCGCGTCGCTTGCGTGGATAACGACACATTCCATACATTGAAAACACTCCTCGTAGTCGACCGCGCCGCCGGGCGCGATCGCGTTGTAGCCGCAGCGGTGGCGGCAGGTCTGGCACGGCGTGCCGCATTCGGCGCGGCGCGGGATCCAGTCGAGCAGGCGCACGCGGCCCAGCAGCGCGAGCGCGGCCCCGAGGGGACAGAGATAGCGGCAGAACGCCTTGTTCACGACCATCGCGAGCAGCAGCCAACCGGCGGCATACGCGACGAACGGCCAGGCCCGCGCGAAGTTCAAGGTGATCGCCGTCTTGAACGGCTCCAGTTCGACCAGCCGGTCGGCCCACGCCGGCGCCCACACGGCCGCCAGCAGGATCGCCGCCAGCACGCCATACTTCACGCGCTTCAGGCGCGCGTCGAGCACGCGCCGCACGGCCAGCTGCGGCAATCCGAATGCTCGTCCGGCGAGTCCGGCGAATTCCTGCAGCGCGCCGAAGGGGCACAGCCAGCCGCAGAACGTGCCGCGTCCCCACACCACCAGCGAGACGAGCACGAATGCCCACAATGCCACCGTCATCGGATCGAACAGCAGGTAATCCAGGCCGCGTCCCGCGCGCAGCGCCTGCGCGATGCCGGTGATGTTGACGATCGAAAGCTGGGCCTGCGCCGCGTAGCCGATGAAACCGATGGTGAACAGCAGCCACGCGCGGCGCAGCCAGGCGAAGCGGCGCGCGTGTGCCACGAGCCGGCGCTGCTGCCACAGCGCGGCGCCGAGCAGCGCCAGCGCCACGCCCAGCACGATCAACTGGCCGCGCCGCGCCTTCCAACTGGCCAGCCACGCCGGCGCGCCCTCGTCCGGCGCCGTGTAGTACGCGGCCGGCAGGCGATAGCCGAACGCGATCTCGCGCGTGATGCGCTCGGGGTAGACGACGCCCTTGCTGCGCGTGACCGGCAGCGCGAGGTCGAGCGCGCGCGCGGGATCGAGACCGGCCTGGCCGATCACGCGCAACAGCAGCAGCTCGCCGGCAGGCAGGTCGACGCCGTCGGCCAGCCGCGGCTCGATGTCGAGGTCGCGCATCTCGACCGGCAACCGGTCCTGGCGCAACACGATGCCGTGCGGGACGCTGCCGCGCACGAAGTCGTCGCCCGTGACCGTGTGACCGCCGGCCGTCATCACGAGCAGCGCATGGTCGCCAGGCTCCAGGCGGTCCTGCAGCCGGCGCCATGTGCGCGGCGCCAGCAGGTTGCGGCCGACCGTCGGCACCGAGGCCCAGGCGATCCAGACGTCGACGAAGACACCATCCGGCGCCGCCAGCGCCTGCGCGTCCAGCCCGGCGCCGGCGCTGCCCGCGAACAGGCGCTCGACGTCGGCATTCGCTACGCGCACGTGGCGCACGAGGCCCGCATCCAGCAGCGCCGCCAGCGACATCGGCTCGAACCGGTCGCGGCGAATGCGGCCGATGCGGCCCGGGTCGCGGCCCTGGGCGAAGCCGAGTCTGGCGCGCGCCACCTTCAGCGCGGCGGACAGCACGCTCTGGTTGATGATGCGGACCGACGCCGTCGCCTTCGACACGCCGTCCAGCTGCCCCGGCCCACCGACCGTGATCCCCTGCGCCAGCGACCGGCCGCGGTATTGGCGCAGGAACGCGCGCAGCGGCGCCTCGCCCAGGCCTTCCACGAACACGGGTTCGTGCTGCGACAATACGGCGACGTCGAGGAAGGTCCCCTTCGGGTCGATCACGACGAGCAGGTTCGGCGGCACCCCGGCGAAGCCCGGCACGGGCGCCAGGTCGGCCGATTCGAACGCGTAGCCGACCAGTTCCGTCGCGGTGCCGTTCTGCTTGAACAGCGGCCAGGCCGCGACATCGGCCGCTTTTGCGCCGACCGTCAGCGGCGCCGGAAAACGCCGCGCGAGCGCCGCCTGCGTCAGCGTGCCGGCGGACGCGGACGCGGACATGTGGACCAGTATCCAGCAGATGACGAGGCGGAGCGGGCGCATGGCCGTCGTCAGAAGAAGATGATGCCGCCGACCGAACCGCCGTTCATGCGCGCGGTGGCGCCGCCAAAGCCTTTCGAACGGGTCTGTCCGATCTCGGCCACCAGCGTGATCGCGCTGTTCAGCGCATAGTAGGCGCCCGCGGTCAGGTTGGCATTCGACTTCAGGCCGCCCGTGCCGGCGGCATCGTCGTCATTGGCGCTGCGGCCCCACGACAGCCCCAGCTTGAGCGCGTCGCTCGTCTTGAACGTCCCTTGCACGAGGACGTTCTTCGAACGGACGTCGCCCTGGTCGGCGTCGGACAGGATGCCCAGCGCGCGCCCCGTCTGCGCATTGACCAGCAGGCCGGCCGCGCCGAACTGGCACGATGCGCCGGCTTCGAAGCCGTGCATCGTCAGGTCGTCGACGCCCGCCGCCTGCGATTCGAACCGCTGCGACTTGGCGCCGAGCCAGGCTTTGAAACCGTCCTGCGCGAAGCTCAGGCGCGCCTGTACCTGCGGGCTCGATCGGGTCGAGTAGCGCGGACCCGCAATCACGGGCGTGTCGGACACGGGGCTCATCACGCCGACGTCGAACCCGATGCCGGATGCGTTCTTCGGTGCGCTGTAGACGATCTGACCGTACGTCCCCAGGTAGCTGTAGCCCGCGCCGATATGGCCCAGGGTGACGCGCCCGCGCTGCGTGGCCTGCACCGGTGCGCCGGCACCGACGAGCGTCATGTCGCCCAGGATCGCGTTGGCGCCGAAGATGCCGTAGTCGCGGCCCAGCTTGACGGTGCCGAAATCGGCGCGGCCGAACGTGAAGAACGCCTGGCGCACGTCGACCGTGCTGTTTTGCGCGATCGCGCTGTCGGTGGCCGTGGCGGCGTAGATGCCGATCTTGGCCGTGACGTCGTAACCGCCCTGCGTCGACGCCACCGACGTCACGAGGCCGCTGGGCAGCAGGCCGTTGCCGATGGTGGTGCGGTGGTCTTCGCCGCCGCAGCCGAGCGCCTTCCCGGCCAGCGTCAGGCCGCCGACGACGGCGCCGCTGCACGAGACGTCCGTGTAATAGGCGTTGACGATGCCGCCGACGTTGACCGTCCAGTCGCCGGCCTTCAGGTCGACCGCGCACGCCTGCTGCGCACATGCGGCCATCGACGCCAGGACGGTGAGTAGCTGAACCTTCTTCATTTGTCTCCTCGCTTTCTTGTTTGTTGTGGTGAGCACATCGATTCGATGTACCTACAGCGATGGCAAGTTGCGTGCCCGGTCGTGTGCACGGGGAAAGCGGGGAGCGGCGGCATTTTTGCTGTGACGAATCGGATCAGGTGTTCCAGTTTTGACCGTTCGAAACAAAACAAGATAAACGATATAAATAAAAAAACGGCGGCCGAAGCCGCCGCAAAACAGGGTCTTGACGCCGGACGCCGCCGCGGCCGATGCATAACCCTCCCTGACCACACCCATTACATCGTCAAACCATCAAATCTTCGTGGCGAGCTTGAACACCCAGACCGAGCCGCCCTGTTCGAGGAAGTTGACCTTCTTCGCGACCTCGCCACCCCACAGCGGCACGGCGCCGCCCCAGCCCGAGACCACGGCCACGTATTGCGTGCCGCCGTCTTCCCACGTCACCGGCGGCGCGACGACGCCGGAACCCGTCTGGAACTGCCACAGCTCCTTGCCGGACCTGGCGTCGACGGCCTTCAGGTAACCTTCCGGCGTGCCATAGAAGACGAGGCCACCGGCCGTCGTCATCACGCCGCCCCACAGCGGTGCCGTGTTCTTGTCTTCCCAGACGATCTTGCCGGTCTTCGGATCGATGGCGCGCAGCGCGCCGATGTAGTCCTCGTTCAGTGGCTTGATCGTGAAGCCCGCGCCAAGGTAGGCGCCGCCCTTCTTGTACGTGATCGGTTCATTCCAGATCTCCATGCCCCACTCGTTGGCCGGCACGTAGAACAGGCCGGTCTGCGGGCTGTACGCCATCGGCATCTGATTCTTCGCGCCCAGGAAGGCCGGTGCGGAAAAGACGGACGAGCCCTTCTTGCCGTCGCCTGCCGTCGGATCGCCGGGGCGGTTGGCGGCGATGAAGTTCGGGCGGCCCGTTTTCAGGTCGATGCCGCTCGCCCAGGTGATCTTGCGCACGAACGGGAAGGCGTTCTGCAGATGGCCGGTCTTCGCGTCGATCACGTAGAAGAAGCCGTTGCGGTCGGCCTTGCCGCCGTAGCGCTTGCCGTTCATGTCGAACGTGACGAATTCGTTGGCGCCGTCGAAGTCCCAGGAATCGTTCGGCGTGTTCTGGTAGGCCCACTTGATCTGGCCCGTTTCCGGATCGAGCGCGATGGTCGACGACGAATACAGGTTGTCGCCCGGACGCAGGTGGCTGTTCCACGGCGCCGGGTTGCCGGTGCCGAAGTAGGCGAGGCTCGTGGCCGGATCGTACGTGCCGCCCATCCAGGTCGACGCGCCGCCCGTCTTCCACAGTTCGCCCGGCCAGCTCTTGTTGACGGTGCCGGTGATGCCGTTCTCGATGGCCTTGCCGTCCTTGTCGTAGCGGTACCCCATGTGGCCTTCGACGGTCGGGCGCGTCCACAGCAGGTCGCCCGTCAGCGGATTGCGGCCTTCCACGCGGCCGACGATGCCGAATTCGCCGCCCGACACGCCCGTGATCAGGACGCCCTTGGCGATCAGCGGCGCGGCCGTCATCGAATAGCCGGCCGCGTAGTCGTCGACCTTTTCCTTCCACGCGATCTTGCCGGTGTGCTGGTCGAGGGCGACCAGTTGCGCATCCAGCGTGCCGAAGATGACGAGATTGCCGTACAGCGCGGCGCCGCGGTTGACGACGTCGCAGCACGGCATGATCGATTCCGGCAGGCGGTGCTCGTACTTCCACAGCTTGTTGCCCGTCTTGAGGTCGATCGCGAAGATGCGCGAGTACGACGCGGTGACGAACATCTTGCCGTTGGCGATGACGGGCTGCGATTCCTGGCCGCGCTGCTTCTCGCCGCCGAACGAGAACGACCACGCGGGCACGAGCTGGCCGACGGTCTTCGTGTTGATCTGGGTGAGCGTCGAAAACCGCTGGCCCTGAGAGCCCATGCCGAAGGACAGCACGTTCTTCGTGTCCTTCGATGCATTCTCGAGCATCGCGTTGGTGATGTCGGCCGCCTGGGCGAGGAACGCCAGCGGGGCGAGTCCTGCGAGCAGGATGGTCATACTCTTTCTCATTTCTGTCTCCTTATTGTCGTTGTAGGATGGGCACCCCGTGCCCACGCGTTGCGCTCAAGGTCCAGGCGCCTGGGTGCGCAGCTGGCCGCACTCCGCGTCCGTGAACAGCCGCGAGCGCGTGAGGAAGCGCCGTCCCGTGCCGTTATCGAGCGAGAACATGCCGCCGTTGCCTTCCACGACGTCGATGATCAACTGGGTGTGTTCCCAGTAGCCGAACTGCTCCAGCCCGATGTAGAACGGCGCCCCATCCAGGTTGCCCAGATAGACGTCGGTGTCGGAGAGGTCGAACGCCCCGGCCGCGTAGCACATCGGCGTACTGCCGTCGCAGCAGCCGCCGGACTGGAAGAACATCAGTGGCCCGTGGTGGTGCCGCAGCTCGCCGATGAAGGCCAGCGCGGCGGGAGTCGCGGTCACGCGTTCGATATTGGATGTCATGGCGCTTGGACGGTAAATCAGAAGAAGCCCAGCGCTTTCGGGCTGTAGCTCACCAGCAGGTTCTTGGTCTGCTGGTAGTGGTCGAGCATCATCTTGTGATTCTCGCGGCCGATGCCCGACTGCTTGTAGCCGCCGAACGCGGCGTGGGCCGGGTACAGGTGATAGCAGTTGGTCCACACGCGGCCCGCCTGGATCGCGCGGCCGACGCGGAAGGCGCGGCTGCCGTCGCGCGTCCACAGGCCGGCGCCCAGGCCGTACAGCGTGTCGTTTGCGATGCGCAGCGCGTCCGCCTCGTCCTTGAACGTCGTCACCGACACGACCGGGCCGAAGATCTCTTCCTGGAAGATGCGCATGCTGTTGTCGCCCTTGAACACGGTCGGACGCACGTAGTAGCCGCCGGCCAGGTCGCCGTCGTGCGTGGCCTGCCCGCCGCCCGCCAGCACCTGCGCGCCTTCCTGGCGGCCGATGTCGAGGTAGGACAGGATCTTTTCCAGTTGTTCCTTCGACGCCTGGGCGCCGATCATCGTGCCCTCGTCGAGCGGGTTGCCGGCCTTGATCTGCGCCACGCGCGCCAGCGCGCGCTCGATGAACTTCTCGTAGATCGATTCCTGGATCAGCACGCGCGACGGACACGTGCACACCTCGCCCTGGTTCAGCGCGAACATCGCGAAGCCTTCCAGGCATTTGTCGAAGAAGTCGTCGTCCGCGTCCATCACGTCGGCGAAGAAGATATTCGGCGACTTGCCGCCCAATTCCAGCGTCACGGGGATCAGGTTCTGCGCGGCGTACTGCATGATCAGGCGGCCGGTACCCGTCTCGCCGGTGAAGGCGATCTTGGCGATGCGCTTGCTCGACGCGAGCGGCTTGCCCGCTTCCAGGCCGAAGCCGTTGACGACGTTCAGGACGCCGGCCGGCAGCAGGTCGGCGATCAGCTCGACCAGCACCATGATCGAGGCCGGGGTCTGCTCGGCCGGTTTCAGCACGACGCAGTTGCCGGCGGCGAGCGCGGGGGCCAGCTTCCACACGGCCATCAGGATCGGGAAGTTCCACGGGATGATCTGACCGACGACGCCCAGCGGTTCGTGGAAGTGGTAGGCGTAGGTCTCGTCGTCGATGGTCGAGATGGCGCCTTCCTGCGTGCGAATGCAGCTGGCGAAATAGCGGAAGTGGTCGATCGCGAGCGGAATGTCGGCCGCCATCGTTTCGCGGATCGGCTTGCCGTTGTCGATCGTCTCGGCGGTCGCGATCAGGCGCAGGTTCTGCTCCATGCGGTCGGCGATGCGGTTCAGGATGTTGGCGCGGTCGGCCGGCGACGTCCTGGCCCATGCATCCTTGGCGGCGTGGGCGGCGTCCAGCGCCAGCTCGACGTCTTCCGCCGTCGAGCGCGCGATTTCGCAGAACGGCTGGCCGCTGATCGGCGTGACGTTGGCGAAGTACTCGCCCTTGGCCGGCGCGACGAAGCGGCCACCGATGTAGTTGTCGTAGCGTTGGCGGAACGGATTGGCGACGCCGAGTTTGCTGATGTCCGCGAGATTCATGTCATCCTCTTTCACTATGAGTTGGAATTCGCCGTTGCCGGCGCTGGGTATTCGTTCGCTACATCCCTTCTTTCGCAAACCCCGTGCCAGCCCGCTTTCGCCTGTTTTTGCCGTGCCGGACGGCCCGATGCCGGCCGTTTCTGGTACAGGTGTCCCAAACTTGAACAGGTCAGCGGATCACCACACCCCACGGCAGATGGCCCACCGCGATGTCGCCCGTCTTGCTGCCGGCCGCCGTATCGATCACGGACACGCTGTCCGAGCGCCCGTTCGCCACGTACAGCCGGCTGCCGTCGGGCGTGAGCGCCATGTTCCACGGCCGTTTGCCGACCGCGATCGTGGCGTCCACCACGTTGCGGGTGGCGTCGATGCGCATCACGCTGCCGTCCGCGCCGTTCGACACGAACACGGTCCTGCCGTCCGGTCCGACCGCGATGCCGGCCGGGTTCTTCCCCGCCGGGATCGATGCGATGCTGCGCCGCGTCTCCAGGTCCAGCACGTACACCGCGCCGGCCACCTCGCACGCCACATAGGCGCGCGCGCCGTCCGGACTGAAGCCGATGCCGCGCGGGCGCAGGCCCACGGCGATCGCCCCGACCTGGCGCCGCCCGGCCACGTCGATCACGTCGACCTGCTCCGCGTTCTCGGCCGAGACGAGCAGCCAGCGTCCGTCCGGGCTGAACACGGCGTGCTCGGGATTGCGGCCCTGGACCGGGATGGCGGCGACGACCGTGCGCGCGGCCGCGTCGATGAGCGCCACGCTGTTGGTGTCCTCCACCGCGACGGCGACCCAGCGCCCGTCACGCGATGCATTCACGCCTTCGGGCGAGCTGCCGACGGGGATCGTGGCAAGCAGGGCGCCGCTGGCCGCGTCCAGCACGAGCAGCGCATTGGCGCCGGCGTCCGTCACGTACAGCCGCGTGCCGTGCGGGTCGGCGGCGATGCCGCGCGGGCGCTTGCCGGCCGCGATCTGGCGCACGGCCGCGTTGCTGGCCGTGTCGATGACGCTGATGGTGCCGGATTTTTCGTTGGGGACGTAGGCGAAGGGCGCGGCCTGCGCGGCGCCGCAGGCGCTGGCGCAGGCCAGCAGGACGACGAGGGAACGAATGCGTGACATGATGATCCTCCGGGAGTGAGCGGTACTCCCGGGATTGCAAGCGCCATGCCATGCGAACAGCAAGTTTGCGGGCTGGCAGGTATATTGCATGCGCTGATGGTCGGCGCCCGGACGACAGGGCGGACTATTCGACATGGAGACAAGATGGAACACCGTTTGAACTTCGTGGCGGCGCTGTTCGCCGCCGCCCCACTGGCCTGCGCCGCCGCGCCCGACGTACCCGATGCACCCGATGCGCCCATGAGCGTGGTCGTCGTCAGCGCCACGCGCGCCGAGCACACGAACTTCGACCTGCCGGCCGCCATCGACGTCGTCGGCGCTGACCGCATCGGCGCCGCCCAGCCGCGCGTGAACGCATCCGAGGCGCTGGCCGCCGTGCCGGGCCTGGTCGTGCAGAACCGCCAGAACTATGCGCAGGACCTGCAGATTTCCTCGCGCGGCTTCGGCGCCCGTTCGGCGTTCGGCGTGCGCGGCGTGCGCCTGATCGCGGACGGCGTGCCGGCCACCATGCCGGACGGCCAGGGCCAGGCCGCGACGTTCGACCTCGACATGGCCGAGCGCATCGAGGTCTTGCGCGGCCCGTTCTCCGCGCTGTACGGCAACCATGCGGGCGGCGTCATTCAACTGTTCACGCGCGATCCGCACGGCGCACCGTTTATCGAAACGAACGTCGCGGGCGGCAGCGACGGCATGCGCAAGACGGACGTCAACGCGGGCGGCAAACAGGGCGCCTTCGGCTGGCTGCTGGACGGCTCGCGCTTCGAGACGGACGGCTACCGCGCCCACAGCGCCGCCACGCGCGACCAGGCCTATGCCAAGCTGACGTTCGACACGTCGGCCACGGGCAAGCTGACGGTGACCGCAAGCAGCCTGCGCCAGGACGACACGCAGGATCCGCTCGGCGTGACGTGGGCCACGTTCCAGCGCGACCCGCGCGCGGGCGAGATCGACACGACCGACACGCAGACGCCCAAACGCACGCTGGCCGACCGCTACGACACGCGCAAGAGCATCCACCACCAGCAGATCGGCCTGTCGTGGGATAAAAAATTCGGCACCGACCGCCTGCACGTGACGGTCTACGGCGGCAACCGCAGCGTGATCCAGTACCAGTCGTTCTCGAAAGCGTTCCAGGCGCCGGCCAGCCATTCGGGCGGCGTGGTCGATTTCGATCGCGACTTCTCCGGCGTCGACGCCAACTGGCTGATGGTGCGCCCGCTCGGCGACGGCCTGCTGCGCACGACCCTGGGCCTGGAAGCGGGGAAATCGGACGATGCGCGCAAGGGTTACGAGAACTATGTCGGGACGACGTTCGGCGTGAAGGGCCGGCTGCGCCGCGACGAAGACGACGACGTGCGCAACGTCGACCCTTACCTGCAGCTGGAATGGGAGCGCGGGCCGTGGGTGTTCACGGGCGGCCTGCGCCACAGCCGCGTGAGCTTCGACGTCGCCGACCACTATCTCTCGAACGGCAACGACGGCGGCAGCGTCGACTATCGCCACACGACGCCGCTGCTGGGCGCCCTGTACAAGGTCACGCCCACGTTGAACGTGTACGCCAGCGCGGCGCGCGGCTTCGAGACGCCGACGCTCAACGAAGTGTTCTACTCGGGCACGGGCGGCGGCTTCAATTACCATCTGGGCGCGGCCACGAGCACGCAACTCGAAACCGGCGCCAAGGCCCTCGTCGGCCCGGGCATGCGCGTGAACGCCGCGCTGTTCCAGGTGCGCACGCAGGACGAGCTGGTCGTCGACGGTTCCAGCGGCGGCCGCACCAGCTACCGCAACGCGAGCGCCACGTTGCGCCAAGGCCTGGAGCTGTCGCTCGACGCCGACCTGCGCGCGGGCTTTTCCGCGCGCGTGGCGGCCACGCTGCTGCGCGCGATCTACGACGAGGCATTCACCGGCGTCGCCGCGGGCAATCGCCTGCCGGGCGTGCCGCGAACGAGCGTGTTCGGCGAGCTGGCGTGGAAGGATGCGGACGGCCACCTGCAGGCGGCGCTGGAGACGGTCGCCGGCGGCAAGGTGTATCCGGACGATGCCAACGCCGCGATTCCGGCGCCGGGCTATGCGATCGTCAACGCGCGCGTGCAGGCCAGGCAGGCGCTGGGCGCGTGGCGCGTGCGCGAGTACGCGCGCGTGAACAACGTGTTCGATCGCACGTACGTCGGCTCGGTCATCGTCGGCGACAGCAACAAGCGATATTATGAGCCCGCGCCCGGACGCAACTGGGTGCTGGGCGCCAGCGTCCAGTATCAGTTCTAGTTTTGAATACGCGATACGCATAGCGTTTATGCAGGCAGGCATATGACCGACGTGCACGATGCCTGCTACGCTGGCGTGATGGACAGACTCGCGACAGCCGGCCGCGCCGCATGCGGCCACCCCTCCCCCACCGAATGGCAAACCCGCATCGACCTCGCCGCGTGCTACCGCTTATGCGCGCTGTACGGCTGGGACGACGGCATCTACACCCATATTTCCGCCGCCGTGCCGGACGAACCGGGCCGTTACCTGATCAACGCATTCGGCATGCGCTTCGATGAAGTGACGGCGTCGAACCTGGTCAAGGTGGACAGCGACGGCAACGTCGTCGGACCGCTCGCCGCCCCGGTGAACCAATCCGGCTTCCGCCTGCACGCGGCCGTGCACGAGGCCCGGCCGGACGCGGCCTGCGTCATGCACCTGCATAACCTGGCCGGCATCGCCGTCGGCATGCAGGAAAGCGGCCTGCTGCCGCTGTCGCCGTATGCGCTGCGCTTTTACGGCGAGCTCGCGTATCACGACTACGAAGGCATCGCGATGACGCCGGACGAGCAGGCGCGCCTCGTGCACGACCTGGGCGCGCGGCCTGCGATGCTGCTGCGGAACCACGGCAGCCTGACCGTGGGGCGCACGATCCCGGAAGCGTTCGTGCTGATGGAAACGCTGGACCGCGCCTGCGACGTGCAGTTGCGCGCGCAAGCGGCCGGTGTGCCGCTGCGCCAGCCGCCTTCGGCCATGTGCGTGACCGCCCATGCGCAGCTCGCGGGCGATGGCTCACCCGAAGGCGTGCCGGAATGGGCTGCGCTGCTGCGCCGCCTGGACGTGGCCAGCCCCCGCTACCGTAATTAAAGGAACCCTATGCCGACCATTAACGTCCAACTGTTCGACGGCCGCACGCCGGAACAAAAACGCGCCTTCGTCCGGGCCGTCACGGAAGCCGCCGTCAAGACGCTCGAGTGCTCGCCCGAATCCGTCGACATCCTGATCCACGAAATCAAGCGCGAGCACTGGGCCACTAGCGGCAAGCTCTGGTCGGAAGAGTAGCCGCCTTCCGCATCACGGCTTGACGGCCTGCACGCCGTACTTCGCAAAGATCGTCCGCAACTCGCCATTGGCCGCCAAGTCGTTCAGCGCGGCCTGCAGCCGGCGCGCGAGGCCGAGATTGTCCTTGCGGACCGCCATGCCGATCGCCCAGCCGCCGCGCGGCAGACGGTCGAACGGCACGTCCTGCAGCGGGAACGCGGGATCGCCCTTCATGACGGACTCGATCTGCGCGCGCGTGGCCAGCACCGCATCGAGTCCCCCTGCCTTCAGCTGCTCCAGCGCCTCGATCGCGGTCGGGTAGATGTGTACCTGTTCACGAAAGCGTCCGCCGCCCTCGCCCAGCATCACCATGCCGGAGATCGACACTTTCTCGACGCCGATCCGCTTGCCGGCCAGCGCGTCGATGCCGTCGAACCGCGGAATGGCGCGCACGCTGCGCACCAGCCGCACGGTCTCCACGTAATACGGCGCGAAGATCTCGACCTGCGGATTGGCGTTCATCAGCATGCGGTCGACGGGCACGTGCAGCATCACGTCGGCCGGTCCGTAGCCGAGGTAGTGCCCCTTCCACACCATGTTGCGCAGATCGTCGCCGAGGTCGTCGCCGGCATTGAACGGCAGCAGCGCCGGCTTCAATCCGAGCTTGCCGGCCAGCGCGGTGCCGAGGTCGGCGTCGATGCCCTGGCCGTGGTCGGAGAACGGTGCGAGGTCGTTGTAGACGGCCACCTTGAGGATGCCCGGTTCGCGCAGCACCGGTACTTCCGCGGCGAGAGCGGCGCCGGGTGCGGCGATGCCGGCACCCAGCAACAGGCCGGCCGCGAGCACGCGGCGGCGCGATGGCGATAGCGGAGTGGACATGGCCGCCTCAATCCGCGGCGCGGCGCGATTCGAGGTAGGTCTTGATGGCCCACATCGCTTCCTGGTTGAACACGCCCTCGAACGGCGGCATGTAGACGGCGCCGTTGCGCACCTTGCCGTGGCGGATGCTGGTCAGGAAGTACTTGTCGGTGTCCTTGTAGCAGGCCTGTTTCTTGGTCTCGTTCTTGATGCCGGTGCAGTCGCGATCGAGCAGGCGCAGGTCGGGCGCGATCCCGCCGGATTCCGCTTCCAGGCCGTGGCAGCGCGCGCAATTCTGGTTGTAGGCCGACGAGCCGATCTTGAGTGCGAGCTTGTTGGTGCGGTACGGATTCTCGTCGCGCCACTTGTCGCCCAGCGTGGGCAGGCCCGTCGTGTCGACGGCTTGCGGGATCACGTTGCCGTGCGCGCTGGCCCAGAGCGAGGTGAGTGCGGCGGCGCCGAGCGCCAGGGCGCCGGCGGCGATGCGGATGGTGTGCTTCATGATGTCTCCTGTAGGTTTATCGGTCTATCCCTACATGAGCAATCGGCGTGCCATGCGCCGCGGCCCGTTACGCCGGGGTTTGCGGGCCGCGCCTGTCCCAATTTGCAACAGGTGTCACATGTCCGCGCGTGCCAGCGCCCGCGCCGCCGTTTCCGGATACAGGTGTTCGAGCGTCTCCACGATCACGCGGCCGAGCAGCGCCTGCACGGCCGCCGCTGCCGCCGCGGCATCGGCCGCGGCGCGCACGTCCTTCCACAACGGCGCCAGTTCGGCCTCGTGCCGCGCGACGCTGCGTTCGACTTCGGCCTGCCAGAACGGCGGCGCCTCGCCTTCGACGAAGTTGCCGCGCCCGCGGCCGAAGTGCGCGACGGCCAGGTAGCGCAACACGCTGCCGACGAGGAGCGTGCGCAGGAACGGATCGGCAAACTGCACGGTCGGGCGGTCGCGGTCCGTCGTCGTATTGAAACCCCAGGCGGCGCCGGCCATCGTGAGCGCACCGACGATCGCGCCGAGCAGCGCCCCGCCGCCGAGCGTGAGGCCGCCCGCCATCAGGTCGGCCGACAGTCCCGTCGCGGCGCCGGAGACGACGGCACCCAGGAGCCCCGCCTGCGCCTTGTCGATGGGCGCGCGCACCGCGAAGTTTTCGCGCACGCGGGCGTTGATGCGGCCCGCGTCGCCCGGGTCGAGCCGATGCAGGCGCAGCAGGCCGACCGTCGTGTCGCCGATCCGCCGCTCGAGCCGCTCGACGAGGCCGGCCATCGCGGCGTCCTGGCGCTTCTGTTCATCCTTGCCGATGCCGACCGCTTTCAGGGCGGACTTCAGGAAGCCCGCCTTCCCTTCCTGTGCGATCGCCTCGCTGTCGCGCGCGGCGCCGGCCAGCATCTGCGCACCGAGGTCCACGGACGCGCGGAAGCGCTGCACGTTGTTGGCTTGCCAGGCGGCGAGCAACCGCGCGTAGCCGTCGCGCTTGGAGTCGTCGAGCACCCGGCCGACACGCTCGTAGAACACGTCCTCGTGCACCCAGCAGCGCGCGAACGCGTCCAGCGCGAGCACGTCGCGCACGATGGAAAACTGGTCGAGATGCGCCTTCCAGCGCGCCTGCTCCGCCTGTTCCTGCTCGTCGGGCCGCGGTGGGCCCAACTGGTTGAGCAGCACGACGACCGGCTTGCCCAGCCACTCCAGGATGCGCATCTCGGCCGGCAGGTAGCCCGCGTCGCGCGGATCTTCGGACGAATTCACCAGGTACAGCACGACGTCGGCCGCGTCCTTCGCGGCGCGCAGCGCCTGCTGGCTGAGCCAGAACGGACGGTCGCGGTAGCGGTCGAACACCTCGCGCAGGAACCAGCCGATCGGATTGCCGGCGGACGCCAACCGCTTGAGCAGCCGGACGGAATCGCCGAAGCCCGGCGTGTCCCACAACAGCAGGCGGTCGCCCGCGCCGCTGGTCTGCAGCGTATGCGCTTCGGCGAACACGGTCACGTGGGCGGCGTCGCGCACCTCGCCCACGTCCATGCCGATGAGCGTGCGCGCCAGGGTCGTCTTGCCGTTGTTCGTGTGCGAGACGAGCGCGAACTGGATATCGACGGGTTGCTCGCTCATGCCGCACCCGACATGGCAAGACCGGACCCGAGGTCGAGCGGATGGCGCTCCGGATGCAAGAGGTCGACGACGGTGGCGCGTGTGTGATGGTACTGGCAGAACTCGTGCCACAGCGCGACGCGCTCCATCACGCGCGTGTCGAAACCCGCCTGCCCGGCGCCGCGTTCCACCAGGCCGGATTCGTCCAGCAGCACGGCGATGCCGCGCGGCGTGTTGCGCGCCAGGTAGTCGAGGAAGGCACCGTGGTTCTCGCGTTCCGGCGTCGCCGCGAGATTGAACAGCACCGCCGTGACGGCGACGTCGGCATCGTCCAGGCGCACATCGCGCAGCAGTTCCTTCGGCTCTTCGCCGTACGCGCAGGATGGCCGCAGCATCAACTGCGCCTGCTCGCCGAGGACCATCGCCGCGACGGCCGCGAGACCCTTATGACGCGCTTCGTCGACCGTGAAGCTGTACGGGATCACGCGCAGCACGGCCGGACCGGACGCGCCGACGCGATCGGCCAGCAATCGGTAGTAGGGCTGGCCGAGGTCGAGGGGGAAGCGGTGCGCGATCCGGCGCGCGCGCAGGGCGGACACGATGGCCAGCACGAGGCGCGGCAGCACGACGAGCAGGAACAGCGTCGCGGCGTACAGATGCACCCAGCGCGCGCCGCCGGCGGGCGACGGCTCCTGCACGAAGTGAAGCGCCTGGACGTCGGCCAGCGAAAACCCCTGCAGCGGGAATACGGCCAGCGCGGGTGCGAACAAAAAGGACAGCAGCGCATGGACCTGAGGCGCGGCGAGGAAGGTGCTCTCCCATCCGGCCGCGTACTGCGTCAGCACGCCGCGCGCATATAGGGACGCGATCGCACCGAGCGCGAACGCGGCCGCCGCCAGGTGTATCGTGCGCCCGAGACGCAGGTGCGTGAGCTTGGCCGTCAGCAGCGCCCAGTCCGTGAAGTATTGCGCGATGCCGGCGGCGAGCGGCGCCGGCAGCTTGCGCGGCAGCGCCGCCTTGCCGACGGACAGGCGGCGCAGCAGCCGCGGGCTCGCCCAGCCGGTCCGCTTCGACGGCACGAGGGCCCACACGATCAGGCCGAGATACACGATCAGGTTCCAGGCGAGGATCAACAGCAGGGGCGCCGACAGCAGGTCGACGCGATGCGGATTGCCGATGCGGTCGAGTCCTGCGCCGGCCAGGAAGCCGACGATGGGCAGCAGCACGGCCAGCACGGGCAACAGGCTGCGCCGCTGACGAAAGGCGGCAAACGCCGGCGTGCGCTCGGCCAGCCGTTTGAGGATCAGTTCCGCGCGCTGGCCGAGGAAGTGGTCGAGCCTGGGCTCGCTCTTGCCTTCGGCGGCCTGCCAGTGCGCCAGTTCGCGCGCGCTGCGGCTGGCGTACACGCGGTCGTCTTCGGAAAGGATCTCGCGCTTGGCGTCGGCGGTTTCGATGGCGCGCATCAGGACGACATCGCGTGCGGTCCGCTCGTTCATGGGCTTCCTGTCTGGTTGATTTAGCAAGCTTGCAGGGAGCATTGTGCCTGAAAAAGCAAAAAGTCCGCTCGGAGTCAGGACTGCCGACGCCAATCCCACCGAGTAGGCTTCGTTTTCCCAAAACGAAAAACCCCGCCAGGATCACCTGACGGGGTTTCGCTTATAACTAGCCTGACGATAACCTACTTTCACACTGGTTGCAGCACTATCATCGGCGCAAAGTCGTTTCACGGTCCTGTTCGGGATGGGAAGGGGTGGTACCGACTTGCTATGGTCATCAGGCATAAC
>NZ_JAXOFN010000055.1:0-18823 GCF_034420155.1 Massilia luteola
TGCTGGATCAGGCTTGCGCCCATTGTCCAAAATTCCCCACTGCTGCCTCCCGTAGGAGTCTGGGCCGTGTCTCAGTCCCAGTGTGGCTGGTCGTCCTCTCAGACCAGCTACTGATCGTCGCCTTGGTGAGCCTTTACCTCACCAACTAGCTAATCAGATATCGGCCGCTCCAGGAGCATGAGGCCCGAAGGTCCCCCACTTTCATCCTTGGATCGTATGCGGTATTAGCGTAACTTTCGCTACGTTATCCCCCACTCTTGGGTACGTTCCGATATATTACTCACCCGTTCGCCACTCGCCGCCAGGTTGCCCCGCGCTGCCGTTCGACTTGCATGTGTAAAGCATGCCGCCAGCGTTCAATCTGAGCCAGGATCAAACTCTTCAGTTTAATCTCTGTTTTTGTCGATTTCTCGACAGATCGCTCACTCAAAATACTGACCGTTACTCATTGCTGAGCAACGTATTTCTTTTGCGTGAACATTTGATAATTTAAGCATTCAGCAGCACTTACGTGACTGCTGGCACCTCATCAAACGCCCACACTTATCGACTGTTGATTGTTAAAGAACTGTATTCGGTACTGCCTTGCTGCATCTGCGAATCGTTTTGTTCGTCAGCAGCAGAGGAGCGAGAGTATGCAGCACATCGTTTAACTCGTCAACCCCTCTTTTTCTTCAACACAAGCGGCGTTGTCAAAACACCGGATTCAACTGTTTGATTTAGCTGAAATTTCTTGCGCTGCAGAAGCAGGACGCGAACTATAGCAAACCGGATCGGAGGTATGCAAGGGGGCTGTGGTAAGAATTCTTCAGTTGCTTGTGTGCTATCTTTGCCGCCTTCCTTATCCATGGAGCTCCCATGCGCCTCCCGCACATCGCCCCCACGGCCGATCCCGACCTCGCCTCGCAACTCTCTGCCGCCGTCAATAACAAAACCAAACCGCTCGGCAGCCTCGGCGCGCTCGAACGCCTGGCCAGCCGCCTGGGCCTGATCCAGCGCACGGTCGCGCCCACGATCGAGCAGCCGGCCATCCTCGTGTTCGCCGGCGACCATGGCGTCGTCGCGGAAGGCGTCTCGGCCTATCCACAGGACGTCACCTGGCAGATGGTCGAGAATTTCCTCGCCCACGGCGCCGCCATCAATGTGTTCGCGCGCCAGAACGGCATCGATCTGCACGTCGTGGATGCGGGCGTCAATCACGACTTCGGCGTGCGCGCCGGCCTCGTCGACCGCAAGGTGGCGCGCGGCACACGCAACTTCGCGCGCGAGCCGGCGATGACGCCCGGGCAGTGCGCGGCCGCGCTGGAACATGGCGCCGCGCTCGCGGTCGACCTGTCCGGCAACGTGGTCGGCTTCGGCGAGATGGGCATCGGGAACACGACGGCGGCAGCAGCCCTGATGCACAAGCTGACCGGGCTCCCCGTCGCGGACTGCGTCGGCGCCGGCACCGGCCTGTCGCCGGACGGCGTGCTGCACAAGCAGCGCGTGATCGAGGCGGCCGTCCGGCACCACGCCGGCGTCGACGATCCGCTCGCCGTGCTGGCGGCGTTCGGCGGCTTCGAGATCGCGATGATGGCCGGCGCGATGCTCAAGGCGGCCGCGCTGCGCAAGGTGCTGCTGATCGACGGCTTCATCGTGACGAGCGCCCTGCTCGCGGCGGCGCGCATCGCGCCCGCGATCGTGGACTACTGCGTGTTCGCGCACTGCTCGGACGAATCCGGCCACCGCCGCATGCTGGACGCGCTCGGCGCCGAGCCCCTGCTGCACTTGAACCTGCGCCTGGGCGAAGGCACGGGCGCCGCGCTGGCCCTGCCGCTGCTGCACGCGGCCGCGAACTTCCTGAACGAGATGGCGACGTTCGAATCGGCCAGCGTCAGCGAAAAGTCGGCCTGATGCGGCAACTGCGCCTGTTCTTCATCGCCCTGCAGTTCTTCACGCGCTTGCCGATCCCGGCGTGGGTCGGCTTCGACGCCAGCTGGCTGCAGCATGCGTCGCGTTACTTCCCGCTCGTCGGCGTCGTCGTCGCGGCGATCGCGGCGGCCGTGTATTACGCCGGCGCGCTCGTGCTGCCCGCGCCGGTGGCGGCCGTGCTGTCGACCGCGGCCTCGATCTGGATCACGGGCGCGTTCCATGAAGACGGCTTTGCCGACACGTGCGACGGCCTCGGTGGCGGCATGACGAAGGAACGGGCACTGGAGATCATGAAGGATTCGCGCGTCGGTGCCTACGGCGCGATCGGCATCATGTGCATGCTGGCGGCCAAACTGTCCGCGCTGGCACTGCTGCCGCCGCGCGTGGCCGTGGCCGCGCTGTTCGTCGCGCATCCGTTCTCGCGGCTCGCGGCGACGGCGCTGATCTGGAAGCTGAAATACGTGCGCAGCGAAGGCAAGGCCAAGCCGCTGGCGCAGCAGATGACGACCGCCGAATTCGCGATCGCGGCGCTGACGTGCGCGCTGCCGGCGGCGTGCGTGCTCGCCACCGGCAGGATGACACCGGCCGCCCTGCTGGCCGCCGTGCTGGCCGCGACGGCCGCCGCGCTGTGGCTGGGCCGCCTGTTCGTGCGCCGCCTCGGCGGCTATACGGGCGACTGCCTCGGCGCCGTGCAGCAACTGGCCGAAGCGCTGGCCTATCTTGCCGTGCTGGCGACGCTGGGCCACGGCACCTGGACCGCGGCATGACGCTGTATCTGGTGCGCCATCCGCGGCCGGACGTGGCACCGGGCCTGTGCTACGGCGCCAGCGACGTGCCCGTGCCCGAAGCGGAGCTCGCGCGCGTGCACGCCGCGCTGGCGCAGCGCAAGTTGGACGACCTGCCTGTCTACGCCAGCCCGCTGCAACGTTGCGCCCTGCTGGCCGAACGCCTCGCATCCGGCCGCGTGACGTTCGATGCGCGCCTGGCCGAGATGGATTTCGGCGCGTGGGAGCTGCACCCCTGGTCCGCGATCCCGCGCGCCGACGTCGACGCCTGGACCGCCGACCTGCTCCACTACCGTCCCGGCGGCGCGGAGAACGTGCTCGACGTGGCGCGCCGCGTGCATGCCTTCGTCGACGATCTGCGTGTCCCCGCCGCGCTGATCGTCTGCCACGCCGGCACCATCCGCCTGCTGGCGGCCCTGCATGGCGGCGCATCGCTGGAACAGGCCGCGCTGCACGCGGCGCGGACGCCCCATCGCATCGGCTACGGCGACGTCGTCGTGCTGAAAGACTGACAACGGCGCACACCAAACGCCGTATAATGTCGGCGTTTTGGTGCTCGCGTCCGATCTCTCGGGCGCAGTTAAACGGGAAACACGAAGCCTCGCTTTCATGAGCAAGCGCCAACGTGTGCTGCCCCCGCAACGGTAAGCAAGTGCCGCCCGCGTTCGACGCGTGCGCGGCAACCGTCTCCACATACCACTGTGCATCCGCATGGGAAGGTCGGACGGCCATACTTGCCAGCCCGGATACCGGCCAAAAGGTGGAAGCGCGCGGTTCGCCCGCGCTTCTGTTCACCTGGCTGACGGGGACGTCGGCCGGTTGTCCGTTACGTAGATCATCATGTCCTTTCCCGTTTCCCGGCAGGCGGCCGCGCTGTCGCTCGCATTCGCCGCCGCCGCATCGGCCCACGCCGATCCCATCCCCGACACCGTCGTCGTCACGGCCAATCGCACGCCGCAGCACGTTGATGACGTCATTCCCGACACCGTCGTGGTCACGAGCGACGACATCGCCCGCGCCGGCGCGGGCTCCGTCGCCGACGTGCTGCGCCGCCAGCGCGGCATCGAGATCGGCCGCAACGGCGGCGCCGGCACCAACACGACCGTCTTCCTGCGCGGCGCCAACAGCAACCAGGTCGTCGTGCTCGTCGACGGCGTGCGCATCGGCGCCGCGACCACCGGCGCGGCCGCGTGGAATGCCCTGCCGCTGTCGTCGATCGACCATATCGAGATCGTCTACGGTCCCCTGAGCTCCCTGTACGGCGCGGACGCCATCGGCGGCGTCGTGCAGATCTTCACGAAGCAGAGCGACGGCCGGCCCGCCTTCAGCGCCGGCGCGGGGGGCGGCACGTATGGCACGAACCAGTACGACGCCGGTGTGCACGGCTCGACGGGCGGTGCGCACGGCGTGACGTATGCGCTCTCCGGCGCGCGCGAAGAATCGGACGGCTTCTCGGCCACGCGCCCCGGGGCATACGGCTACAACGGCGACGCCGATGGCTATACGCGCAACAGCGTCAACGGCCGCGTCGCGCTGCGCCTGGCGGAAGGCCACGAGATCGGCGCGCAATTCCTGCAGAGCCGCCTGAACGCGCAGTACGACAGCGGCAGCTCGGCCTTCGACGCGCACAACATCCAGGAAGTCGACAGCTATGCCGTATTCCTGAACGACCGCATCCGGCCCAACTGGCGCAGCAGCGTCCAGCTGGCGCGCTCGGAAGATAAACTGGGGAGCTTCACGGGCACTGCGCCTTCCGGCACCACGCAACTGAACACGCGCCAGGACGAGTTCACGTGGCAGAACACGTTTGACCTGGACGGCGACACGCTGCAGCTGCTGGCCGGCCACCGCAAGGAACAAGTCCTGTCCAGCGCCATCGCTGACGTCAACCGCACGCGCATCACGAATTCGATCTCGGCCGCGTACGACCTGCGCCGCGGCAGCCAGCTGCTCGACGTCAGCGCGCGCACCGACCGCTCCGAATACGGGTCGAAGACGACGGGCGCAGCCGGCTACGGCTACGAATTCACGAAGGACCTGCGCGCCACGGCCAGCGTCGGCACGAGCTTCCGCGCGCCCACGTTCAACGAGTTGTACTACCCGCACTACGGCCTGTCGAGCAACAAGCCGGAACGGGGCCGCAACGCGGAAGCGGGCGTGCAATACCGCGTGGCCGGCGTCGACCTGCAGGCGAATTACTACCGCAACCGCCTGACCGACATGATCGTGTCCGTCACGCCGTGCCCGGGCCATCCCGGCGGCAGCTGCGCCTACAACGTCGACCATGCGCTGCTGGAGGGCCTGACGCTGGCGGCAAACACCCGCCTCGGCAACCTCGACCTGCGCGCCAGCGCCGACCTGCAAAACCCGCGCGACGACACCACCGGCAAACAGCTGGCCCGCCGCGCGCGCCGCCACGCCAGCGTCGCCGCCGACTACAGCCTGGGCCAGGTGGACGCCGGCGTCGAGTTGCAGGCATCCGGCCGCCGTTTCGACGACGCCGCCAACGTGAACCGCCTCGGCGGCTACGGCCTGCTGAACCTGTACACTACCTGGCACATGACGCGCGACTGGTCGCTGCTGGTCCGCGTCGACAATGCCGCCGACAAGGCCTACGAACTGGCGCGCAACTACGGCACGGCCGGGCGCACCTGGTTCGCAGGACTCCGCTACGGTAGCCTCTGATCCATCATGTACCGACGAGCCATGCACCCTGTCCCACCGCCCCTGCGCCAGCGCGCCATCCTGACCATCGCCTTCCTGCTGTGTGCAGCGCTGGCCAGCCTGCTCGTCGCGGGCATGAGCGGGTCGATCGCCGTCGCGCCGTCCGACCTGCCGGACGCGGTGGCGCAGGTGCTGCGCGGCCGGCCCGAATCACTGGCCGCGTCGCTCGTCGAGCTGCGCGTCGGCCGCGCGCTGATGGCGTTCGTCACCGGCGGCGCGCTCGCGCTGGCGGGCGTCATGATGCAGGCGCTGCTGCGCAATCCGCTGGCCGATCCGTACGTGCTCGGGATCTCGGCCGGCGCCTCGGTCGGCGCGCTGTTTGCGCTGCTGCTGATGTGTGCCGCCGCCACCGTCGACCTCGCGGCGATGGGCGGCGCGGTGACGGTCGCGCTGCTGCTGTACCTGCTGGCGCGGCGCGACATGCGCAGCGGCGCAGCGGCCGAAGGCGGCACCTCGATGCTGCTGCTGACCGGCGTGATCATGTCCTCGGCCAGCATGGCGCTCGTCACGCTGATGCTGTCGATCGCGCCCGAGGGACGCCTGCGCAGCATGGTGTTCTGGATGATCGGCGACCTGGCCGGCGCGCCGCTGCGCATCCTGCCCTGGCTCGTGCTGGGCGCGGCGCTCGCGTACGCGCTGCGCAACGCGCGCGCGATGAACATGCTCGCGCTGCACGCGGAAGCCGCCGCCACGCTGGGCGTGCGCGTCGGCGCCGTGCGCAAGGGCCTGTTCTTCGTCTCGGCCGTGCTGACGGCGAGCGCCGTGACGAGCGCCGGCGCCATCGGCTTCGTCGGCCTGATCGTGCCGCACGCCTGCCGTTTCGCGTTCGGCCCGGACCACCGCGTGCTGGTGCCGGCCGCCGTGCTGGGCGGCGGCAGCCTGCTCGTGCTGTGCGATACGCTCGCGCGCACCGTCGTCGCGCCGACCCAGCTGCCGGTCGGCGCCATCACGGCGCTGATCGGCGCGCCCGTCTTCCTGTATCAACTGCATCGGCTGCACAAATGATGATCGCCACCCGACAACTGGAACTGCGGGCCGGCGGCCGCACGCTGGTGCGTGATCTCGACTGGACCGTCGACGCCGGCGAATGCTGGTCCATCGTGGGCCGCAACGGCGCCGGCAAGAGCACGCTGCTGCGCACCGTGGCCGGCCTGCGCGCGCCGGACGCGGGCACCGTCGCGCTGCACGGACGGCCGTTGCCCGGCTGGCCGCTGGAAGCGCTGGCGCGCGAACGGGCTTACCTGCCGCAGGCGCGCAGCGACGCCTTTGCCTACAGCGTGATGGAAACCGTGCTGTCGGCGCGCCACCCGTACCACGCGAACCGCTACTGGGAACACAGCGACGACCACCATGCGGCAATCGACGCGCTGGCCGCGATGGAAGTCGACCATCTCGCCGCGCGCGACGTGCGCACCTTGTCCGGCGGCGAGCGCCAGCGCGTGGCCATCGCCGCGCTGCTGGCCCAGGACACGCCGCTGCTGCTGCTGGACGAACCGGCCAACGCGCTCGACCTGGCGCACCAGGTCCGCACGATGTCGCTGCTCTCGCGCCTGTGCCGGCAGCGCGGCAAGACCGTCGTGATGATCGGCCACGACCTGAACCTGGCCCACAGTATCTCTACCCACGCCCTGCTGCTGATGGGCGACGGCCGCTGGCACGCCGGCACCGTCGACGACGCCATGCAGGCACCGCTGCTGAGCAGCTATCTCGGCCACCCGATCGATGCGATCGAGTACGGGAGCCGACGTATTTTCATTCCCCTGGAGCCCCATCATGACTGACCCGACACCCGAACAGACGGCGGAACTGAACGAGCGCCACCGCGTGCGCATGGAACGCAAGAAGGCGATCATCGACGCCAAGATCGCCGCGGCCGACAAACAGATCGGCATCATCATCGTCAACACCGGCAACGGCAAGGGCAAGAGCTCGAGCGCGTTCGGCATGGCCGCGCGCGCGCTCGGCCACGGCATGAAGGTCGGCGTGGTCCAGTTCATCAAGGGCGCGATGTCCACCGGCGAGGAACTGTTCCTGCGCCGCTTTCCCGACGACGTCAGCTTCCACGCGATGGGCGAAGGCTATACGTGGGAGACGCAGAACCGCGAACGCGACATCGCCAAAGCCGGGGAAGCCTGGGAACAGGCGCGCCGCTTCCTCGCCGACCCGGCCTACGGCCTCGTCGTGCTGGACGAACTGAACATCGCGCTCAAGTACCGCTACCTCGACGTGCACACAGTGATCGCCGACCTGCTCGACCGCCCGGAGATGCAGCACGTCGTGGTGACGGGCCGCGCGGCGCCGCCGGAACTGATCGCCGTCGCGGACACGGTGACGGAAATGAACGACGTCAAGCACGCCTTCAGGGCGGGCATCGGGGCCCAGGCCGGGACGGAGTGGTGATGAGCGCCGGCGCGCGCATGCTGCTGGTCGCGGCCATCGCGTCCGGCCAGGGCAAGACGACGGTGACGGCCGCGCTCGCGCGCCGGCTGCGCCGCATGGGCCAGCGGGTGCACGTGTTCAAATGCGGTCCGGACTTCATCGACCCGATGGTCCTCGAACACGCGAGCCGCGCGAAAGTCCACACGCTCGACCTGTGGATGGTCGGGCTGGAGCAAAGCCGCCAGCGCCTGGCCCGCGCCGCGCGCGAGGCCGACATCGTGCTGGTCGAAGGCGTGATGGGGCTGTACGACGGCGATCCGTCCGCCGCGGATCTCGCGCGCGCGTTCGACCTGCCGGTGCTGGCCGTGATCGACGCCTCGGCGATGGCGCAGACCGCCGGCGCCGTCGTGCTGGGCCTGCGCGATTACGGTCCCGTGCGGATGGCCGGCGTCGTCGCCAACCGCGTCGCGAGCGAAGGGCACGCCCGCATGGTGGCGGCATCGTTGCGCGACATCCCGCTGCTCGCGACGTTGCCGAAGCAGGGGCGCCAGCTGCCGGAACGCCATCTCGGCCTCGTCGTGCCGGGCGAAGTCGCCGACATCGACGCCATTCTCGACGACCTGGCCGACCAGCTGCAACTGGACGAGGCGGCGTGGAACGCGCTGGCGCCGCAACTGCCCGACGAGGCCTTACCGGAACCGCCGGTCACGCCGCTGCTGGCCGGGAAGACGGTGGCGATCGCGCGCGATGCCGCGTTCTGCTTCCTGTACGCGGCCAACGTCGACACCCTGGAAGCGCTGGGCGCGCGCGTGAGCTGGTTCTCGCCGCTCGCGGACGAGCCGGTGCCGGAGGATGCCGACGCCGTCTACCTGCCGGGCGGTTATCCGGAACTGCATTGCGAAGCGCTGGCGCAGGCGGCGCGCTGGCGCGACTCGATCCGCGCGGCGCACGCGGCCGGCCTGCCCATCCTCGGCGAGTGCGGCGGCATGATGGTGCTGGCCGACTCGCTCGTCGACAGCGATGGCCGGGCCTGGCCGATGGCGAGCCTGTTCCCCGGCCGCGTGCTGATGCAGCCGCGCCTCGCCGGGCTCGGACCGCAGGCGGTGGCAACGCAGGCCGGGCAGATGCGCGGCCATACGTTTCACTATTCGCGCCTGGAGACGCCGTTGCCGCCCGCCGCGTGGACGGCCAAGCATCCGTCCGGCGCCCAGGGCGAAGCGGTCTATCGTGTCGGCTCGCTGACGGCGTCGTACTTCCACGCCTTCTTCGCCTCGAACCCGGAGGCCGCCGCGAGCCTGCTGCGGGGGCAATTAACGTGACCCGCACCCTCGTCCTCGGCGGCGCCCGGTCCGGCAAGAGCGCGCTGGCCGAACGCCTGGCGCGCGAATCCGGGAAGGAAGTGATCTATCTAGCGACGTCGCACGCTGGCGACGCCGAGATGGCGGCGCGCATCGCCCATCACCGCGCACGCCGGCCGGCCGGCTGGCAAACGGTGGAGGAAGCGACGGCGCTGGCGGCCACGCTGCGCACGCTGTGCGCACCCGGGCGCCTCGTGCTCGTCGATTGCCTGACGTTGTGGCTCACGAACCTGATGTTCGCGACGCGCGAGGATGTGCCGGACGTCGGTCCGATCGTCCTGCCGCCGCTGTTCGGTGCCGAACGCGCCGCGTTATTGGCCTGGCTGGGCGAGCCGCCCGCGGGCGACGTCGTGTTCGTATCGAACGAAGTCGGCATGGGCATCGTGCCGTACGGCGCGGTGTCGCGCGCGTTCGTGGATGAAGCGGGGCGGCTGCACCAGGACGTGGCCGCGCGTTGCGACCGTGTGCTGTTCGTCGCGGCCGGCCTGCCGCTCGCGTTGAAAGGCGCGCCATGCTGAGCGGCCTGCCCGCGACGACCCTCGCGCTGACGCTCGTCGCCGGGGTGCTGCTGGACCTGTGGCTAGGCGAGGCGCCGCGCTGGCATCCGCTCGTCGGCTTCGGCCGGCTGGCAACCGCGCTGGAACGCCGGCTGAACCGGGGACGCCTGCGCATCGCGCGCGGCCTCCTCGCGTGGCTGCTGGCCGTGCTGCCATTGTCCGCATCTGCCTGGCTCGCGTGCCGCTACGGCGGCGCGGCGGCGCACGCGCTGCTGCTGTACGTCGGCATCGGGCTGCGCAGCCTGCGCGAGCACACGCTGCCGATCCACGCGGCGCTGGCCGCCGGCGACATCGACGCGGCGCGCGGCCTCACCGCACGCATCGTCAGCCGCGATACCGGGCAGGCCGGCGAACCGGATCTCGCCAAGGCCGGCGCGGAATCGCTGCTCGAAAACGGCAACGACGCCGTGTTCGGCACGCTGTTCTGGTTCCTCGTCGGCGGCGGCGCCGGCGTCGTCCTGTTCCGGCTCGCGAATACGCTGGATGCCATGTGGGGCTACCGCAACCAGAGATTCAACCTGTTCGGCCGCGTGGCCGCGCGCATCGACGACGTCTTGAATTATGTGCCGGCGCGGCTCACCGCGCTGTCGTACGTGCTGCTGGCGGAACGGGGACGGCTGCGTGCGTGGCGCTGCTGGCGCGCGCAGGCGCCCGCGTGGAGCAGCCCGAACGCGGGCCCGGTGATGGCCAGCGGCGCCGGCGCACTCGGCGTGCAACTGGGCGGCGCGGCCGTGTACGACGGCGTGACGGAAACGCGGCCCCCGCTCGGCAACGGCCCCGAGCCCGGCGCGGACGACATCCTGCGTGCCTGGCGCCTCGTGTGGCGCACGACGCTGCTGTGGGTCGTGGTCGCCGGCGCCGCACTGGTGCTGCTCGATGGGGTGATCCATGCTTGATCACGGCGGCAACCTGCGCGCCGCGCGGCAGCGCTACGGCGGCACGGACTGGATCGACCTCTCGACCGGCATCAATCCGCACGGCTACCCGGCGCCGGCGCCAATGCCCGATGCGTGGCGGCGCCTGCCCGAACCCGATCCGTCTCTCATGCGCGCCGCCTGCGACTACTACGGCGCGCCGCAACTGCTGCCGGTCGCGGGCACGCAGGCCGCGATCCAGGCCCTGCCCCGCCTGCGGGCCGAACTGGCCGGACCGGCGCGCGTGACGGTGGCCGCGCCGTCGTATGCGGAACACGCGCATCACTGGGGCCGCCACGGCCACGTCATGCGCGAGACCGCGTACGATGCGCTCGACGATGCAGTGGGCGGCAGCGACGTGATCGTCGTGGTGAACCCGAACAATCCGACCGGCGCGACGGTGACGCCGGCCACGCTGCTGGACTGGGCGGCGCGGCTGGGCGCGCGCGGCGGCTGGCTCGTCGTCGACGAAGCCTTCGGCGACACCGCCCGCCTGCTCAGCGTCGCCGGCCACGCCGGCCGGCCCGGCCTCATCGTGCTGCGCTCGGTCGGCAAATTCTTCGGCCTGGCCGGACTGCGGCTCGGCTTCGTAGTCGCGGAGGCGGCGCTGCTGACGGCGCTGGACGACCTGCTCGGGCCGTGGGCCGTCAGCGGACCGGCGCAGGAGATCGCCGTCGCGGCATTGCGCGACCGCGGCTGGCAGCAGGCGACGCACACGCGCCTCGCGCGCGACGGCGCGCGCCTGCATGCGCTGCTGGCGGCGCACGGTATCGACGCGCATGGCACGCCGCTGTTCCACTGGTGGGCGGAGTCGCGCGCGGAGGCCTTTCATGAACACATGGCGCGACGCGCGATCTGGGTGCGGCTGTTCCCGGGCGGCGCGCGCGGCATCCGCGTCGGCCTGCCGGGAACCGAATCCGAATGGCGCCGCATCGAACAAGCACTCAAGGAATGGAACGACCAATGAAACGATTCACGATCGCAGGCGCGGCACTGCTCGCGGCGACCCTGCAGGCACATGCCGCCATCAGCGTCAAGGACGACGCCGGCGCCACCGTCACCGTCGCCAGACCGGCACAGCGCGTGATCTCGCTGGCGCCGCACGTCACCGAACTGCTGTTCGCGGCAGGCGGCGGCAGCCACGTCGTCGGCGTGGTCTCGTACAGCGACTTTCCCGCGGAAGCGAAAAAGATCCCGGAGATCGGCTCGAACCGCGAAGTCGACCTGGAACGCATCATGGCCATGAAGCCAGACCTGATCGTCGTCTGGCGCCACGGCAGCTCGGAGCGCCAGATCGAGATGCTGCAGAAGCTCGGCATCCCGATGTTCCACAGCGAGCCGCAAAAGCTGGAAGACATCGCGGACAATGTGCAGAAGCTCGGCCAGCTGATGGGGACCGATACCGTGGCCGGCCCCGCCGCGGCCGGCCTGCGCGGCCAGATCGCCAGCCTGCGCAACCGTTATGCGAAGCGTCCCGTCGTGCGCAGCTTTTACCAGGTGTGGGACAAGCCGCTGTACACGCTGAGCGGGCGCCACATCGTCAGCGACGCGCTGCGCCTGTGCGGCGGCGAGAACATCTTCGACAAGCTGCCCGTGACGGCGCCCGTCGTGTCGATCGAGGCCGTGCTGCAGGAGAATCCGGAGGCGATCTTCGCCACGGCGGAAAAGAACTACGGCGGCGTGAGCATGTGGAAGCAATACGGCACGCTCACCGCGGTCCGCAACGACAACCTGTTCACCATCGACGGCAATCTGCTCAACCGCTCCGGTCCGCGCATGATCGCCGGCGCCGCCCAGCTGTGCGAGAAGCTCGAACTGGCGCGCAGCCACCGCGTCAAATGAACCGCTTCCCGTATTCCACGCTGATGGTGCAGGGCACGACGTCGGATGCCGGCAAGACCACGCTCGTCGCCGCGCTGTGCCGCCTGCTGGCCCGCCGCGGCGTGCGCGTGGCGCCGTTCAAGCCGCAGAACATGGCGCTGAACAGTGCCGTCACGAGCGACGGCGGCGAGATCGGCCGCGCCCAGGCGCTGCAGGCCGTCGCCGCCGGCGTGGCGCCGCACACCGACATGAACCCGGTGCTGCTGAAACCATCCAGCGACATCGGCGCGCAAGTCATCATCCACGGCCGCGTGCGCGCCGAGATGGACGCGCGCGACTACCACCAGTACAAGACGGTGGCGATGCAAGCCGTGCTCGAATCGCATGCACGCCTGCGCGCGCAGTACGCCGCGGTGATCGTGGAGGGCGCCGGCAGCCCGGCCGAAATCAACCTGCGCGACCGCGACATCGCCAACATGGGGTTCGCGGAAGCCGTCGACTGCCCGGTGATCCTGGTCGCGGACATCGACCGCGGCGGCGTGTTCGCGCACATCGTCGGCACGCTGGCCTGCCTGTCGGACAGCGAACGCGCGCGCATCATCGGCTTCGTCATCAACCGCTTCCGCGGCGACATCGGGCTGCTCGAACCGGGCCTCGACTGGCTGGAGGCGCAGACCGGCAAGCCGGTGTTGGCCGTGCTGCCCTATCTGCACGGCCTGTACCTGGATGCGGAAGATGCGGTGCAGGCCGTGGCGCCCGGCACCGGTGCGTTTCGCATCGTCGTGCCCAGCTATCCGCGCATGAGCAACCACACGGACTTCGATGCGCTGCGCGTCCATCCCGACGTCGACCTGCGCTTCGTGCGCGAGGGCGAACCGGCGCCGATTGCTGACCTCATCATCCTCCCCGGCAGCAAGAACACGCGCGGCGACCTCGCGTGGCTGCAGGCGCAAGGCTGGCCGGACCGCATCCGCCGCCATCTGCGCTATGGCGGCAAGGTGATCGGCATCTGCGGCGGCTTCCAGATGCTGGGCGCCAGTGTCGACGATCCGCAGGGCGTCGAGGGCGCGCCCGGCCACTCGCAGGGACTCGGCCTGCTGGACCTCGGCACGACGCTGACGCGCGAAAAGCGCCTCGCGCAGGTGAGCGGCCGCTGCGTGTTCGCGTCCGCCGCGCCGGAAGCGGCGGTCGCCGGCTACGAGATCCATATGGGCGTCTCGACGGGCGGCGCGCTGTCCCGGCCCGCGTTCGCGATCGACGGGCGGCCGGAAGGCGCCTGCTCGGACGACGGCCAGGTGCTGGGCACCTATCTGCACGGACTGTTCGACCACCCGGACGCCTGCGCGGCGCTGCTGCGCTGGGCCGGGCTGCACAGCGAGCACGTGGTCGACACGGCCGCGCTGCGCGAGGCGAGCCTGGACCGGATCGCGGATGCGGCCGAGCCTTTGCTGCGCGCGCTGCTGGCGCGGGCGCCGCAAAGCTGATTGATATAAATCAATGTCAGCATTGAATGGCGCAGCACGTGCAGGCATTTATGTAATTTAACTACGTAACATTGTTTACTTTGAATCCATAAAACCGTATATTTCCCCTCATAAGTAGTAAAAATACTAAAGCCCATCCGGGCACGAGGGGAGATCATGGTACTCTGCCGCATCCACAAGGCCGTCGCGATCGTACGGCCTCCCGCCTTCCCTCCATCCAGCGCCCACGCGGCCGGCGATCCCTCCACCTGATAACCCTGTCGGCAGGCGGTGCCCGGGGCGCTTGGGGCTCGCCGCCTTTTCCTGCAAGCGCGATCCGAAGGAGAACCACATGCATTTCCGGAAGACCCCGGCCGCGCTCTGCGTGGCCAGCCTCGTTGCGTCCATGCTGCCGGCGGCGCACGCCGGCCCCATTCCCGCGGCCCACGTGTACCACAACCACATGCCGAATTTCTGGCCCTTTTATGCGGTCGACCCGGCGGCGAAATACGACGCCACCCCGGTCGGCGCGCCGGTCCGGTACACGTATGACGGGGACGTCATCAACCTCAAGAACAATCCGCCTTCCGGCTACCGCTACTACCTGCCGGCCGCGCTGGGCGGGGGCATCATGCCGCACGACGATCTGGTGTCCTACTACACGCCGGATGCCAAGACGGGCGCGTATCAGTACTGGCCAATGCAGGTCGCGAACGAGCTGCAGTCGTGGTCCGGCGGGCGCGGGCAGGTGCACGTGACGATGTCGGGCGCGGTCGTCAACAATGTGCAAAGCCTGGAGACGCTGCAGAACGTGCCCGGCTACAGCAACCCGTCGTGGGGCCAGTCCTGGTCGAACACCGCGGGCGCGCTGCACACCCAGAACAACTTCCGCACCCTGGACGCGATCCACTTCACGGGCCACCACTCGATGGGCCCCCTGGTCGGCGCCGACTACTTCCTCAAGGACCTGCTGTTCCAGAACGCGACCCTCGCGCAGTCCTATTTCCTGGGCGGGAACTTCGTCTCGTCGAAGGGTTACTTCCCGACGGAGCTGGGTTTTTCGGAGCGCCTGATCCCGACCCTGGCGAAGCTCGGCGTCCAGTGGTCGGTCCTGGGCAACAATCATTATTCGCGCACCCTGAAGGATTATCCGTACGCGACCTACGACGCCACCGGCGACACGCTGACGTCGCCGCCGAACCGCGCCGACCTGCGCAACACGTCCGCGACCGGCAGCTGGGTGGCCGCGCAGATGGCGCACGAGCAGCAGGTCATCGTGAACAAATTCCCGTTCGCGTCGACGCCGCACTGGGTGCGCCACGTCGATCCGGCCACGGGCGCCGTGACGCAAATCGCCGGCGTGCCGGTCAGCCAGAACGGTTCGTGGCTGGAAGGCTGGGAGGGCGCGACGACGGTCGACGAGATCACGCCGTATGCCGCGCTCGAGCCGCGCCAGTTCTACGTCATCGCGCACGACGGCGACAATTCGAGCGGCCGCGCCGGTTCGCTGTCGACGTGGCAGGCCGGCTACAACACGACCTGTGCCGGCAACGGCTACTGCCTCGGCATCGACGAATACCTGCGCGCGAATCCGATTCCGGCAAGCGACGTGCAGCACGTGCAGGACGGTTCCTGGGTCGACACGCGCGACTCCTCGTCCGATCCGACCTGGTATCACTGGCATTTGCCGTTCCTGATCTGGAAGGGCCAGTTCGCCGACTTCAACCGCGTCACCGGCATGAACCTCGCGCCCAAGACCAATCTGAAAGGCGTGCAGGAAGGCGCGACCGTGTCGTTCGAATATGGCTGGCATTACCTGGAACGTAATTTCGCTTTGCTGCAGGCAGCGCTCAACTACGCCAAGACGGCGGAGCAGATCTGGCTCGACGGCCATCCGAACTACTGGTCGCCCACGACCGCCGCGGACAAGCAGGTGACCTACACCGGCAACCAGCTGAACCCGTGGATGATGTCCTTCCCCGTCAAGGGCGACGCCGCCAAGGACTACGCCGGCGGCGCGAACCCGGCGGAGCTGGGCTGGTATTTCCTGCTGCCCGCGATGGACTCCGGCTTCGGCTACTACGACGAGAACAAGGACGACGACGTCAAGCCGACGCTCGCGTTCAACAATTCACTGGCGTTCTCGAAGCCCTATGTGCAGGCGCATGCGGCGGACGACCGCACCGGCCCGTCGGTCTGGTGGCCGCAACGCTATCCGTACAATCCCGGTTCCGTGAACGCGTCCAAGGCCGAGGGCTGGACCGTCCAGCACTACAGCAGCGACTTCGCGGTCTACACCTATGGCTACGACGTTTCCGGCATCACGAGCGCCGTCGTGAAGGTGCGCGTGCACGCGTCGAACAATATCGATGCGAACGACGACACCTATAAAGTCTACGATCCGGCCGCGCTGGCGGCGGCGCCCGGCCTGTCGATCACGCCATCGAGCGTTAGCGCCTGGCAGAGCTTCCCGATGAAGATGCGCGACCTGCAGTCGGCCATCAACGGCGTCGACTGGATTCCCGGCACGCGCGACACGCTGGCGGTCCTGCCCGCCGAGGAGATCGGCGACCTGTATTACACCTACCTGTCGGGCTTCCGCAACCAGCTGCTCGATTACTACGTCGAGATGACGGACAGCCGCGGCAACGTGACCCGCAGCGAGATCCAGCAGGTGTTCGTCGGCGCCGGCACGTATTCGCCGTCGTCGACGGGCTCCGGCTTCGTCGAAGACGTCAACGGCAAGGTCGCGGGCGTGTATCCGTTCCTCGTCGTCGACAAGGAGGCACCCAGCACGCCCGGCACGATCATCGCTTCACAGCTGACGGACCGCTCGGTGGCACTGGCATGGCCGGCGTCGACGGACAACGTCGGCGTGACGGGCTACACGGTGTACCGCAACGGCACCGCCGTCGGCACCACCGCGGCGACGAGCTACACGGACAGCGGGCTGACGCCGTCGACCCTCTATTCGTACAGCGTCACGGCGCAGGATGCGGCGGCCAACGCGTCGGCGCAGTCGGCCGTCACGAGCGTCACCACGAAACCTGCCGATACCGCGGCACCCACGGCGCCGGGGCAGCCGGTCGCCGGCACGGTGACCTCGACGTCCGTGGCACTCACCTGGACCGCATCGACGGATAACTACGGCGTGACGCAATACGTCGTCTACCGCAACGGCGCGCAGGCCGGCGTCACCGCGTCGACCGGTTTCACGGACAGCGGCCTGTCGCCCTCGTCGACCTATGTGTACACCATCGTCGCGAAGGACGCGGCGGGGAACGCCTCGAGCGCATCGGGCACGCGCTCGGTCACGACGGCCGCCGGCAACGTCGCCAACGTGTACTACCACCTGCCCTCGGGCTGGAGCACGGCCGACATCCACTACGCGCCGACCGGCGGTGCGTGGACGACGGCGCCGGGCGTGGCCATGCAGGCGGCGTGCACCGGATGGATGTCGTCGATCGTCAACCTGGGCAGCGCGACCGGCATGCAGGCGGCCTTCAACAACAATGCGGGCACCTGGGATAACCACGGCGGCGCCAACTACGCCCTCGGCACCGGGATATCGGCCGTGAACAACGGCGCGATCACGACCGGCGCGAGCCCCTGCGCGCCCGACACGACGGCCCCGACGTCCCCGGCCAACCTGCATACCACGGCCGTCGCGGCCAACTCGGTCGCTCTCGCGTGGGACGCCGCGACGGACAATGTGGGCGTGAGCAGCTACACGGTCTTCCGCAACGGCACCCGGGTGGCCAGCGTGTCCGGCACCGCTTACACCGACACCGGCGCGGCCGCCGGCACGGCGTATTCGTACACGGTCCAGGCGTTCGATGCGGCCGCGAATGCGTCCGCGGCGAGTGCCGCCTTGGCGGTGACGACGCCGGCCGCGACGACGAATTGCGCGGTCAGCTTCACGATCGCGAATGCGAACACGGTCGTCGGCCAGAACCTGTATGTGGTCGGCAACGCGACCGCGCTCGGGTCCTGGGCGCCTGCGAACGGCTTTGCGTTGACGATCCAGGGCAGCGGCGCGAACGTGCCGTGGACCGGGACGGTGACCCTGCCGCCGAATACCGCGCTCCAGTACAAGTACGTGAAGTGGAACGGGTCGACGGCGACGTGGGAAAGCAACCAGACGACGGCGTCGGGCAATCGCGAACTCAGCACGCCGGCGACCTGCAGCTCGACAATCACGCGCAACGACGGGAACTTCAAGCCCTGATCGGCCTGGCTCGACCATAGGAGCCGTCTATCAGCGGCTTCGAATCATCCGATTGGCCTACGCAGATGAGAATCGATATCATTTGCAGCAACAGGACCACGGGAGATTCACATGGCAGCGGCACGCAAGGGCAGTCAGGTCATCACGCATATGGCGATCGGTTTCGCGCTCGCCTATGCGTGCACGGGTTCGATCGCGCTCGGCGGACTGGCCGTGCTGGTCGAACCCGTGTTGAACGTCGTGCTGCTGCCTTTCCACGAACACGCATGGGCGCGCGTGGTGCACGGGGCCGGCGGGCGGCGCCGCTATCTGATGGTCGGACTCGAAAAGATCAGCCAGGCGGCGATGCACGGCGGCGTGGCATTCCTCGTCCTGTACGTTGCCACCGGGTCGGCGGCCTTGGGCGGCATGGCGGCGCTGCTCGAACCGGTGTGCAATGTGATATTGATGCCGCTGCACGACAAATTGTGGGATAACGCGCTGGGCGCCGCTGGTTGATTTTAGGGATCCAGAAAAGCAAAAAGCCCGCTCAGTATCAACTGAGCGGGCTTCTGCATATAACTAGCCTGACGATAACCTACTTTCACACTGGTTGCAGCACTATCATCGGCGCAAAGTCGTTTCACGGTCCTGTTCGGGATGGGAAGGGGTGGTACCGACTTGCTATGGTCATCAGGCATAAC
>NZ_JAXOFN010000056.1:0-15742 GCF_034420155.1 Massilia luteola
GGTACGTCGGTGCATAAACGTCCTCGCCTATCCAAGGCTGGCCCATCGCACCTGCGCAAGCTGCTTTACATGCCAGCCGTCGTGGCCCGGCGCTTTAATCCCCACATCAAATCCTTCAGCGAGCGCTTGCTCGCTAAAGGCAAGTCCAAGATGGCCGTGATCGGTGCCTGCATGCGCAAGCTGGCCCACCTGTGCTTTGGTGTTGTGCACTCAGGCAGGCCATATGACCCGAATACGCCATGTGAGGCTTGACGCGCAAGACGGTATCTACAAATTCAATGCGGCCCATGCAGGGACGGCGGCCCGCCAGAATTCGTCCAGCGATCCTGCGCCGCCCACCTCCAGCCCCAGAAACCCCGCCGCCTGCCGCAGCGCCGCCACCGCGGCACCTTCATCGCCCGGCCGCACGGCCAGCGCGCCCGTCTGCTTGGACAGCTTGTCGCCATCGGCATTGCGCACGACCGGCACGTGCAGGTAGCGCGGCGTGGGCACGTTCAACAGCCGCTGCAAAAAGATCTGGCGCGGCGTGGAATCGAGCAGGTCGGCGCCGCGCACGACGTCCGTGACGCCCTGCTCGGCATCGTCGACGACGACGGCCAGCTGGTACGCCCAGTAACCGTCGGCCCGCTTCAGCACGAAGTCGCCCGACTCGCTGGCCAGATGCTGGCTGACGACGCCCGCCAGGCGATCGTGGAAGGTGATGACGTCCGCGCCCGCCTCCGGCACGCGCAGGCGCAGGCTGCGCGGGCTGCGTCCCGGCGCGAGGCC
This sequence comes from Massilia luteola, assembly GCF_034420155.1. Taxonomy (NCBI): domain Bacteria; kingdom Pseudomonadati; phylum Pseudomonadota; class Betaproteobacteria; order Burkholderiales; family Oxalobacteraceae; genus Massilia; species Massilia luteola. Next base: position 769 of record NZ_JAXOFN010000056.1, read on the forward strand.
GTGGCGGCAGGTGCCCGGGTAGAGGGCGGCGCCGTCGGGCGCGAAGCCGAGGCGCGAATCGGCGATCTCGCGCCGGTTGCAGCCGCACGGGTAGACGTGGCCGGCCAGGCGGTCGTAGGCGGCCTGGTACAGGTGCTTGCGGCGGCTCTGCCACACAACGTCGCGGTCGGATTCCATGCCCAGGCGCCGCAGCAGGTCGAGGATCTCCTCGGCGGCGCCGGCCACGCTGCGGCCTTCGTCGATGTCTTCGATGCGGATCAGCCAGGTGCCGTGGTGGGCGCGCGCGTCGAGATAACTGGCCAGCGCGGCGACCAGCGAGCCCGCGTGCAGCGGACCCGTGGGCGATGGGGCGAAGCGGCCGACGTAGGCGCCGGTTGGTGTCGTTGCGTTCATGGAGGCGCCACCTTAGCACATCGCGGCGGCGCCCTGTGCGGCCCCGGTCTCGGCACCGGACCTGACATGCGCACGGCGCATCGTCGCGCCTTTCAGTTGAGAATGGTATTGAGAATGATTCGCGTTTACGTTATGCTGCATTCCCGTTATTGAGAAGGCAAGCCATGAACGCGATACCGACCCCGCTCGAATCCACCGATCACCTGCTCGACGCCGTCGCCACGGAACTGGCATGGTCCGAGGCGCGCAAGCGCAGCCTGCAGCGGACGTTGCAGGCGCTGTTCCGCGAACACCTCCTGAACCGGGAACAATTGATCACGGAAGGTGCCGGGTCCTGGCTCCCCCTCTGGTCGCAGCAAGGCATCTTGCGTTTCGAGGGTCTGAGCCTCGGCCGCATCGGCGACTGCCGGCTGACGGGCAGCGTGTCGTACTACGCCACGGGCGAGCGGCCGCAGCCGGTGACGCATGCGGCCGCCTTGCTCGCTTGCGTGGCCCCTTCGCTGCCGGGCCATGGCGCGGACCTGCAGCGGCTCGTCCACGAACTCGACAACAGCCTCGCGAACGACGTACTGTGCCTCAGTTACCGCCGGACGTGGGGCCAGTCGCTGCGCGCCGAACTGGGCGGCGCGGACGCCTATTTCATCGCCGCGCTGCGGCGCTCCAGCCACGCCAATCCCGCGCTGCTGCTGGAACAATGGGGCACGCTGGGCCACCCGTGGCATCCGACGTTCAAGACCAAGCTCGGCCTGTCCGCGGACGAGGTGCTGGCCCTGTCGCCGGAATTCCAGCCGACCTTGCGGGTGCCCCTGGCCGCCATCCGCGCGCACAAGGCCCGGACCACCTTCGCGGCCGGCGACGGCGACTACGCCGCCTGGTTCGCGCAACACTTCCCGGAAAGCGCGCGGCGCTGGGAAGCCGCTTTGGCTAAGCTGGGCGAGCGTGCCGCCGGCTGGCTGCCCCTGCCCCTTCATCCGTTCCAGGCGCGCAAGGTGATCCCGCAGAAGTTCGCGGCCGAGATCGCGCAGGGCGACCTGCTGCTGCTCGACGGCGTGGTCCTCGACGCGACGCCGACCATGTCGTTCCGCACCGTCGTCCCGGCCGGCTCGCCGGCGCTGCCGCACCTGAAGCTGCCCGTGTCGCTGCGCCTGACCAGCGTCCAGCGCACGGTCTCGCCCAAGTCCACCGTGATGGGCCCACGCATCACCCGCCTGCTCGCCGCGATCCTCGAGCGCGAAGACGGGTTTGGCGGCACGCTCGACATCGTGCGCGAAGACGTGGGCCTGCACTACATCGACCCGCAGGACGACGACGACCGCGCGCGCCACCTGGCGATCCTGTACCGCGCCAATCCGATGGCCAAGGGCGCCGGCGGGCGCTTCCCGGTCCCCGTCGGCGCCCTGTTCGCGGAGTCGCCGTTCAGCGGCCGTCCGCTCGCGACGGAGCTCGTGGCGCTGGCCCACGGCGACCATGCCGCGGGCGCCGTCGCCTACTTCGGGCGCCACGCGCGCACCGTGCTGACGGCGCTGCTGTCCGCTTACCTCGTGTACGGCATCGCGTTCGAAGCGCACCAGCAGAACAGCTTCATCATGCTCGACGACGGCTACGACCCCGTCCAGCTGCTCGCGCGCGACTTCGGCGACCTGCGCATCCACGGCCCCACGCTGCGCCGTGCCGGGCTGGCGCTCGACGTCTATCGCGCCGGCTTCACCGTGTACGACGACGACGCGCCGGTGCGCGACAAGCTGCTGCACGCCGTCCTGCTGTGCCACCTGTCCGAACTGGCGCTGCTGCTGGCGCGCGCCTACGGCCATCCCGAGCACCACTTCTGGGACGTCCTGCGGCGCACGATGGACGAGGTGTTCGCGGGCCTGCGCGCGCGTGTGCACGAGCGCCGCTGGCAGGCCGAACGCGCGGCGCTGCTGGCCCACGACTGGCCGGCCAAATCGTTCCTGCGCATGCGCCTGCTCGACACGTCGGACGACGTGCACGGCACGATGCCCAATCCGCTCGCATGACCACCGCGCGCTGGCTGTTCGCGCTGCAGCTCGTGGCGATGGGCGCCATGGAGATGAGCGGCCCGTTCTGGCCCCTGCACCTGCGCCGCCTGGGCGGCCTGGCGCCCGCGGGGCTGGCATGGGCCAGCGCGGCCGCCTACGCCGGCCCGCTGGCCATGGCGATGTGCACGACGCCGTGGTGGGGCCGCCTGGGCGACCGGGTCGGCCACAAGCCGATGCTGCTGCGCGCCCTGCTCGCGCTTGCGGCCACGCAGTGGTGGATCGCGGCGACCGACAGCGTGGCCGTCATCCTCGCCGTGCGCCTGCTGCAGGGCGCCCTCGCCGGCACCATCGCGGCGGCGCAGGCCTACGGCGCGCGGCTCGTGACCCGGGAAGCGCGCGGCGCGCTGATGGCGCAGCTGCAGGCGGCGACGGCGATCGGCGCCGTGGCCGGTCCCGTCCTCGGCGGCTGGCTGTTCGACGCCTGGGGCTTCCGCACGGTGAACGTATGGGCGGGCGCCGCGTGCCTGCTGTGCGCGGCGGTGGCTGCCGCGGCTTTGCCGCCGCTGCCGCCCACGGCCCCGCCGCCCGCCGCGCAACCGTCCGCGGCGCGCCCGCGGCCGGCCGACCTGCCGGACACGATGTACGGCCTGCTGCTCGGCATCGTGCTGGTGCAGGCCGGGAAGATGATGCCGCAGACCTTCTTCGGCCTGTATGCAAGCGAGGTCCTGCACGTGTCCAGCCGCGTGACGGGGCTGTGCTACGCGGGCACCGCCCTCGGCCTGTGCGTGGCCGCGCCGTTCTGGGCGCGGCGCTTCGCGCGCATGGCGCATGCGCGGGTGCTGGCGCAGGTCGAATGGATTCTGTGGGCGTGCGTGGCCATCGTCGCGGTGCAGGCGGCGGCGTCCGACGTCGGCCTGTTCCTGCTGGCGCGCGTGCTGTGGGGCGCCTGTCTCGCCGCCCTGCTGCCCGTGTTCTACGGCCTGCTCTCGCGCGCCGCGGCGGACGACGAACAGGGCTGCGTGCTCGGCGCCGGCAACGGCGCCGCCAAGGCGGGCGCCCTGCTGGGCGCCGGCGCGGGCGGCCTGGCGCTGGCCTGGGTGCCGCTGTCCGCCATGTTCTGGACCGTCGCTCTGCTGTATGCCGGCGCCGCCGTCGGCATGCGCGCCATCCGTATCCGATCCAGCCATTTCCAGCACCTTCACACACCAACAGGGATTTCATGAATCACGCACTTCGTCCTTTACCGTACCTCGTCGCCATCGCGTGCAGCTTCTGCGCGCAGGCCCATGCCGAAGAACCCACGATGCCGGAGGTGATCATCAAGGACAGGAAAATCGATGCCGGCTCGTACGACATCCTCGACGCGACGACGGCAACCAAGATCAACGTGCCCCTGCGCGACATTCCGCAGACCGTCAACGTGGTGCCGGCCGTCGTGCTGCACGACCAGAACGCCTTGTCGCTGCAGGACGCGCTGCAGAACGTGCCGGGCCTGTCCTTTTCGGTCGGCGACGGCCAGCGCGACCAGGTGACGATCCGCGGCTTCTCCGCCATCAGCGACCAGTTCGTGGACGGCGTGCGCGACGATGCGCTGTACTTCCGCGACCTGTCGAACATCGAGCGCGTGGAGGTGCTCAAGGGACCGGCCTCCGTGCTGTACGGGCGCGGGTCGGCCGGTGGCCTCGTCAACCGCGTGACGAAGAAGCCGCTGGCCGATCCGCTGCTCGAGGCGGGCGTCACGCTCGGTTCGCGCGGGCAGCGCCGCGGCGAGTTCGACGTCGGCGCGGCCGGTGCCGGCAAGGACGTCCTGTTCCGCCTGACGGGCGCCGTCGAGGATTCGACCGGCTTCCGCGACCGCTACTTCCTGCGCCGCCAGGCGCTCGCGCCGTCGGCCACGTTCAAGCTCCGGCCGGGCACGACGCTGACCCTGCAGGCCGACTACCTGCACGACAAGCGCCTCGCCGACCAGGGCGTGCCGAGCTACCACGGCCGCCCCGTCGACGTGCCGGTCGAGACCTATTTCGGCGCCGCCAACGGCACCGCGCGCGCCTTCGTCCAGAGCGACGTCAAGAGCGCGACCGCGACGCTCGACCACGTGTTCGCACCCAACTTCAAGCTGCACACGGTGCTGCGCGCCTATGACTACGCCCTCGACCGCAATTACACGTCGATCGGCGCCATCAAGGACGGCGCCGCGCCGACCGTCGCCATCGGCCAGAGCCACCGCCTGCGCGACGAGGACGGGCGTTACCTGCAGAACGAACTGTCGCAGCAGCTGGACTGGGGCGCGACGAACCACCAGCTGCTGTACGGCGTGGAGGTCGGCCGCCAGAACAAGGCCGAGGTGCTGCGCTCGCGCGGCAACGTCGCGACCTACAGCCTGTTCCATCCCGTGCTCGTGGACCTGCCGGTGCTGCCGGACACTGTTGCCGCGAGCGCCGACAACCGCAACCGCGTCGACATCGCCGGCCTGTACGTGCAGGACCTCGTGGCGCTGTCGCCGACGTGGAAGATCCTGGCGGGCGTCCGCTACGATCACCTGAAACAGGACCGCGACGACCGCACGGCGAAGAGCCTCGACCTGCACCGCGTCGACGACACGTTCTCGCCGCGCCTCGGCGCCGTCTACCAGCCCACGGGCCGGGTCGCGCTGTACGCGTCGTGGAACCGCTCGTTCCAGCCGATCTCCGATTCGTTCTCGTTCCGCGCCAACAGCGATACGCTGAAGCCAACCCGGACCGTCAACAAGGAAGCGGGCGTCAAGCTCGACGTGTCGGCGCGTTCGAGCCTGACGGCGGCGCTGTTCGACATGACGCAGACGAACATCCAGGTGGCCGATCCGGCCAACACGAATTTTTCGCTGCCCGTCGGCCGCCAGCGCACGCGCGGCCTGGAAATGAGTTTCAGCGGCGAGCTGGCGCCCGGCTGGGATGCGATCGCCGGCTATGCGACCATGCGCGGCACGATCGAGGACTCGACGGAACTCACCACGGCCGGCACGCCGTTCGAAGGCAACACGGCGGCACTCACGCCCCGCCACACGTTCAATGCCTGGATCAAGCACAGCCTGGACGACCGGTTCTGGGTCGCCGCCGGCGGGCGCGCCGAATCCGCGCGCTACGCCTCGCCCGACGATCTGACGACCCTGCCCGGCTACGGCGTCCTGCAGCTCGGCGCCGGCTACGACGGCGGGAAGGTCGACGTGACGGTCACCGTGAAGAACGTCGCGAACCGGCGCTATTTCGTCGCGGCGCACAGCGGCGCGAACGACTACAACATGCCGGGCGAGCCGCGCTCGGTGCTGGTCGGCGCGCGCTATCGCTTCTGACATGGCGACATGATGCGCGGCACACTCCGTACCTGGTTCCGGCGCCTGCACCTGGCCGTGGCGCTCGTCTTTGGCTGCGTGTTCGGCCTGTCCGGGCTCACCGGCTGCGCCCTCGCGTGGATGCATGAACTCGACGCCATGCTCAATCCGGCGCTGTTCCACGCGGCGCCGGCGGCCGGCCCGCTCGCGCCCGCGGCCGTCAAGCGCATCGTCGACCGGCTGGCGGCCGACCCGGCGTACGGCCGCCCCAGCCAACTGACGCTGCCGGCGCGCGGCGGCGAGGTGGCGGTCGCGTGGTATCGCCTGCCGCCGGCCGGTGGGCGCGGGCCGTTCACGCTGGACCGGTCGCGCCAGGTCATGGTCGACCCGGCCAGCCTGGCCGTCACGGGCGAGCGCGTGTGGGGCGAAACGGGCCTGTCGCGGCCTTTGCTGATGCCGACCTTGTTCCACCTGCACCGCTACCTGCTGGCCGGCGCCGCCGGCAAGACGGTCATCGCCGCCTCCGGCCTCGCGCTGCTGTTCATGTCCGTGGCGGGCCTCGTGCTGTGGTGGCCCAGGGCGAACCTGGCGGCGTGGCGCAAGGCGTTCGCCGTGGCGTACCGGGGCTCGTGGCCGCGCTTCAATTACAGCTTCCACCGCGCGGCCGGCGCGGTCGTCGCGCCGGTGTTGGCGGTGCTCGGCTTTTCCGGCTGCCTGTTCAACCAGCCGCAATGGATAAGGCCCGTCGTGGCCAGCGTGGCGGCCATGTCGGCGCAGGACAAGCCGAAGCATGGCGCGGAGGGCGACGTCGGCGTGGCGCGCGCGGCGCAAGCGGCCGGCGCTCTGTTCCCGGCCGCGCGCGTGTCGCGCATCGGACTGCCCGCGACGCCGGGCCTGCCGTACGAGATCCGCCTGCGCCAGCCCGGCGAAGTGCGTCAGGGCGACGGCAACACCCGCGTCACGGTCGATGCGACGACGGGCCGCGTTCTGCGCGTGCGCGATCCGCTGCACGCGCCGGCCGGCGACGCCTTCATCGACTGGCAGTTCCCGCTGCATACGGGCGAAGCGTTCGGCACGTTCGGACGGATCGTCATCAGCGTCGTCGGCCTGGCGCCGCTCGCGTTCCTGGTGACGGGCCTGGCGGTCTGGCGGCAGCGCCGCAAGGCACGCGCGGCGGCGTGGTGACGGGCGCGTTTTTGTGTCAAACTGGGCGCCATGTGCGTCAACTACCGCCCTCCGCTGCCCGAACAACTCGACATGGTGCTCGGCACCCTCGTCGACCTGTACCGCGACTGGGACTGGCCCAGCGAGACCTGGAAAGACTACACCGCGCCGATCATGCGCGCCGGCGCCGGCGGCGAACGCAAGCTGCAGCTGGCGAGCTACGGCATGGTGCCGCGCCGGCACATCCCGCCGGGCGTCAAACCGTTCGACACGATGAACGCGCGCGCCGAATCGCTGGGCGAAAAACGCTCGTTCGCCCCGGCCTGGCGCCGCGCCCAGCTGTGCGCCGTGCCGATGACCTGCTTCTATGAACCCTGCTACGAAAGCGGCCGCGCCGAACGCTTCGGCATCGGCATGGCGGACGACAGCCTGTTCTTCGTCGCGGGCCTGTGGCGCGAGTGGTCCGAGGCCGACGGGTCGATCGCGGCGGCGTTCACGCAGATCACGATCAACGCCGACGACCACCCGCTGATGCGGCGCTTCCACAAGCCGGACGACGAAAAGCGCGCGCTCGTCGTGCTGCCGCCGAACGACGTCGACGCCTGGCTGCATTGCCGCGATCCGGAACTGGCGCGCAGCTTCCTGCGGGCGTATCCGGCGCAGGCGATGAAGGCATGGGCGGAGCCCAGGGCGCCCGCCGCGAAGGCGGCCGCGCAGACCCCGCCGGGGCAGCAGAACCTCGAATTATTTTGATGCGGGGGCCGCCTCGGCCGCCTTCACGACCTCGATCACCTGTTTCGCCACCCCGTTCGGCACCGCCAGCGACAGCTGGTAATGCACGATCTCGAATCCCGCTTGCGTCCTGCGAATGACGCCGCTGGCCATGCAATGCCCCATGTTTTCCGTGTCGAGCAGCTCGTCGAACCAGATCAGCGCGCCGTCCGGCGTCGCATACACGTTGCGCCGCGTGGGGTGGAACACCCAGGCGGCCTGCTTGCCCTCGAAATACTTGCGGCCCCATTCGCGGAAGGCGTCGCGCTGCCACAACTCGCCGCGGTCGGTGCCGATGTAGACGCCGTCGGGCGCCATCTTGTCGAAGTAGCGCATGCGCGCGTGCGCGGCGTCGTCGTGCCAGCCGTCGACGAAGGCATTCACCTGCTGCGCGAGCGCCGGGTCGATGCCGGCGGCATGGGCGAGCGACGCCACGAACAGGCAGCACGCGAGGATCAGCGATTTCATGTTGGGGGTCCTTTCCGGGGCGAGAAAGGTATTGTGTAACGAAACGTGCCGGTTCAACAACTCCGGCCGGACGGGTGTACATTTATCGACATGAGAACCTTCGTCCTCGCCGCCCTGCTGACGGCCATCTCCTCCGGTGCGTGTGCCACGGACCAGGCGCAGCCGCCGGCATCCATCCGCCTGCGCCTGGACGAGGACGCCATCCGCAAGGCCGTGCGCGAGACGCTCGCGGAGATGCCGGCGCCGGCGCGGGACCGCGGCCCCGTGCTGAGCGGCGATCCGGCCCATGAGAAGTTCAGCCGCCAGTTCGACGACGCCCGCGTGCCGGGATGCTGGGGCCCCGACGCGCTGAAGCACCAGCCGGCACAGATCGGGCCGATCGGCCTGGGCGGCATCCTGGCGCTGCCGTTCTGGGGCGCCGCCATCGCCACCGGCAAGTGCCGTTAGGCGCAGCGGCGTCAGGCCGGCAGCGCGGCCAGCAACTGGTCGGTGCTGCGCACCCGGCCCATCGTCGGGAACATCTGCTCGAACGCGAAACGGTGCATGTCGGCGGTGAGCGTCGACGTGGCGTCTTCGGCGAACACGATGTCGTAGCCGAGGTCGTGCGCCGCGCGCGCCGTCGTCTCGACCCCGATGTTGGTCGCGACGCCGCCCAGGATGATCGTGCGGATGCCGCGCCGGCGCAGGATCTGGTCGAGTTCCGTCGCGTGGAACGCCCCCCACTGGCGCTTGGTGACGAGGAAATCGCCCTCGCACATACCGGCCTCGGGCAGGATGTCGCAGGCGTTCGGCGGGAAGCTGTCGGGACGGGCGCGCGGCCGGTCGACCGCGTGCGTATGGATCTCGCCCAGCGCGACGCGCACGTACACGATGGTGGCGCCGGCCGCGCGCCAGGCGGCGGTCAGGCGCGCGGCGTTGCTCACGACATGCGCGGACGGATGGGGCGCCAGTTCGCGCGCCAGGATGCCGTGCTGGAGGTCGATGAGGACGACGGCCGTGGATCGGGGTTGGAGATCGGTCATGGGAATCCAAAAGAGAGTTATGCGAGGACATCCTCGCAAAAGATAGTAGAGGATACCCTCGCATAAGTCAAACATGAGGCCGTGTCATGACGTCGCTATAATGCAAGCCTCATCCAGGACACCTATCCATGACAGCATCGCCACCCGAGGCGGCGCGCGGCGCCGCGCCCAAGCGCCAGCGCGGCCACGAGCGCGTCGCCGCCATCCTCGAGGCCGCCGGCAGCCTCTTCCTCGACAAGGGCTACGACGCGGTCACGATGACCGAGATCGCCGCCAGTTCCGGCACCGCGATCGGTTCGCTGTACCGCTTCTTCCCGTCCAAGGAGACCGTGGCCGACGCGCTGCTCGGCACCTATGTCGAACGGCTCGGCGCCGGCCTGGCCGCGCTGCGCGCGCGCGCGGACGCGCTGGCGCCCGCCGACCTGGCGGATGCCCTCGTGGATGTCATGCAGGAGTTGCGCGCCCGGCGCGGCGTGGCGCTGGCGCTGGTCGACGCGCGCGGCCTGGAAGCGAGCCGGCATCAGGTGCGCGAGACGATGCTGGCCAGTCTGCGCGGCCTGCTGGACGCGGTGCTGCCCGCCCTGCCGCCCGGGCGCGCCGACCCGATGGCGCTGGCGCTGCTGCACGTCCTGAAGGGCGTGGGCCAGGTACCGCAAGGGGAGCCGTACGAACGGGCGCTGCTCGACGAATACCGGCGTCTGTTGCGTGCGTATCTGCTGATGGGCTGATCAGGCGCGCCGCGACGTGGGCAGCGGACGCACGTCCGGCACCGCCGCGTCCCGGCGCGGCAGGCCCAGCGACACGGCGAACGGGATCAGGAAGGGATACAGGGCCCATACGATGCGCCCTTCGACGCGCACGCTCAGCGCCGCGTACAGCGGCGGCAAGGCCATCAGCACGAGCAGGCCGCGCAAGGGCGCGATGCGCGGCGGGGCGCGCCAGATGCCGACGATGGCGAGCGGCAGGACGAGGCCCGCGCAACCGGCGAGCGACAACAGGCCGCGCGTATCGTCCAGCAGCGCACGCACGGTGCCGAGGTTGGGCACCCAGGCGTAATGCGGCAGGCCTGGAATCAGCCACCAGCGCACCGCGACGAGCCACCCGGCGGCGGCGGCCAGCGCCGCGAGCCCTTGCGGCACGGCCACCTGGCGCATCACGAGCAGCCAGCCCAGCAGGAGAATGTTTTCTTCGCGGATCGCGGTCGCCGCCAGGCCGGCCGCCAGCGCGAGGCGCGGCTGCCCCGTCAGCACGGCGAACACGAACAGCATGCGCATGCACACGGAACCCGGATCGACGAGCAGGTAAGGCGCATACCAGAACGTCGGCAGCGACAGCACGACGAGCAGCCCCGCCGCCAGCGCCCGCAAGGTGCCGAAGCCCATGCGCCGCACGGTCGCCGTCGCGAGGCAGGCCGTCGCGGTGACGAAGATCCAGTTCAGCGCGGCGAACGTGTTGTGCAGGTCGCCGGGCAGGAAGGCCGCGAGTGCCGGGACGGCCAGCCGGTACGGAAACGGCGCGCGCAACGCCTGCAGCGGGATCTCGCCGCGCACCCAGCGGGCGGTGTCGAAATAGGCCAGCGAGTCCTCGACCGTGCCGCCCCAGCGCCACAACATGATCGCGAGGGAAAGAAAAGCGAAACCGCCGATCACGAACGGCCAATTGAAACGTCGGGGGGTCCGGTAGACGTCGCCTGAATTTTGTGCCATGGTGCTGACTGTCGGGTTAACAATCTTGCGAGCATAGCGAAATGTCGCCGACGCGTCTACATCAAGTGTTCAATAAGGCAATGATTCCGGTGATGCGGCGCTCGCGCGCGCGCCGGGAATCGTGGATAATTCCGGCCATGAACGACACTACCCAACTCCCACCCCTGCCCGACCGCCTGTCCATCGACCCGAAGAGCCCGCACCACAATGCGGAAGTCTTCAAGCACCCGGTCGGCATCCGATTCAACGGCAAGGAACGCACCGACGTCGAGGAATACTGCCTGAGCGAAGGCTGGATCAAGGTCGCCGCCGGCAAGACCCTGGACCGCAAGGGCCGTCCGATGCTGATCAAGCTGAAAGGCGAGGTCGAGGCGTATTACGCTGTCTGACCTTGAATCGATAACGGGTTGATGCGACGGCCGCCGGAGTGATCCGGCGGCCGTCGTTGTTTCAGGCCGTGGTCAATTGCGCCAGCAGGCAATCGAGTGCCTGCCGGTACCCGGCCCGCAACGCCTCCACCCTCGCCGCATCGGTCCTGGCTGCGATGAGCGCAAGGCCACCGCCGTGCGCGTGGTCGACGAGAATATCGCGCCATACGATGTGCCCCGGCGTGACCGCCGCGAGCAGCGCGGTCAACCGGTCGGTGATCTCCCGGCTGGCGCCCGCGAAGGCCGCCGGCTCGGCAAAGATGGCCAGCGTCAGTTGCGGATGGGCGACGACGAGGTCGTAATACCGGGTCAGCAGCATCCGTATTCCGGCAACGGGGTCGCCGGACTGACCGACGCCCGACAGCACGTCGCCATACACCTGCTCCGACAGCGCCCGTAGCAGTCCGGCCCGGTCCGTGACATGGTGGTACAGGCTCATCGGCGTGACGCCCAGCCGCGCCGCCAATGTCCGCATCGTCAACCCAGCCCCACCCTCCTCGCCGAGCAGGGCCAGCGCGGCGTCCACGATGGCCTCGCGCGTGACGCCTTGCCCGCGCGCGGGACGGCCGCGCGGGCGCGTCATGGCGGCAGCCGGTAGGTGGATTGCACGAGCCCCGATGGGAAACTACGACTGTCGACAAGGACCAGGTCGCGGTCGTGCGGGAGTTCCCCGAACAGTGGACGGCCCGCGCCGATCAGGACCGGAACCGTCGTGACGACCATGTCCGCGATCAGTCCCGCTCGCAGGAAAGCTTGCACGACGCGGCCCCCATCCACATATACGCGGCGGGCGCCCTCCCGCTCCAGTGCGCGCATGGCCTCCGCGGGCGTGAGGTCGACGAAGCGCACCTGGCCGCGCAGCCTGTCGGGGACGGGCGCATCGGCAAGCTGGCGCGACAGCACGATCACGGGCCGGTCGTACGGCCACGTGTCGAACGTCGCCACCATGTCGTAGCTGCCGCGTCCCATCACGATCGCGTCCTTGTCCGCAATGAAGGCGGTATAGCCGTGGTCCTCCCGCGGGTCGTCGCGTTCGAGCAGCCAGCGGATGTCGCCATCGGGACGTGCGATATAGCCATCGAGGCTGGTTGCGATGAATACGTGTCCGGTGATCATGGCGTTCCCCTTATTTATACACTGTATATTTTAAAGGTATTACATCCGGCCTGCGCGCCCCGAATAAAAAAAAGCGAGCCCGCAGGCTCGCTTTCCGATGACGACAGAAGCGGATTAACGCTTGTCCATCGCCGGCACGTCGCGGCGCGGCGAACCGACGAACAGCTGGCGCGGGCGGCCGATCTTCTGTTCCGGGTCGGCGATCATCTCGTTCCACTGGGCGATCCAGCCGATGGTACGGGCCATCGCGAAGATACCGGTGAACAGCGAGACCGGGATGCCCAGGGCCGACTGCACGATGCCCGAGTAGAAGTCGACGTTCGGGTACAGCTTGCGCGACACGAAGTAGTCGTCGTTCAGGGCGATCTTTTCCAGTTCCATCGCCAGCTTGAACAGCGGGTCGTCCTGCAGGCCCAGTTCGTTCAGCACTTCGTAGCAGGTTTCGCGCATCAGCTTGGCGCGCGGGTCGAAGTTCTTGTACACGCGGTGACCGAAGCCCATCAGCTTCACGCCCGAGTTCTTGTCCTTGACCTTCTCGATGAAGCCAGGGATGTTCTCGACGGTGCCGATTTCCTTCAGCATGTTCAGTGCGGCTTCGTTCGCGCCGCCGTGTGCCGGGCCCCACAGGCAGGCGATGCCGGCTGCGATACAGGCGAATGGGTTGGCGCCCGACGAGCCGGCCAGGCGGACGGTCGAGGTCGACGCGTTCTGCTCGTGGTCGGCGTGCAGGATCAGGATGCGGTCCAGCGCGCGGACGAGGACGTCGTTGACCTTGTACTCTTCGCACGGGTTGCCGAACATCATGCGCATGAAGTTCGCGCTGTACGACAGGTCGTTGCGCGGATACACGAACGGCTGGCCGACCGAGTATTTATAAGCCATCGCGACGAGGGTCGGCAGCTTGGCGATCAGGCGGATGGCCGAGATCTCGCGCTGGTTCGCGTCGTTGATGTCCAGCGAGTCGTGGTAGAACGACGCCAGCGCGCCGACCGTACCCACCAGCACCGACATCGGGTGCGCGTCGCGGCGGAAGCCGCGGAAGAAGAATTGCATCTGCTCGTGGACCATCGTGTGCTTGGACACGGTGGTGACGAATTTTTCCTTCTGCGCGGCGTTCGGCAGTTCGCCGTTCAGCAGCAGGTAGCAGCTCTCCAGGAAGTCGCAGTTGACGGCCAGCTGTTCGATCGGATAGCCGCGATACAGCAGCTCGCCCTTGTCGCCATCGATGTACGTGATGGCCGACTGGCAGGCGGCGGTCGACATGAAGCCAGGGTCATAGGTGAACTTGCCGGTCTGGCCGTACAGCTTGCGGATGTCGATGACGTCCGGGCCGATCGTGCCCTTGTAGATCGGCATGTCTACCGATGGGCTGCCGTCCGAGAACGACAGAGTGGCTTTGGTATCAGAGATGTTCATGGCACTTCCTTCTTTGGGAGGTGGGTACAAGATAAAAACGAAATCTTCCGGTTTCGTTACCGGCGTCCGTGACAGCGTGGACGCCTCAGGCTTGCCGCAGCCGCGCCACCAGGGCACGCACGTGCGGCAGGTCGACCTCGCCTTCGGGCTCGGCGCGCCCCAGCAGCAGGTCCATCAGCGGGTTGTCCGCCAGGTCCAGCAGACGGGTCAGCGCATCGACTTCCTCGTCCGTCAGTTCTTCTTCATGCGCGTCGAGGAAGCGCGTGAGGATCAGGTCGTTCTCGAGCAGGCCGCGGCGGGCACGCCAGCGAAGGCGGGCACGGTTGGCTGGGTCGGATTGATGCGTTTTCACACTAGAGTCCGTTGTTGGGTCAACACTATACTCCGGCTGCGGGCAGTCGACAGTACGGTAGTTTTACTATATTTAAGCAATATTAATTGCGTTACGCCGGCATTTGGTGGGCACGGGTGCCCACGCGGACGTCATGCATGGACGACCGGCTCAGATCGCCCTGCGCACCAGCAATTCCTTGATCTTGCCGATGGCCTTGTTCGGGTTCAGACCCTTCGGGCACACGTCCGTGCAATTCATGATCGAATGGCAGCGGAACAGGCGGTACGGGTCTTCCAGGTTGTCCAGGCGCTCGGCGGTCGCTTCGTCGCGCGAGTCGGCGATGAAGCGGTAGGCCTGCAGCAGCCCGGCCGGACCCACGAACTTGTCCGGATTCCACCAGAACGACGGGCACGACGTCGAGCAGCACGCGCACAGGATGCACTCGTACACGCCGTCCAGCTCTTCGCGTTCTTCCGGCGATTGCAGGCGCTCTTTCTCCGGCGGGATCGAGTCGTTGATCAGGTACGGCTTGATCGAGTGGTACTGCTTGAAGAAGTTGGTCATGTCCACGATCAGGTCGCGGATGACCGGCAGCCCAGGCAACGGACGCAGCACGATCGGCTGCGTCAGCTCGTTCAGGTTCGTCGTGCACGCCAGGCCGTTCTTGCCGTTGATGTTCATCGCGTCCGAACCGCACACGCCTTCGCGGCAGGAGCGGCGCAGCGCCAGCGAATCGTCGACGTCGGCCTTGATGCGCTGCAGCGCGTCGAGCAGCATCTTGTCGGTGTCTTTCAGCTCGACGGTGACGTCTTGCATATAGGGCTTCGAATCCTTGTCCGGATCGTAGCGGTA
>NZ_JAXOFN010000057.1:0-15598 GCF_034420155.1 Massilia luteola
CGTACAAGTTATGCCTGATGACCATAGCAAGTCGGTACCACCCCTTCCCATCCCGAACAGGACCGTGAAACGACTTTGCGCCGATGATAGTGCTGCAACCAGTGTGAAAGTAGGTTATCGTCAGGCTAGTTATATGCAGAAGCCCGCTCAGTTGATACTGAGCGGGCTTTTTGCTTTTGGGCACAAGAAAAACATATTTGAATCGGAAAAATCGAAACCTGACAAGCTGGTGTTCCAATAGTTGTAGAAAAAGAAAAAGCCGCTAGCATCGTTGGCTGACCCGAATGGTTAGCCACTTTGCCAGCCAACGGCTTTATTCACCTACAAGGAGCAGCATGTATTGCACTCGTGTTTTTCCTGCATTAGCCAGGATGGTGATCGCTACCACGGTCCTGGGTTCCACCCTCGCCGCGTGCGGCCATCATGCCAGCGACGATCCGCCGTCCATCCCAACGCCACCACCCCGGTTCAGCGCCGAAGTCACCCGGACGACGCATGGCGTGGTGCACGTCAAAGCCGCGGACTTCCGCAGCCTCGGCTATGGCCTCGCCTACGCATATGCGCAGGACAACGTGTGCATGTTTGCCGATTCCTTGCTGACGGTACGCGGCGAGCGATCGCAATTCTTCGGCGGCGACGCCCATGCGACGGCCCGCAAGGATGACGAATACGGTGCCGCCAGCGGCTTCATGGATCTCAAGAACGAGGACAGCGACTTCTTCTTCAAGGGCTATCTCGACGTCGACCAACTGCGCGCCGGCTATGCCGCCGGAGCGCAGGAACCGCGCGATCTGCTGGAAGGCTATGTCGCCGGCTACAACCGCTACCTGAAGGACAACACCGGCAACTATCCGGCGGCGTGCAACAACGCGAAATGGGTGAAACCGGTGACGGTCGACGACATGTATCTCGTCCTGGCCGAGAAAGCACTGCACGCGTCGGGCGAAGTGTTCGCGAAGGAAGTCGTGGCCGGGGCGCGTGATGGGAACGCAACGGTGGCGTTGCGCAGGCCGCGGCGCAAGCTCGATCCCGCCTTCCTCCTCGCGCGGCTGGATCAAGTGGTGCACCAGGGCTTCGGCAGCAACGCGCTGGCCGTCGGCAAGGATTTGTCGGCCAGCGGACATGGGCTCCTGCTCGGCAATCCACACTTCCCCTGGACGAGTACCGACCGTTTTTACCAGGCGCACCTGACCGTGCCCGGCCGCTACGATGTGATGGGCGCCGTGCTGGGCGGCATGCCGGCCGTCGTCATCGGATTCAACAAGGATGTCGCGTGGTCGCACACCGTCACGGCAGCCACGCATTTCACGACGTTCAAACTCGCCCTCGATGCGGGCGATGCCACGGGCACGACGTATCTCGTGGACGGTGAACGGTCGAAGATGACGTCGAAGACCGTGTCGGTCGACATCCTCATGCCGGACGGTACGACGACGAAGCACAGCAAGACGTTTTACTTCAGCAAGCAGGGCGCGGTGATCGTCAAGCCGGAAGCGGGACTGGCGTGGACCAGCACCACGGCATACGTCCTTGCCGACCCGAACCGCGGCAATACACGCATGCTCGAACAGTGGCTGGGGATCGGCACCGCGACGAGCGTCCAGGCCCTCAAATCGTCGCTGGACACGGTCGTCGGCCTGCCGTGGGTGAACACCATCGCGGCCGACCGCGCCGGCAACGCGCTGTATGCGGATGCGAGCGTCGTCCCGCACGTCACGACGGACAAGTTCGCCGGCAACTGCCTGCTCATGGCCGCCCTCGTGCTGTTCGACGGTTCGCGCAGCGCCTGCGCGTGGGGCCAGGACGCCAACGCGCCGCCCGGCATCTTCTCGCCAGTGAATGCGCCGTCGATGCTGCGCACGGATTATGTGGCGAACTCGAACGACAGCTACTGGCTGACCAATGCCCGTTCCCTGCTCACGGGTCCGGCGCCGTTGGGATATTCTCCGCTGTACGGCAAGACGGGCGTCGAGCAGCGCCTGCGGACGCGCATCGGCTTCATCCAGTTCGAGGAACTGGCGCAGCAAGGCCACACATTCCAGCTGGCCGATCTGCAGACGCTCGTGTTCGCCAACCGCATCTATGCCGCCGAGCTCGTGCTGCCGGACCTGCTGCCGGCCTGCCCGACCGACGACGCGACGCTGGCCCAGGCCTGCACCGTCCTCGCGGCGTGGGATCGGCACGCGAACATCGACAGCCGCGGCGCCGTGCTGTTCCGTGAATTCTGGAATGCGGCGTCGCAGATTCCGAATAAATGGAAAGTGCCGCTCGATCCAGCCGACCCGGTGCATACGCCCAACGGCGTCGCGACCGCTGCGCTGCCGGCCATGTTCGCGGCGCTGAAGAATGCGGCGCTGCGGCTGCAGTCGCTGAACATCCCGCTCGACGGCAAGCTGGGCGATTACCAGGGCGAAACGCGCAACGGCGTGCGGACCCCGCTGCACGGCGGCGTGGGCGATCTCGACGGGTCCTACAATTCGCTGCGGATGAGCACGGGCCTGACGGCCACCGGCTACAACAACGTCTACTGGGGTACGAGTTATGTGCAGGCCGTGACGTTCGACGATGCCGGTCCGGTCGCGAATGCGCTGCTCGTGTATGGCCAGTCGACGGATCCCAAGTCGCCGTATTACGCGGATCAGCTCGGGCCGTATTCGCGCAAGGCGTGGCCGGCGCTGCCCTTCAGCGACGCCAGCATCAAGGCCGATCCGAACCGCACGACCGTGACGTTGACCGAGTAATGGGTCAGGCTTGCGACAGCGGCGCCGGATCCTGGGCCACCGCGGTGGCCGCCTTGCTCCGGGTGATGCTTTCGCCGTCGCCGCGGCGCAGGCGGGCGAAGACGATGGACGACAGCATCGTCATCAGGGCCAGTGCGATGAACGCGTGGTGCAGCGCCCGGGTGACCATCACCTGGTCCGTCTGCGGCACGCGGCCCAGGAACCACGCCGTCACGAGCGAGCCGGCGGCGAGGCCGAAGCTCATCGACAATTGCTGGAACGACGAGGCGATCGTGCTGGCCATGCTCGAATCCTTGGGATCGACGTCGGCATAGGCCAGCGTGTTCATGCTCGAGAATTGCAGCGAGTTGAAGAAGCCCTGCAGCAGGCCGATGCCGGCGATCGCGTACCAGGGCGTGTTCGCGCCCACCAGCGCGAACAGGCCGATCGTCAGGCCGATACAGATCGTGTTGAACACGAGCACCCGGCGGTAGCCGAAGCGCGCCAGCACTTTGGGGGCGATCAGCTTCATGCCCATCGCAGCGGCGGCCGTCGGCATCATCAGCAGACCGGATTGCCACGGCGCCAGTTTCAGCCCCAGCTGGTACAGCAGCGGCAGCAAAAACGGCAGGCCGCCGATGCCCAGGCGCGTGATGAAGCCGCCCAGCACCGAGATGCGGAACGTGCGCACCTTCAGCAAGGTCAGCCGCAGCAGCGGGAACTGCGACTCGCTCGCGTGCCAGGCGTACGCGGCCAGCAGCGCGACGGACAGCGCCAGCATCAGGCCGGCCGTCATGGGGTCGAGCGTGTGCTCGCCGAAGATTTCCAGCAGCCACGACAGGATCGCCGTGCCCGAGCTGAACAGGATCAGCCCGATCACGTCCAGCGGGCGCGGCTCCGCGCCGTGGTAGTCCGGCATGTGGCGCCAGACGAGGAACAGCGCGAGCAGGCCGACCGGCACGTTGACGAAGAAAATGGCGCGCCACGACGTCCAGTGCACGATCAGGCCGCCGACCGTCGGCCCCAGCAGGGGCCCGATCAGCGCCGGCAGGATCACGAAGTTCATCGCGCCCAGCAGCTCGTTCTTGGGAAACGTGCGGATGATCGATAAACGTCCCACCGGCATCATCATCGCCCCGCCCAGCCCTTGCAGCAGGCGGGCCGCCACCATCATCGGCGCGTTCAGCGACAGCCCGCACAGCACCGACGCCACCGTGAAGATCGCGATCGCCGTGAAGAACACGCGGCGCGTGCCGAAACGGTCGGCCATCCAGCCGCTCACCGGGATGCCCACGGCCAGACTGAGGATATAGCTGGTGACGACGGATTTGAGGCTGAGCGGCGTGACGTGCAGGCTGGCCGCGATGCTGGGCACCGCGGTGTTGACGATGGTGGCGTCGAGCTGCTCCATGAACAGGGCAGTCGCCACCAGCCAGGGGAGGTAGCGCTTGATGGTGTCGGTATCGGTCATCGGGAGTCGATTGTCACATAAAACCCGCAACCCCGAACCGGGGTCAGAGCCCGATTTTTGGAAATTGCCCAAAATCGGGCTCTGACCCCGGTTTGATTAATAGTGGTAGGCGGCCTTCAGCAGCAGCAGGTTGACGCCGCCGTTCGGGTGCTTGATGCCGCCGTTCGAGTAGTGTTGCAGGCGCGCGCCCAGTTCCCATTTGTTGGCGAACACATAGCCGACGCCCACGTGGTCGGCGAATTCGAAGGCGGTCGACAGCTGGCGGTGCGTGTTGCGGTACACGCTGGAGAACAGCGCGGCGCCGATGCCGGCGTCGGCGTAGAGGCCGAGCTTGTTGTCGGCTTCCCAGCGGAACACCGGCGTGATGCCGACGACGGCCAGGTCCTTCTTGTCGCCCTTCACGTCCAGCCACTGGTTGGCGCGCCAGTACGCGACGTTCGCGTCCCAGTAGCCGGACAGGTGGTAGCCGCTGGTCGGGAGCCAGTTCCTGTTCCAGTCCTTCTGGACCGCGAGGCGGACGACCTGCACGTGTTCGCCGCCGCCGGCTTCCACCGATGACGAATCGAACATGCCGTCGGCGGCATGGCTCGCCTGCATGGCCAACAACGCGGCGACGGCCGCCAGGGAACGGATGATTTTTTTCATGGACAAACGCCTTTGCGATAAAAGTGGAGCCGTGCGAGCACAAGGTCACGGCAAGACCGCTATTGTAGCGAGGTCGATGAAGGGGCGTAGGCAGCCTGTCAATTGTTACAATATGGTCAATGAATACTCGTGAGGATGGAATGACGTTACCGACAGTGGCATTTCTCGGCATCGGCTTGATGGGCAAGCCGATGGCGACCCGGCTGGCCCGGGCCGGCTATCCCCTGCGCGTGTGGAACCGCACGGCCGCCAAGGCCGAGGCCCTGCGCGCGACGGGCGCCGCGCCGCATGCCGACCTGCACGACGCCGTGCGCGGCGCCGACATCGTGATCTCGATCCTGGAAGCGGGCCCGATCGTCGGCCAGGTCATCGACGGCGCCCTGCCGGCGCTCGCCAAGGGCACGCTGTGGATCGACATGAGTTCCACGCGCCAGGACGAAGCGCTGACGTTCGCCGCGCGTTTGCAGCAGGTCGGCTGCCGCTTCGTCGATGCGCCCGTGTCGGGCGGCGTGGGCGGCGCGGAGGCGGGCCAGCTCGCGATCATGGCCGGCGCCGACGCCGCCGATTACGCGCAGGCCGAACCCGTGCTGCGCGTGCTGGGCAATCCGAAAGCCGTCGGCCCCGTCGGCAGCGGCCAGGTGGCCAAGTTGTGCAATCAATTGATCGTTGGCGCCACGATCAATGTCGTGGCCGAAGCGCTGCTGCTGGCGGAAGCGGCCGGTGCCGATCCGGCCGCCGTGCGCGACGCGATCCGTGGCGGCTTTGCCGGCAGCCGCGTGCTGGAAGTCCACGGCCAGCGCATGCTGGAGCGCAATTTCATGCCGGGCGGCCAGGTCAAGACGCAACTGAAGGACCAGCGCAATATCCTGGCGGCAGCAAGCGCGGCCGGCGTCACCTTGCCCGTGACGGCACTCGTGACGCGGCAGTACGAGACCATCGAAGGGGATATCCCGTCCGCCGACCACGCGGCCGGCCTCATCGCCCTGGAGCGGATGAATCCCGGCAAGCGCCTCGGCACGGCCGAGGACCAGCTGCCGTAAGCCTCAGGCCCGCTTCAGCGGCAGGCTCATCTCGACCAGTCTCGCCCAGAAGCTGGCCCCGACCGCCAGCAGCTGGTCGTTGAAGTCGTAGCTGCCGTTGTGCAGCTGGCACGGTCCGAGGCCGTGGCCACCCAGGCGGTGATCGCCGTCGCCATTGCCGATGAAGACATAGCAGCCGGGCTTTTCCTGCAGCATGAACGCGAAGTCCTCGGCGCCCATCGTGGGTTCGACGTTCGTGTCGACGTTGTCCGCGCCCACCACCGCGCGCATGGCTTCCACGGCGAACGCCGTCTGCTCCGGGTGGTTGATGAGAGGCGGGTAATTGCGCTTGAACGAGAAATCGACGGTGGCGCCGAAGCCCGACGCGAGGCCCGCCGCGATCTCGTGCATGCGCCGTTCGATCAGGTCCAGTACGTCGGTGGCGAACGTGCGCACGGTGCCGATCATGACGGCTTCGTCGGGGATGACGTTCGTGGCGCTGCCGGCGTGGATCTGCGTGATCGACAGCACGGCCGTGTCCAGCGGGTTCTTTTCGCGCGAGATGATGGTCTGCCAACCTTGCGCGATCTGCACCGCGACCATCACCGGATCGATGCCGCGGTGCGGTTGCGCGGCGTGCCCGCCCTTGCCCTTCACGACGACGCGGAACTCGTTACTGGATGCCATCATCGGCCCGGCGACGACGCCGAAGCTGCCCGTCTTGATGCCGGGCCAGTTGTGCATTCCGTACACCGCTTCCATCGGAAAGCGCTCGAACAGGCCGTCGTCCATCATGCGGCGCGCGCCCGCGCCACCTTCTTCGGCGGGCTGGAAGATCAGGTAGACGGTGCCGTCGAAGTTGCGGTTCTGCGACAGATAGTGGGCTGCGCCCAACAGCATCGTTGTGTGGCCGTCATGACCGCAAGCATGCATCTTGCCGGCATGGCGCGACGCGTGCTCAAATGTGTTGAGTTCCTGCATCGGCAGCGCATCCATGTCGGCACGCAGGCCGATGGCGCGGTCCGAGGTGCCGTTCCTGATGATGCCGACGACGCCCGTCACGCCCAGGCCGCGCACCACGGGGATGCCCCATTCGGCCAGGCGCTGCGCGACCACGTCGGCCGTGCGTTGTTCTTCGTAGCAGAGTTCGGGATGGGCGTGGATGTCGCGCCGGATCGTTTCGAGCTCGGACTGGTAAGCGAGGATAGGTTCGACTAGTCTCATTCGTTTCTCTCCTTTTGAACTATTGTAGCCCTTCCACCATGTGCAATGCCAGGGTCCCCACGGCTGCCGCCGGAATCGTTTAAAGTACTGGTTTATCGACGCTTTTCTGGATGAATCCGATGACCAAGACCATCGTCCGCGGCGCCTGCCCGCATGACTGCCCCGATACCTGCGCGCTCCTCGTGACCGTGGAGGACGGCGTGGCCACGGAGGTCAAGGGCGATCCGGATCATCCGACGACGGCCGGCGTGTTGTGCACGAAGGTCTCGCGCTACATCGAACGCACGTACCACCCCGACCGCCTGCTGTACCCGATGCGCCGCGTCGGCAAGAAGGGAGAGGGCAAGTTCGAACGGATCACGTGGGAACAGGCGCTCGACGAGATTGCGAATCGCCTGCAACCCATCGCCGCGCGCGACCCGCAGGCGATCCTGCCGTACAGCTATTGCGGCACGATGGGCCTGGTGCAGGGCGAGGCGATGGCCATGCGCTTCTTCAACACGCTCGGTGCCTCCTTTCTCGACCGCACCGTGTGCGCGAATGCCGGCGCCACCGGCTATAAATACACCATCGGCGGTTCGATCGGCACGGATACCGAACAGTTCCAGGATGCGAAGCTGGTCTTGATCTGGGGCGGCAACCCGATCGCGTCGAACCTGCACCTGTGGACGCGGTTGCAGGAAGCGAAGCGCCGCGGCGCCAAGTTGATCGCCATCGATCCCTATCGCTCCCTCACGGCAGAAAAATGCCACCAGCACATCGCGCTGATGCCGGGCACGGACGCCGCGCTGGCGCTGGGCATGATGCACGTGCTGGTGAAGGACAACCTGCTCGACCACGACTACATCGAGAAATACACGTTCGGCTTCGCGCAATTGAAGGACCGCGTGGCCGAATGGACGCCGGAACGCACGGCACAAACCTGCGGCATCACGGTCGAGGAAGTCGTCGACCTCGCCCGCGAATACGGCCGCACGGCGCGCGCGGGCGAGCCGGTCGCGATCCGCATGAACTATGGCCTGCAGCGCGTGCACGGCGGCGGCATGGCCGTGCGCACCATCGCCTGCCTGCCGGCCCTCGTGGGCGCGTGGCGCCAGGCGGCCGGCGGCGTGCAGCTGTCGACGTCGGGCACGTTCCCGGCCAATAAAGTTGTCCTGCAACGTCCGGACCTGTTGCGCGGCAAGCTTCCGCGCACGATCAACATGAACACGATCGGCGCCGACCTGCAACGCGACGCGTCGCCCGCGTTCGGGCCGAAGATCGAAGCCGTCATCGTCTACAACTCGAATCCCCTCGCGATCGCGCCGGATTCGGCGCAGGTGCAGCGCGGCTTCGAGCGCGAGGATCTGTTCACCGTGGTGCTGGAACACTTCCAGACCGACACCGCCGACTACGCGGACATCCTGCTGCCGGCCACCACGCAGCTGGAACACGTCGACGCGCACCTCGCCTATGGTCACTTGTACATGATGGCGAATAACGCAGCGATCGCGCCGCTGGGCGAATCCAGGCCCAACACGGAAATCTTCCGCCTGCTCGCGAAACGCATGGGCTTCACGGATGCGGCCTTCGACGAGACGGACGACGAACTGGCGGCCAAGGCGTTCGACGTGAACAACGAGCGCGCGGTCCATTTCGACTGGTCGTCCCTGAAACGCACCGGCTGGCAAAAGCTGAACGTACCGGCCGCGCCGTTCGCGCAAGGCGGTTTCCCCACGCCGTCCGGCAAGTGCGAGTTTTATTCGAGCTCGATGCTCGCCGACGGCCTCGATCCGTTGCCGACTTATATCCCGAACTACGAGTCGGTCGCCTCCACGCCCGAACTGGCGCAGAAATATCCGTTGGCGATGATTTCTCCGCCGGCCAGGAACTTCCTCAACTCTACCTTTGTCAATGTTCAGAGCCTCCGCGCAACGGAAGGTGAGCCGCACCTGGACATCCATCCCGCCGACGCCGCTACCCGCGGCATCGAAGACGGCGCGATGGTACGCATCTTCAACGACCGGGGCGCGTTCGTCGCGCGCGCCCGGGTCACCGCCAGAGCGCGGGCCGGCCTCGTGGTCGGCCTGTCGATCTGGTGGAAGAAGCTCGCCAGCGACGGCAAGAACGCCAATGAAGTCACCAGTCAGCGCCTGACCGACATGGGCCGGGCGCCCACCTTTTACGACACGCTGGTGCAGGTTGAAAAGGCCGCACCATGATCTGGAAATATGAAACTTACACGGATTACCCCGTGGCTCCGCACCGTGCTGTTCGCAGGCACGGCGGCGGGGCTGCTGGCCAGCTGTTCCACGCTGAACTACTACTCCCAGGCGGCCCAGGGCCAGCTTGAACTCCTGTCGGACGCCCGTCCGATCGATGACTGGATCGCCGACCCCGGCACCAGTACCAAACTGCGCCATCGTCTCGAGACGGCGCGCCAGATCCGCCGCTTCGCAGTTGCCGAAATGGCTTTACCCGACAACAACAGCTACAAAAACTACGCCGCGCTGAAGCGGCAATACGTGTTGTGGAACGTCGTCGCCACGCCCGAGCTGTCGCTGCGGCCCCTGCAATGGTGCTTCCCCGTGGCCGGCTGCGTGAACTACCGCGGCTACTACAGCAAGGCCGCGGCCCAGGCGTATGCGCAGGAACTGCGCGACGCCGGCGACGACGTCGAGGTCGGCGGCGTGGCCGCGTATTCGACGCTCGGCTGGTTCAGCGATCCGCTGATCTCCACGTTCATCAACTACCCGGACGGCGAACTGGCGCGCATGGTCTTCCACGAGCTGGCGCACCAGATCGTGTACGCGCAGGGCGATTCGCAATTCAACGAATCGTTCGCCTCGACGGTGGAAGAGGTCGGCGTCGAGCGCTGGATGGAACGCTTCGGCAACCCGCAGATGCGCGACGCCTATGCGCGCTACCGGAGCCGCAAGAAGGATTTCCTCGCGTTGCTGATGAAGTACCGCAAGGCGCTCGAGCAGAATTACGCCGTCGTCGACCGCAGCGATGCCGAAAAGCGCGCCGTCAAGGTGCGCCTGTTCCAGGAGCTCAAGGACGAATACCAGGTCCTCAAGGGCAACTGGGGCGGCTACGCGGGGTATGATCGCTTCTTCGACCAGCCGCTGTCGAACGCGCACCTGGCGTCGATCGCGACCTACGAAGACTTCGTGCCGGCGTTCCGCGCCCTGTTGCAGCGCGAAGGCAGCTTTCCGAAGTTTTACGGGGCCGTCAAGCGCCTGGCCGACATGGACAGCGCCGACCGCCACCGGGTCCTGAATGCGATGGTGCCGCCGCTCGTGACCGCGCCGTTGATGGTACAGCGCAGCGAAACGCCGCCATTGGCTCGATAGAGTCGTTGTTCGAATTACGCAAAAGTGCTTGCGTCCGGACGCGCTGCCCGATAGCATCTTGCTTATCAATATCAGCACGACCGTGCGATTTTTTTTTGGGTCGTGCCGTCAAATAGAACAAAAGACACCAATCGGTCACCGCAAGCGGCGTCCGATTGGTAAGATCTTGCCGGGCTCGGAACGATAACGACACTGGAGACAGAGGCACCGATGGACAAGATTTGGCTCAAGGCTTATCCGCCCGGCGTGCCGGCGGACATCGATCCCGACCAGTACGGCTCGTTGGTGCAACTGCTGGAGGAATCGTTCCGCAAGTATGCGGCGAACAACGCGTTCGTCTGCATGGACAAGTTCCTCACCTACGGGGAACTGGACAACATGTCGAAGCGCCTGGCCGCCTGGCTGCAGAGCCGCGGGATGAAGCCGGGCGCGCGCGTGGCCGTCATGATGCCGAACGTGCTGCAGTACCCGGTGGCGCTGGCCGCCATCCTGCGCGCGGGCTATGCCGTCGTCAACGTCAATCCGCTGTACACGCCGCGCGAACTGGAGCACCAGCTCAAGGATTCGGGCAGCGAAGCCATCATCGTGCTCGAGAACTTCGCGCACACGGTCGAGCAGGTCCTGCCCAGGACCGCGGTGCGCCACGTCGTCGTGGCCAGCCTGGGCGAACTGCTGGGCGGCGCCAAGGGCATGCTCGTCAACTTCGTCGTCCGCAACGTCAAGAAGATGGTGCCGGACTTTACGATCCCGCACATGGTGCGCTTCAAGGACGCGCTGGCGCAGGGCGCGAAGATGCCGTTCCAGCCGGCGCAGCTGAAGAATACCGACGTCGCCTTCCTGCAGTACACGGGCGGCACGACGGGCGTGTCGAAGGGCGCGACGCTCACGCACCGCAACGTCATCGCCAACATCCTGCAGACGGAGGCGTGGTCGAAGCCGGCGATGAGCCGGCCGCCGCTCGTCGAATTCCCCACCATCGTGTGCGCGCTGCCGCTGTACCACATCTTCGCGCTGACGGCGTGCGCGCTGTGGGGCATGCGCGTGGGCGCGCTGAACATCCTGATCCCGAACCCGCGCGACATCGCGGGTTTCATCAAGGAGCTCAAGAAGTACCGCATCAACATGCTGCCGGCCGTGAACACGCTGTACAACGCGCTGGTCAACCATCCGGATTTCAAGGACGTCGACTTCAGCGGCCTGAAAGTGTCCAACGGCGGCGGCATGGCCGTGCAGCAGGCCGTCAACGACAAGTGGAAGGCGCTCACGGGCACCAACATCATCGAGGGCTACGGCCTGTCGGAGACGGCGCCGGTGGCCACGTGCAACCGCTGCGACATCCCCGGCTTCACGGGCACGATCGGCCTGCCGGTGCCGTCGACGGACATCGCGATCGTCGACGACGACGGCAAGCCGCTGCCGGTGGGCAGCGTGGGCGAGATCGCGATCCGCGGCCCGCAGGTGATGGCGGGCTACTGGAATCGCCCGGACGAGACGGCGAAGGTCATGACGGCGGACGGCTTCTTCAAGTCGGGCGACGTCGGCATCATGGACGAAGACGGGTACGTGAAGATCGTCGACCGCAAGAAGGACATGATCCTCGTGTCGGGCTTCAACGTGTATCCGAACGAACTGGAAGCGGTGATCGCGGCGCATCCGGGCGTGCTGGAATGCGCGGTGGTCGGCGTGCCGGACGAGCACTCCGGCGAAGCGGTGAAGGTGTTCGTCGTGCGCAAGGACGCGAACCTGACGGCCGAGCAGCTGATGGACTACTGCAGGCGCGAGCTCACCGGCTACAAGAAACCGAAATACATCGAATTCCGCGACGAACTGCCGAAGACGAACGTGGGCAAGATCCTGCGCCGCGCGCTGCGCGAGGAAAAGCAGGCGGCGTAAAAGACTGGAACGCATCGACCGTCGTTCCCACGCAGGCGGGAACCCAATTTTTACGCATTGCGATAGCGCGAGCAGAAATTGGGGGAATCGTGCCGGGGGCACCATTCCGCCTGCGCGGGGGGGACGAAAGCCGCCGCCGGGCGGTTTTTTTGCGCACACAATTTGAATTGAACGAAAAAAAAGCGAGGCAATGACATGGACAAATTCTGGCTGAAGTCGTACGAGGCGGGCATACCCGCGGACATCGACTGGACGCAGTACCGCTCCCTCACGCACCTGCTGGAGGATTCCTTCCGCAAGTACGCCAACCGCGACGCGTTTGCCTGCATGGGCAAGTCCATGACGTTCGCGGAGCTGGACAAGCTGTCCGGCGCGATGGCCGCGTGGCTGCAGCAGAAGGGACTGGCGCCGGGCGCGCGCGTGGCGATCATGCTGCCGAACGTGCTGCAGTATCCGGTGGCGATGGCCGCCGTCCTGCGCGCCGGCTACACCATCGTCAACGTCAATCCGCTGTACACGGCGCGCGAGCTGCAGCACCAGTTGAAGGACTCCGGCGCCGAAGCCATCGTCGTGCTGGAAAACTTCGCGCACACCGTCGCCGACGTCGTACCGAATACCAACGTAAAACACGTCATCGTGGCCAGCATGGGCGACCTGCTGGGGTTGAAGGGCCTGCTCGTCAACTTCGTCGTCCGCACCGTGAAAAAAATGGTGCCGGCGTGGTCGCTGCCGTCGGCCGTACCGTTCAAGCGCATGCTGGCCGAAGGCGCGCGCCTGGTGCGCAAGCCGGTCGAGTGCGGACATGACGACATCGCCTTCCTGCAGTACACCGGCGGCACGACCGGCGTGTCGAAGGGCGCGATCCTGAAGCACAGGAACGTGATCGCCAACGTGCTGCAGAACGAAGCCTGGTTCGCCCCGACGCTGGCGAAGATCCCGGCCGGCGCGACGCCGCAATTCGTGTGCGCGCTGCCGCTGTACCACATCTATGCGCTGACCGTGTGCGCCCTGATGGGCCTGCGCGCGGGCGGCACCAACATCCTGATCCCGAACCCGCGCGACATCGGTGGCTTCATCAAGGAGCTCAAGCGCTACCGCGTCAACGTCTTCCCGGCCGTGAACACGCTGTACAACGGCCTGTTGAACCATCCGGACTTCGCCGGCCTGGACTTCTCCGGCCTGCTCGTCTGCCCGGGCGGCGGCATGGCCGTGCAGAAGGTCGTGGCCGACAAGTGGCTCGCGGTGACGGGCGCGCCGATCGTCGAGGGCTACGGCCTGTCCGAGACGTCGCCGGTGGTCGCCGCCAACCGCTGCGACATCAAGGAATTCACGGGCACCATCGGCTATGCGCTGCCGTCGACGGAATTGCGCATCATCGACGAAGCCGACAACGACGTCCCGTTCGGCACGGCCGGCGAGATCGCCGTGCGCGGCCCGCAGGTGATGGCCGGCTACTGGCAGCGCCCGGACGAGACGGCGAAGGTCATGACGGCGGACGGCTTCTTCAAGACGGGCGACATCGGCGTGATGAACGAGACCGGCGCCGTCAAGATCGTCGACCGCAAGAAGGACATGATCCTCGTCTCGGGCTTCAACGTGTACCCGAACGAAGTCGAGGACGTCGTCGCCGCGCACCCGGGCGTGCTGGAAGTGGCGTGCGTGGGCGTGCCGGACCAGCATTCCGGCGAGGCCGTCAAGCTGTACGTCGTCAAGAAGGACAAGGGACTCACCAAGGACGAGCTGCTGGTGTATTGCAAGGAGCAGCTGACCGGTTATAAACGGCCGAAGTACGTCGAGTTCCGCGACAGCCTGCCCAAGACGAACGTCGGCAAGATCCTGCGGCGCGAGCTGCGGGATGAGAAGCAGCCGGCGTAACCGGGACACGCGGCCGCAAAACGTACACGCGGCCGCAAACCGTACACGTGGCGTAAAACCATCCACGCGACCGTAAGTAAAACCGTCGCCCCCGCGCAGGCGGGGGCCCAAGTTTTATGCGTTTCGACTGCGCTCGCAAAATTGGGCCCCGCCTGCGCGCACTGCTGTCCGGAATAAAATTCTTGACAGTTTCATCAGATGAGGCTCAGCTGGAGCTCTGCCATTTCTTGCTGAAGTCGCCGTCGTTGTCGATAGCGGGAAGCTTCGATCTCGGGGCGCTGAAACAAGGTGGCGCGTATCAGCACGAGACAGTCCCAGAGACTGATCTTGAGCGAGTGCCGCTGCTTGTAGAGCGCCACGAGCAAATAGCTGATCAACGCTGTAAGCACTTGGATGCGCACTGCGTTTTCGCTCCGCCCGAGGAATTTTTTGATTTTCAGGTGCTGCTTGATCCACTTGAAAAACAGTTCGATTCCCCAGCGCTCCTTGTAACGCTGGGCGATCTCGAACGCGGCGCTGTCCAGATCGTTGGTGGCCAGGACAAGCGGCGTGTCCTTTTCCGGGCGAGCGATCGTGATACGCCGTAGCGATGCCAGATATGGGTTGTCTCGTCCTCCGGGGCGCTTATGTTTGAGCTGGACGATTTCATCATTGAGCACGATCCCGGCGGCTTCGGCGGGAATGCTTCTTTCTTCGATTATCCGTAGGCCGGCATTGCGTTTGAACCGGGTAACGAACTGCGCCCCAGCCTGACTGATGGCGTTCCACCAGGCGTAGTCGCAGTAGCCTTTGTCGAAGACGTAAAGGGCGCCCCGAACCAGCGGTACGCTCCAGGCTTTCTCTACGTCGTTGACGTTGGCCGCGCTGAACGAAATCCAGTCTGGCGTCCGGGTCTGGGCATCAAGCAGGACATGGACCTTGATACCCTGGGTATTACGGGTACGGCTCTCTTGTGTCCAGCGCTCGAATTCCCGTCCCTTGAGCGTCAACGACGTCGAGTCGAGCAGATACATCAATTCAGCACTATCGCTGCGCAACTGACGCGACACCTGTCCCATCAGCCAATTGGCGACGTCACTGAACACGGTATCGGAGCGCCTGGCGTTCGCATCGGCCAGCGTCGTACGTTTGATCATCCCGGCGCCCAAATGGTAATGGTGAGAGCGGTGATGATTAAAGCCCGTCTCCAGCGCCCGCAAGCCCGGGGCTTCACTGAGCTGGCCGTACATCATCGCGATCAGGTGTTGCCAGTGCCCGAACTTCTTCGAGTACTTGTCGGCCTTGTGTCTTTTTACCAGCTGATCAAACTTCGAGCGGGGCAGGCCCTTTAATAATTCTTGAAAGGTAGCTATGCTGAACATGTTGCGGGGTTTTGGTTTTTTGAGTTTGGCGACTCGGGTATACGCCCGTAAACCA
>NZ_JAXOFN010000058.1:0-14133 GCF_034420155.1 Massilia luteola
ACCACCGCCACTTCCTCGCCGACCCGCGGTAGGCGAATATTTCCGAACCGACTGCCCGCGCCGGGCGACATGATGCGAAGCCAAGGAGAACTGTTCTCGTCGTAATTGCCCAGCCTATCCCAGTGGAACTGGACCCTGACGCGCCCGTAGCCATCGGTGTGGATCTCGGCCCCGTCAGGTCCGACGACGATGGCTGTCTGGATGCCGGGATAGGTGCAGGGCTGGCTGTTGTAGTTGCGGCCCGGGCGCCACTGAATATCTTTGCGCACGCAGCGGAACGTGTTCTCGTAGTTCGACGGCGCGCCCGGTCCGGCCTGGTAGTTGTTGCTGGCCTCGTGGTCGACGGACAGGATCAGGTAGTCCCGGTCGGCGATGCTGGGGTGCGGCGCCTCGTCCCACCTGGCGGCCTGCAGCTCGGCGCTGAAGTGGCCGCCGAGCTTGAAGAACCGGCCCGGCTGGGCGGTCCGATCGTTGCCGCGCGCTTCGAAATATTGGGTGTTCGCGTCGCGCTCGCCCATGCGCCGGTAGGCGAGCTTTTCGCCGTCGTCGTGGGTGCGAAAACCGTACGACCCAGTGTTTTCGTAGACCTCGTATGGATAGACGTCGCCCTGGTTGTTGAGGGATTCGGCGGTCGAACGCTGCACAATCGGGTTCTTGTAGTCGAAGCTGGCCAGGGTCGTCTGGCCGGAACCGATGCGGCGCACGGGGCTCCATTCGCGGATGCCATCGTCTTCGAGCGAGCCGGCCTTGTCGCGGAACGGAATTGCGGCGGAATCGTCGCTCCCGGTCGGATCGATCGGTTGCACGAGCGTGCTTCTATCGGTGAGCCAGAGCGTGTGTCCATCGGCCCGGTGCTCGTACCAATACATCAGCCCAAGTGCCTCCCAGCGGCGATGCAAATGGTTGTAGTCGGTCTCGTCGTACTGGTTCGCACAGGTCAGCCGCGGATCGTCGTCGATGATGTGCGTCCGCCAGTCGGCCTGGCGGTAATGGGCGAAGGTAAGTTCGGTCAGTTCGATGACGCTCTTGCCGTGGAACGATACGTTGTCCTTGCGCAGCCTGGTGAATGCCAGCCACGGTTCCAGCACCATGCGGTAGAACGCGAAACCGCCGTCGGCGCGCACGAAGCGGAATTCGGTGACGTAGCCGTTGAAGTAACGCAGAGAGCCGTCTTCGCGCACGACGGAAATCGTCACCATCCTGGCCATCATCGCCTTCAGGGGAATTCGGGCGTCGTCCGACAGGAGTTCGGCTTCGACGCGAAAGCAGCGTGAGACTTCTTCGCGCGCGGTCATCCGGTTCGGCAGAAGGATCGCTTCCGGTCCATCATCGAGGGGGAAGTCCAGGCGCATCAGGCGGTCGTGCTGGGCATTGTGACTGAACGCCGACAGCGCAGCGCCCGCCGCGATCGCTTGGTTTCCATCCATGTGTTGCCTCCGAGCGTTTTTAGGTATCTGATTTCCATCGGCTAAGGTAACCAACAGGATTTGATCGATCTTGATAAGAAGCAATAAGCGGACTGTGCTTGCAGTGAGTTTGATGACTCGGCAGCACGTTTGAATCGAACATCGCCCCCGCGATGCTTCGTGTAAAATCAAAGCTTACTTTTTTGCAATTCTGTGTCCTTTTCAATGCCGCCCGCTCCGCAGTTGCAATGAATCAAGAAGACGCCAGCGCCTGCTCGGTTCTCCTGATCGACGACGAACCCTTTGCCGAGGACATCATTTCCCACGGCATGAAAGGCTGCGCCTCGTACGTGCTGCGGTATGCCCACCACCCCGGCATGGCGGTCGAGCTCGCGAAGGAAGTCCGGGCGACGGTCGTGCTCGTTGATTTGCGCATGCCGGAGATCGACGGATTCGAGGTCACGCGCCGCCTGCGCGCCGATAAGGACACGGAGCATATCCCCGTCATCTTGCTGTCGTCAGAAGAAGATCCCGAGATCAAGGCGAAGGCCTTCGCCGTCGGCGCCAACGATTACCTCGTCAAGTGGCCCGATCCGCGCGAGCTCGTCGCGCGCGTGCGCTACCACAGCGATGCCTGCATCGCGCGGCGCCAGCGCGATGCGGCGTTCGTGTCGCTGCGGCACAGCCAGGAGCAATTGGCCGCCAGCCAGTCGGCGCTGCACCAGGCGCAGAAGATGGAGGCGATCGGCCAGCTGACGGGCGGCGTCGCGCACGATTTCAACAACGTCTTGCAGATCGTCGGCGGCAACCTGCAGCTGCTCAAGCTGGTGGGCAACCTGAACGATGCCGGCAAGGCGCGCGTGGACATGGCGCTGGCCGGCGTCGAGCGCGGCGCCAAGCTGTCGTCGCATCTGCTCGCGTTCGCGCGCCGCCAGCCGCTGCAGGCGGTGGTGATCAATCCGGGCCACCTGCTGCGCGAGATGGACGACATGATGCGCCGCGTGCTCGGCCCGCGCGCGCACGTCGTGACCGAGATCGCGGCGGGCCTTGGCAACACGCTCGTCGATCCCAGCCAGCTCAACAACGTGCTGCTGAACCTCGCGATCAATGCGCGCGACGCGATGGCGGGCGGCGGCACCTTGACGATCCGCGCGGCCAACGTCGGCCCGGACGGCGCGTTGCCGCCGGAGGTGCCGTACGGCCATTACGTGCTGATCGAAGTGGCCGACACGGGCAAGGGCATGCCGCCCGACGTGCTGGAGCGCGCGTTCGAGCCGTTCTTCACGACCAAGCCGACGGGGCAGGGGACGGGGCTGGGGCTGTCGATGGCGTATGGCTTCGTCAAGCAGTCCGGCGGCGAGATCGTCCTGCGCAGCGAGCCGGGCAAGGGCACCAGCGTGCGCATCTACCTGCCGCGCAGCGCAGCCGAGCCCGCGCGCGCGGAACTGGTGTCCGCGGGGCCGCTGCTGGGCGGCATCGAGACGATCCTCGTCGTCGAGGACGAGGAAGACGTGCGCAGCACGACCTGCGGCATCCTGTCCGCGCTCGGCTACAAGGTGCTGGAGGCGCCGGATGGCGCGAAGGCCGTCGAGATCGTCGAGGGCGGCCAGCACGTCGACCTCGTGTTCACGGACGTGATCATGCCGGGGCCGGTGAGCAGCCTGCAGCTGGGCGAAGCGGTGCGGGCGCGGCTGCCGCGGGCGCAGATCCTGTACACGTCCGGCTATGCGGAGGGCGTGCTCGCGCACGAAGGCAAGCTGGAGGCGTCGGTGAACCTGCTGCAGAAGCCGTATCACCCCGATGCGCTCAGTGCGCGCATCCGGCATCTTCTCCGGTCTAGCCAGAGCGTGATGTCGTAGGGTGGGCGGCCCTCCGCCCACGCGTTCGATCGGCGCTCGCACGCACGACACGTCATTCGCGGCGATGCACGCGATGGTCGAACGTGCGCCACCCTGACGCATCCGTTATCGCCTGAAAACGGCGCCGGTTATTTGTTGGGTTTGACGTACCGCTGCGACCCCGGCGGCGGTTCGTTCAACACGGCCCAGAAGATGCCCAGGTCCGCGATCGCGCGCACGAACTCGGTGAAATCGACGGGTTTCACCACGTAGGCGTTCACGCCCAGTTCATAGCTGCGCACCAGGTCCTGTTCTTCCCGCGACGACGTCAGCATCACGACCGGCAGGGGCCTGAGGCCCGCGGTCGTGCGGATCTCGCGCAGGACTTCGAGCCCGTCCACTTTCGGCAGTTTCAGGTCGAGCAGCACGACGGCCGGATTGCCGGCCGGGCGCGACGCGTACTCGCCGCGGCGGTGCAGGTAGTCCAGCGCCTCGGCGCCGTCGCGCACGATGATGACCTGGTTGGCAAGCTGGCTCTTGGACAGTGCGATCAACGTGAGTTCGAGATCGTTCGGGTTGTCTTCGACCAGCAGGATGGGCTTGAGCATGGGTGTATTCGTAAGACGTTCAAGGATTGGTCGGTTTCGGGAGCGCGAACGAGAAGGTCGCGCCCTCGCCGTGCACGGACCGGGCCCAGACCCGGCCGTTGTGGCGCTCGACGATGCGGCGCACGTTCGCCAGGCCGATGCCCGTGCCCTGGAAATCTTCCATCCGGTGCAGGCGCTGGAAGACGCCGAACAGCTTGTGCACGTAATCCATATTGAAGCCGGCGCCGTTGTCGGCCACGTGGAACACCGTCTCCAGCGGATGGTCCTCGGCGGCCATGCGGATCACGGCCGGATCGCGCTGGCCCGTGAACTTGACGGCGTTCGCCAGCAGGTTGAACAAGGCCAGGTGCAGGAAGGTCGGGTCGGCCCAGATCGTGGGCAGCGGGCCGATGTCCCACTCGATGTTGCGGCCGCGCGTTTCCAGCGCCAGCTTGTCGAGGCAGGCCGCCACCAGCTCGTTCATGTCGACGGTGGTCGGGTGCAGCGAGGCGCGGCCCATCTGCGAGAACGACAGCAGGTCGTCGACGAGCTTGCCGGCCAGGCGTGCCGCTTCCTTGATGTTCTTGAGGAAGCGCTGGCGCTGCTGGCCGTCCTCGCTGCCGGCCGATTCGAGCAGCAGGTCGGCGAACCCCACGATGTGGCGCAGCGGCGCGCGCAGGTCGTGCGACACGGAATACGAAAACGCTTCCAGTTCCTTGTTGGCGCGGCCCAGTTCCTCGGCCAGTTCGGCCATCTGCTCGGCGCGTTCGAGCGCGATCCCGAGCAGGGCGGTGCGGAATTCCAGCGCCAGCTCGATCTCGCCGCCGTGCCACGGCTGGCTGGTGCCGTGGATCGTCTCGCGCCATGCGGCAAAGCTCGTGCGCGGCGACAGCTGGGTAGGCGCGCCGGGCACCGCCTCCTTCGCGTGCGGATTGCCCGCCCATTCGATCGTGTGCACGTACTCGGGACGGAACCACAGCAGGTAGTGCTTGTGGATGCGCGAGATGGGCATCGCGAGCAGGCCGCTGGAGTTGCGGGTCATCCGTGCCGCCGGCGCATACGGCGCGGACAGCTTATCCGTGTGGAACACGTCGCCGTGGTCGTGCACGGCGAGCCAGTCGGCGAGTGCCCGGATGTCGTCCTGTTCCGGCGTGTCGCCGAAGGTCAGGATGCGGTCGTCGACCAAGATCGCCACGCCCGATGCGCGCGCGAAGCGCAGCAGCTCCGGGAAGACGTTGGCGAGGTTTTCGATGAAGTCGCTGCCCTGCGTGAGGCCGGCCAGCATCGACACCATCGTGCGCCGGACTTCGAGGCGGAACTGCAGTTCGGCCGCGTCCTCGCGCGATTCGATGCACAGCGCGAGGATCTGCCCCAGCTGCTCGCAGGCGGTGCGCTTGTCGAACGCCACCGCGGCCGGGCCTTCGTTGTGGCACGAGATCAGGCCCCACAGCTTCCCCTTGACCATCAGCGACACCGACATCGAGGCCAGCGTGTTCATGTTGCGCATGTACCGCAGGTGCACCGGCGAGACGCTGCGCAGCGCCGCGAACGACAGGTCGTTGGCCTTGCCCGTGACGGGGTTCAGCGGCGGCACGAGGGCGGCCGGCGAATACGTGGCGTCCTGGATCAGGCGGATGCGCGACAGCTTGTACAGCTCGCGCGCCTGGGCCGGGATGTCCGACGCCGGGAAGTGCTGTCCCATGTACGAGTGATAGCCGGGGTCGCGCGCTTCCGCCATCACGTGGCCGTGGCCGTCGGCGTCGAAGCGGTAGACGAGGACTCGCCCGAAGCCCGTCACCGAACGCACGTGCTGGCAGGCCAGCCGCGCCAGCGATTCGATGCTGCTCGTGTCGTTCACCTTCAGCAGGAAATCGCCGATCAGCGGATACAGGTTGCGGAAATCGGCCGGCTCGGCGCGGTCGACCGCTTCGAATTCGGCGATGGTGACGCCGTCCCACTGGTGGGCGAGCACGTCGAAGTGGCGCCCGTTGTCCGTCGTGACCGTGCCCACGTAGAACGGACGCGGGCCCAGGTCGGCGGCCAGCTCGGGTACGAGCCGTTGCGCGGCCGCCTGGCCGATCACGTCCGCCAGCGGACGGCCGGGCGCGGCGTCCGCCGCGACCCCGCACCAGTCGCCCAGGTTCGCGCTGGCCTGCAGCACGGCCAGGTCGGCGGCCAGCGTCAGCAGGAAACCATGCGGCTGGATGCTGCCGGGCGTGCGGATCGGTTCCTTGTCGCAGGTCGACAGGTCGAGGACGGGGGCGGCGGCCTGGATCATGGGTGGCAAGGGTTCGGAACGTCGGGTTGCAAGAGCGGCATTTTACAATGAAACGCCAAACGTCAATTCTTTCCGGCGCATGCGCATGCAGTGTGGGTGCGACAATATTGCAACGATACCTCATCGATTTGTGCGCGATTCCGTCGAATTGCGCTGATGAATGACTTGTTTGCTGCGCTAAAAATGGGCAATTTGACGTGACCCCACGCCGGCGCCGGCCGGCCATTACCTGGGAGGTAATCGCCGCGCCGCACGGCGGCGGGCACACTGGCTCCATCGTCAA
Organism: Massilia luteola; assembly: GCF_034420155.1. Classification (NCBI taxonomy): domain Bacteria; kingdom Pseudomonadati; phylum Pseudomonadota; class Betaproteobacteria; order Burkholderiales; family Oxalobacteraceae; genus Massilia; species Massilia luteola. Next base: position 6,393 of record NZ_JAXOFN010000058.1, read on the forward strand.
CCCACCGAAGGAGACCATCATGAACCAAGCCACCCACCAAGCCACCCACCAAGCCGCCCGGATCGCCGAAGCCTACCTCGCCGCCTGGAACGAACGCGCACCGGCCGCGCGCCGGACGAAAGTCGCGCAGGTGTTCGCGCCGGATGCCAGCTACCTCGACCCGATGATGCGCGGCAGCGGCGTGGACGGCATCGACGCCATGATCGGCGCCGCCCAGCAGCAATTTCCCGGTTGCCGCTTCGCGCTGCACGGCACGCCGTCCGGCCATAACGACGTCGTGCGCTTTTCCTGGTCGCTGGCGGCCGACGCGCCGGATGCCGCGCCGCTCGCCATCGGCACCGACTTCGCCACGGTCGACGCCGAGGGGCGCCTCGTGCGCGTCACCGGTTTCCTGGACGCCGCCTGAGGGGACGATCATGACCATGCACAACGCACGCCACACCCGGGCCTATACGGGCGCGCCGAACACCGTCATCGCCGGCGACGTCAACCTGTACTACCGCGACTGGGGCAAAGGCCGCTCCGTGCTGTTCGTGTCCGGCTGGTCGATGGGTTCCGATTCCTGGGGCTACCAGATGATGGCGCTGTGCCGCCGCGACCTGCGCTGCATCGCCTTCGACCGGCGCGGCCACGGCCGCTCGTCCGACCCGGGCGGCGGCTACGACCTCGACACGCTGGCCGACGACATCGCGGCCGTCGTCGAGGCCCTGGACCTGCGCGACGTCGTGCTGGTCGGGCACTCGATGGGCTGCAACGAGATCGTGCGCTACCTCACGCGCCACGGCAGCGCACGGGTGCGGCAAATCGCGCTGCTCGGGCCGATGACGCCGGGGATCACCTTGAGCCCGTCGAATCCGCACGGGGTCGATCCGGCGCTGCTGGAACAGTTCCGCAGCACGGCGCTGCTGCACGATTTCCCGCGCTGGATCGAGGACAACCTGGAACCGTTCGTCCCCGGCGCCGGCCCGCGCATGCGCGACTGGCTCGCGCAGATGGCCCTGCAATGCTCGCTGCAGGCCCTGCACGACTGCAACCTCGTCGTGCAGGAGGCCGACATGGGGGCGGAACTGGAAGCCGTCGACGTGCCGGTGCTGCTGGTCGCCGGCGCCCTCGACGTCTCCGCGCCGCTCGACCTGACGGCGCGCCGGACGGCGGCCCTGGTGCCGGACTGCCGCCTCGTCATCTACGAGGATGCGGCGCACGGCATGTTCCTCACGCACGTGGAGCAGGTGAATGGCGAACTCCTTGAGTTCATCCGCGCCGAAGGCTAAATTGATGGCTTCATGTCAAGGAGGCGGCACGATGCAGGACCGACACGTGGACGCGGCGCAGGCGCGCAGCGACGGCTATTTCAGCGACTTCGGCTCGGCGCTGCGCTACTGGCGCACGCGGCGCGGCTACAGCCAGCTGCGCCTGGCGGTGGACGGCGGCGTGTCGCAGCGCCACCTGAGCTTCCTGGAAAGCGGACGCGCCCAGCCGAGCCGCGACCTCGTCCTCAAGCTCGGCATCGTCCTCGACGTGCCGCTGCGCCAGCGCAACGCGATGCTGCTGGCGGCCGGCTTCGCGCCCGCCTACCAGGAGCGCAACCTGTCCGACCCGGAACTGTCTTCCGTGCTGCACGCGCTCGACTTCATGCTGGGCCAGCAGGCGCCGTTTCCCGCCCTCGTCGTGGACCGGCTGTGGAATCTCGTGATGTTCAACGAGCCCGCCGCCGGCTTCATGAAGTGGCTGCTCGGCCTGCCGCTCGATGCGGCCATCCCGCGCGACGGGTCCATCAACGTGCTGCGCCTGATGCTCGACCCGGACGGGCTGCGGCCGCGCCTCGTCAACTGGCAGGCCGTGTGCGCCGACAGCCTGCTGTGGATCCAGCGCGAAGCCATGGCCGACGGCCCGGGCAGCGAGGCGACGGCGCTGCTGGCCGAATTGTCTGCATTTCCGGGGATGCGGGCGGCGGGCCAGGTCGCGGACGGCCATCTGCCGAACCTCGACCGGCGCGCGTTGCCGTTCCTGCCGCTGACGATCGCGCACGAGGGCGTCGAGCTGAACCTGTTCACGACCATCACGACGCTGGGCACCCCGCACGACGTCACCGTGCACGAGCTGCGCCTGGAGTCGTTCTTTCCCGCCGATAAGGCGACTGCAGACTGGTTCCGCGGACGTTTCGGGACGACAACGTAATCGGCGTTGCGATCTGCTCAATCAAATCCGGTGGTTTTTTGTGAACATGCATCGGAAATGCCCTTTTTTTGACGATCCGTAAGCGCAGAATTGACAACGTAAATTCGCGTCCTTGAGTCGCGCGCGAGCATTTTTGCTGAGGTGTATGATGGGCTGGTTTCGACACTTCTTCGGCCCAAGACAACCGCAGTACATGAACGACCTGACTCTCACGCAACCCTGGCCCGACGAGCGGCGCTACCAGTACCTGATCTCCGGGATCAGCGATTACGCCATCTACATGCTCGACCCGAACGGCTACGTCAGCAGCTGGAATGCCGGCGCCAACCGTTTCAAGGGATATGTCGCACAGGAGATCCTCGGCGAGCATTTCTCGCGCTTCTACACGCCCGAGGACCGCGAAGCGGGCAAGCCCGCGCGGGCGCTCTCGATCGCGCTGGCGGAAGGCAAGTACGAGGCCGAAGGCTGGCGCGTGCGCAAGGACGGCTCGCGCTTCTGGGCCCACGTCGTGATCGACCCGATCTACAACGAAGACGGCGTGCTGCTGGGCTTCGCGAAAGTCACGCGCGACGTTACCGAGCGCAAGCGTGCCGAGGATGCGCTGCGCGAAAGCGAGCAGCGCTTCCGCCTGCTCGTGAACGGCGTGACGGACTACGCGCTGTACATGCTGTCGCCGGAAGGGACCGTCACCAACTGGAACCCGGGCGCCGAGCGCATCAAGGGCTACAGCCAGGCCGAGATCACCGGCAGCCATTTTTCGCGCTTCTACACGCCGGAAGACCAGGCCGCGGGCGTGCCCCGGCATGCGCTGGAGACGGCCGCCACGGCGGGCCGCTACGAGTCCGAGGGCTGGCGCGTGCGCAAGGACGGCTCGCGGTTCTGGGCCCATGCCGTGCTCGACGCCATCCACGGCGACGATGGCCAACTGCTCGGCTTCGCCAAGATCACGCGCGACCTGACGGAAAAGAAAAAGGCCGACGAGGCGCTGGAAAAGGCGAATATCGCCCTGTACCAGGCGCAGAAGATGGAATCGATCGGCCAGCTCACGGGCGGCGTCGCGCACGATTTCAACAACCTCCTGTCCGTGCTGTCCAGCGGCCTGGAAGTGCTCGGCCTGCAGCGCGGCGACACCGATGTGCGCACGCTGGAATCGATGCGCCGCGCGATCGACCGGGGCGCGCGCCTGACCCAGCAACTGCTCGCATTCGCGCGCCAGCAGCCGCTGCAGGCGGAGACGCGCAACCTCAACGGCATCATCCGCGGCTTCGAGACCGTGCTGCGCCGCGCCGGCAATCCGAGCATCGAGTTCGTGATCGACCTCGACCGCAAGGCCCACAGCGCGATGATCGACAGCGCGCGCTTCGAATCGGCGCTGCTGAACCTCGTCGTCAACGCGCGCGACGCCATGCCCGACGGCGGCCACCTGACGATCGCCACGGCCAACGTCGTGGCCGACGGCATCCAGCCGCCCGGCCTGGCGCCGGGCGAATACGTGCGCGTGACCGTGAGCGACACCGGCACCGGCATGCCGCACGACGTGGTGGCGCGCGCCTTCGAGCCGTTCTTCACGACCAAGGAGGTCGGCAAGGGCACGGGGCTGGGCCTGTCCCAGGTCTATGGCTTCATCAAGCAGTCGGGCGGCGAGGTCGCCATCGACAGCACGCCGGGCGAGGGCACGACCGTGTCCATCTACCTGCCGGCCGCCGTCAATGGCGTCGAGGAGGCGCGCGCCGACCACACGGAGCGCGTGCTGATCGTCGAGGACGAGCCCGACCTGATGGACGTGGCCGCGTCGCTGTTCACCAGCATGGGCTACGACGTCGTCACGGCGGCCAGCGGGCAGGAAGCGATCGACCTGATGGAACAGAGCGACATCGACATCCTGTTCACCGACGTCGTGATGCCGAACGGGATGAACGGCATCGAGCTGGCCAGCTTTACGCGCGAGCACTATCCGGCCACCAAGATCATGCTCGCATCGGGTTATCCGCTGCCGGCCCTCAAGCAGCGGCACGGCGTCGACCTCAACGCGTTCGCGTTCGTCAACAAGCCGTACCGCTTGTCGGATCTGGCGCGGACGCTGCGGTCGGCCATGTGATCGTTCAGGCATGGTGGGCACGTTTCATTTGAGGCGCCAGGCCTCAAATGCCCACCCTGCGGCGGTGCGAAAGTCGTAGGGTGGGCGGCCTCCGCCTGCCGAATGCGCGGTCAATCCAAATTAAAGATGATGTCGCTGATCCGCTCGTAGACCGGATCGGCCGACGGCCCGTCGTTCGGCCAGTTCAGGATATCGAAATGGTCGTATCCCCGGTAGTTGCCGAGGAAATTCCACACCCCCCGCACGGCCTTGCCGTCGTAATCGCGCACCGGATGGCCGCCCGGCGCGCGCATGCTGACCGTGTTGACGACGCCGTCGTTCGGAAACCAGGCGCTGTCGATGCGCACCCGTCCCGGCGCGTTCTGCGTGTACGAACCCATGCCGGGCTGGGCCAGCGAACCGACGATCCACTCGCCGGCGAACAGCTTGAAGTACGGGATCATGTCGGCGCGCGGGTACTGGAACTCGGTGCTCTGCACGGGCGCGAGGACGCGGTCGGTGCCGTTGCAGCACCAGGCGCCGGCCTCCGTGGCCAGCGTGCCCAGCGAGAAGTAATAGACCGCAGGTGACGTCAGCGCCCAGCGGTTGAATTCGCGCGCGCCGTCCGGCGCCAGTTCCCAGTGGGCGAGCTGGTTGTCGAGGATGTCGCGCAACGGGCTGCGCAGGTTCGGCGATACGTCCAGCACGGCATCGCTCAGCGTGGTGCCGTCGTGCGGCGCGGAGATCGTGACGACGCTCTTTACCCAGCCGACCTTGCCTCCCTTGTAGAGATCGCCACCGCCTTCGTCGCCGTCCGGCGAGCCGTGTTCCAGCAACTGGATCAGGGCGCGGATCGTCGTGCCGCCCTGGCTGTGGCCGATCAGGTGGATCGGGTGCGCGGCATCCCATTGCGGATAGAACGCGAGCGGATATTGTTCCGGATTGTTGGCCGGATCGGCGGCCCAGCACTTGCCGGGCGGCTTCTGGGCCTGGCCCGGATAGCCATAGCGCGCGACGTGGCGGGCGCCGTAGTCGACGCAGCCGCCCTTGATCTGGGCGTACAGTTCGGCGGCGCGGTCCCAGTTCGACGCGATCGCGCCGACCTGGGCCGTAAAAATGACATGCGGACCGTGATAGACGGCCAGGTGCGCGGCGATGCTGCCGTAGCCGCCCCAGTACAGGAAGCTGCCGAGCGGATGCGATTGCGGCCCGAAGCCGAGGACGCCGTGCACGAGCACGACGGGGTCGTTATTGGCCGCGCGGGCAGGGCCGGACAGCGGCGCAAGGACTGCCAGCAGCGCGCAGGCGCAGGTCTTCGTCAGTCGCAACATGGGATTCTCCGTGACGTGGCGGAGCCCATTGTCGGTTTGATATTCGGTAAGGAGTTTGCGCTGCCTCGACCGGGGCGGCGAAATGGCTGCTGCGATGCAACAAAATGGCGCTGGTGTCGCTAGTGCGCACTACGTCCGAACCGTGGTGCGTAGATCCTATGATGAAAAAAAGCGAGCCGGTTTGCAGATTGAGTCCTAACCTGAGAGTTCGAAACACAGATTTAGGAGATCAACATGCAACCGGCTCACGCTCAAGATTTTACGCTCGATGATCAGACGTTGACAGTGGCGTGTGAACTTGCGAGCAAGCATTGGAAAATCGCTCTGCAGGATGGAAAGCATACGTGCCCATCAGTGCACACGACGAAGCAGGAAGGTGCGGCCGAGCGCCTGGCGGAAGCGGTCGCGTTGATCGAGACGGCACGCCGGGAATGGCAATTGGGGGCGTCGTCTCGGGTCGTGGTTCTATACGAGGCAGGGCAGGATGGTTTCTGGATCAGCCGCGCCCTTCGGAAGCGGGGATACCTGGTCGTGGTCGTCGATCCGGCCAGTATTCCGGTGGAACGTCAGGCCCGGCGTGCCAAGACGGACCGGCTGGACGCAATACGTTTGCTGTCCTGCTTGCGAGGCTGGCTACGTGGAGAGCGTGACCGGTTGCATGCGGTAAGGGAGCCAACGCCCGAGGCCGAAGAGATGCGGCAGCTGATACGTGAACGTGGCCAGTTGCAGAAGGAAATCGGTCAGCACCGAGACCGGATATGCAAGCTGCTGCGCACTGTGGGCTGTTGGGTAAAATTTGGTCCGGCATTTGCACAGCAACTCGAGCGTGGCGAAATTGGTTGCCATGATGGGGTTGCGCTGCCGCAGTGCCTGCGTTAGCGCCTGATGAGGGAATGCGCGCGGCTGGACTTGGCGGCCAGGCAGTTGAAAGCGCTGGAGGCAACGCTACCGGAGCAACTGCCCGATACGACGGCGCAATCGGTGGCGACGCTGAAGAGGCTGCGCGGCATTGGCCAGGTTGGCGCACATCGGCTGGTCCTCGAATTATTCTGGCGCCGCTTCGATAACGCTCGTCAGGTCGGTAGTTGTGTAGGATTGGTGCCCCAGCCTTACGATAGCGGGCAGACCCGAATCGACCAAGGCATCAGCAAGCAAGGCAACCGCCGGGTACGCGCCTTGCTCATCGAAATGGCGTGGATGTGGCTGCGCCATCAGCCCGACAGTGCGCTGACCAAATGGTATTTGCGACGAACGGGAGTTGGCACCGCAGACCCATCGGCTGGGAAGCGAGGCAAGCGGGTTGCGATCGTGGCCGTGGCGCGCAAATTGGTCATCGCTCTGTGGCGTTACCTGAAGGATGCGGTGGTACCGGAAGGAGCCGAGTTAAAAGCATAGATGGGATAGGTTTGTTGTAACGTGAAGTTTGCAAGCCCGTAGCCCACCCTGGCTGTCGACAACAGCCGACCATAGTAGATGGGGCTTGTTTCACGAGGTCACCTGAGCGCAACGCGCATGCAGGATTCGGTTGGGTGAACCAACCCAACGGATAGAAGGTGGTGAGACGCCAGTGTCTCACGGACAGATGACCGAGGACTTCAACGCCAGCAGCGGACCAGCATAAAGGACAAGACTGCAAATGCACGCTTGACAGACATCATAGAAGGGTGGGCGGCCCTGTATGGCACACAGACATAGGTGACACTTGTCTAGATACATAGGTGACACATGCCAGGCCATTTTACAGCTGGATTCGTAGATCGATTTCGCTAATCTTGCGGTTACAGAAGATGACGTGGAAGAGCCCATCGGTGTCGCTCGGCCGGAGGGTGTAAATAATATTGTGTAAACGGTCATTTGGCAGGACACTGCCGCCACTAGGAGAAACAATGACCGTTGTAAAGCGTAACAAGCGTGCCAAGCCCGATCCGGAACTGCTCAAACTGGCCGACAGCCTGCTGGCGAACTATCAGAAGCCGGAGGACCTGATTGGCGAAAATGGCCTGCTCAAGCAGCTCACCAAGATGCTGGTCGAGCGCGCGCTGGAAGTCGAGATGACCGATCACCTGGGCCACGACAAAAGCGGCGAGGTGACCAACAGCACCGCCAACACCCGTAACGGCCATAGCACCAAGACGCTCAAGGGCGATTTCGGCGC
>NZ_JAXOFN010000059.1:0-13330 GCF_034420155.1 Massilia luteola
ATATGGTAGGAGAGCGTTCCGTAAGCCTGAGAAGGTGTCTTGTAAAGGATGCTGGAGGTATCGGAAGTGCGAATGCTGACATGAGTAGCGATAAAGAGGGTGAAAAGCCCTCTCGCCGAAAGCCCAAGGTTTCCTGTTCAACGTTCATCGGAGCAGGGTGAGTCGGCCCCTAAGGCGAGGCAGAGATGCGTAGCTGATGGGAAGCAGGTTAATATTCCTGCACCGTCGTATGATGCGATGGGGGGACGGATCGCGGAAGGTTGTCCAACTGTTGGAATAGTTGGTTTTTGACTCATAGAAGGCGCTTAGGCAAATCCGGGCGCGTAATTCAAGGGGTCGAGACGGGTGTCCTTGCGACACGAAGCAATCGGAAGTGGTTCCAAGAAAAGCCTCTAAGCTTCAGTCATACGAGACCGTACCGCAAACCGACACAGGTGGGCGAGATGAGTATTCTAAGGCGCTTGAGAGAACTCGGGAGAAGGAACTCGGCAAATTGGTACCGTAACTTCGGGATAAGGTACGCCCCGGTAGCTTGAATGGTTTACTCCATGAGGGTGAAAGGGTTGCAATAAACTGGTGGCTGCGACTGTTTAATAAAAACACAGCACTCTGCAAACACGAAAGTGGACGTATAGGGTGTGACGCCTGCCCGGTGCTGGAAGATTAAATGATGGGGTGCAAGCTCTTGATTGAAGTCCCAGTAAACGGCGGCCGTAACTATAACGGTCCTAAGGTAGCGAAATTCCTTGTCGGGTAAGTTCCGACCTGCACGAATGGCGTAACGATGGCCACACTGTCTCCTCCCGAGACTCAGCGAAGTTGAAATGTTTGTGATGATGCAATCTACCCGCGGCTAGACGGAAAGACCCCATGAACCTTTACTGTAGCTTTGCATTGGACTTTGAACCAATCTGTGTAGGATAGGTGGGAGGCTTTGAAGCGGGGACGCCAGTTCTCGTGGAGCCAACCTTGAAATACCACCCTGGTTCGTTTGAGGTTCTAACCTTGGCCCGTAATCCGGGTCGGGGACAGTGCATGGTAGGCAGTTTGACTGGGGCGGTCTCCTCCTAAAGTGTAACGGAGGAGTTCGAAGGTACGCTAGGTACGGTCGGACATCGTGCTAATAGTGCAATGGCATAAGCGTGCTTAACTGCGAGACCGACAAGTCGAGCAGGTACGAAAGTAGGACATAGTGATCCGGTGGTTCTGTATGGAAGGGCCATCGCTCAACGGATAAAAGGTACTCTGGGGATAACAGGCTGATTCCTCCCAAGAGTTCATATCGACGGGGGAGTTTGGCACCTCGATGTCGGCTCATCACATCCTGGGGCTGTAGCCGGTCCCAAGGGTATGGCTGTTCGCCATTTAAAGTGGTACGTGAGCTGGGTTTAAAACGTCGTGAGACAGTTTGGTCCCTATCTGCCGTGGGCGTTGGAAATTTGAAGGGGGCTGCTCCTAGTACGAGAGGACCGGAGTGGACGAACCTCTGGTGTACCGGTTGTCACGCCAGTGGCATTGCCGGGTAGCTAAGTTCGGAAGAGATAACCGCTGAAAGCATCTAAGCGGGAAACTCGCCTTGAGATGAGATTTCCCGGAGCCTTGAGCTCCTTGAAGGGTCGTTCGAGACCAGGACGTTGATAGGTCGGGTGTGGAAGTGCAGTAATGCATTAAGCTAACCGATACTAATTGCCCGTACGGCTTGTCCCTATAACCTTGGCAGTCATTGCCAGTGCAAGGGTTCAGCTGTTTGTTGAGACAACAGATTAAAACTACTTCTTCCAGATTCAGAGTGACGCAAGCATAAGCTGCGGCACTCGTACAAGTTATGCCTGATGACCATAGCAAGTCGGTACCACCCCTTCCCATCCCGAACAGGACCGTGAAACGACTTTGCGCCGATGATAGTGCTGCAACCAGTGTGAAAGTAGGTTATCGTCAGGCTAGTTATATGCAATAGCCCGCTCAGTTGATACTGAGCGGGCTTTTTGCTTTTTAGTCCGCCGTATCGGCAACGCCTTCGAGTTGCACCAGCACGTCCTCCGTCAACACGAGTTCCGCCGCCGCCACGTTTTCACGCAAATGGGCGGTCGAGGACGTACCCGGAATCAGCAGAATGTTCGGCGCCCGCCGCAGCAGCCACGCGATCGCCACCTGCATCGGCGTTGCATCCAGCTTGGCCGCGACGGCCGACAGGGCATCCGACTGCAGGGGCGAGAAACCACCCAGCGGAAAGAACGGCACATAAGGAATGCCGTCGCGCGTGAGCGCATCGATCAGGGCGTCGTCGCCGCGGTGGACGAGGTTGTACATGTTTTGCACGCACGCGATCGGCACGATGCGTTGCGCGTCCTCGACCTGCCGCATCGTCACGTTGCTCAGGCCGATATGCCGGATCAGTCCTTGTTCCCTCAATTCCGCCAATGCCGTCACCTGCGCTTCGAGTGAGCCTTCCGCCGGGCCGTGCACGCCCAGCATGCTGCGGAAATTCACCACCTTGAGCACGTCCAGGCCGAGATGGCGCAGGTTGTCGTGCACGGCCTGCCGCAATTCTTGCGCCGTGACGGCCGGCAGCCAAGCGCCCTGGCTGTCGCGCCGCGCGCCGACCTTGGTGACGATGACGAGGTCGTCGGCATACGGATGCAGCGCTTCCCGGATCAACTGGTTGGTGACATGAGGTCCATAGAAATCGGACGTGTCGATGTGATTGACGCCGAGCGCCACGGCCTCGCGCAGCACCGCGCGGGCGGCATCGGGATCCCGGGGCGGTCCGAAGACGCCGGGTCCGGCCAGCTGCATGGCGCCATAGCCGAGGCGCCGGACGGTGCGATCGCCGAGCCGATACGTGCCGGCATGATCGATACTGGACATGTGACTCTCCTTTGATGAACAGTGAACAGTTCATCCAAGATAAGTCCGGCTCGATCGCAAGACAATCCGGTATAGTCTGCATGGGCTGTACGTCAAAACGGACAATGGAAAACACATGAAAGTCGATCTCGGCGACCTCTCCGCCTTCGTCGCCGTCGCGCGCGCGGGCGGTTTCCGCGATGCCGCCCGGGCCAGGAGCAGCAGCGCATCAGGACTGAGCGATGCGGTGCGCCGGCTCGAAACGAAGCTCGGCGTGCGCCTGCTCAACCGCACCACGCGCAGCGTCGTGCCGACGGAAGCGGGCCGCAGCCTGCTCGCGCGTCTCGGCCCCGTGCTGAGCGAAGTCGAGAGCGCGCTGGATGTCGTCAATGGCTTTCGCGACACGCCCACCGGCACCCTCAAGCTCAATGTGCCGATGAGTGCCGCCCGGCTCGTGCTGCCGTCCATCGTGCCGCGCTTCCTGGCGGCGTATCCCGAGATCCGCCTGGAAGTGATCGCCGACGAGAACTTCGTCGACGTGCTCGCGGCAGGTTGCGACGCGGGCATCCGCTACGAGGAAAAGCTCGAGCAGGACATGATCGCCGTGCCGATCGGCCCGCCGGTCCAGCGCATGGCTGTGGCGGCGGCGCCGGCCTATCTCGACCGGTGCGGCCGCCCGCAGCATCCGCGCGATTTGCTCGACCACGCCTGCATGCGCGCGCGATTCGCCAGCGGCGCGGTCATCCGCTGGACGTTCGAGCGCGACGGCGAGGAAGTGACGATCGATCCGGCTGGACCATTGCTGGTCCAGGTCGGCGGCGCCCTCGACCTGAAGATCGCGGCGGCCGTCGCCGGCACGGGCATCGTCTATCTGTTCGAGGACTGGCTGCGCCCGTATATCGAGCGGGGCGAGCTCGAACCCGTGCTGGAACCGTGGTGGCCGCGCTTTTCCGGTCCGTATCTCTACTATCCGGGACGCAGGCTCGTTCCGGCGCCGCTGCGCGCCTTCGTCGATTTCATCCGCGCGGATCAGTGTCCCCGTTGATACGTGCCGATGAGTTCCGCCTGGGCCTTCACGTGACCCTGCATCGCTTTTTCCACCTGGGCCTTGGTCGGATGGCCCAGGTCGGGGAGCACGGTGTCGAGCGCGTACAGCTTGTGGACGTAGCGATGCCTTCCCACCGGCGGACAAGGACCGCCGTAGCGCGTGTGCTTGAAGTCGTTCTGGCCGGTCCGCGTACCCTGCGGCAGCTCGGCGTCGCGTACCCCGGCGGGCAGGTGGGTGGATTGCGGCGGGAGATTGTAGAGAACCCAGTGCACCCAGGTCATTTTGGGCGCGGCGGGATCCGGCGCGTCGGGGTCGTCCACGATGAGGACGAGGCTGCGGGTGTCGGGCGGGGCACCGGACCACGACAGCGCGGGCGACGTGTTCGCGCCGTCGCAGGTGTGAATGGCCGGGATGGGGCCGCCGGGCGTGAAGTCGGCCGAGGTCAGGATCAGGCTCATGCTTGCCTCCTTTGCGTTTGACTGCCTGCACGCTTCGACACCGGCAATCGGCCGGGGTTGCGTCGGCGGATCACCGACACCCACGACAGTCACCGCCACTTCCAGCCGCCGCAGCGGACGCCGCGGACGCACGGGCAAACAAGCCCGCGGTCGACGCGTCGCCGCTGCATGAACGGCTGGGCAAACACTCGCCACCGTCTGTGCTCCCCCCGATATCGGAACTTGAAGGTAGGCCAGTGTCGCCCAGTTCGTAAAATCCTTGTCCACGATGCCGTGAACACAAGGGTATTATCCGGCTGCAAGCGCTCTCATCTGTTCGGCGCTTCACACAACGCGGCCGTGGCAATGTCCGCGTCAGGATTGCGGCTCGCCGACCTGGATCGGATCGCGGCGCGGAATCAGATACCAGAGTCCCACAAACAGGAGAAGGGAAGCAACCGCGGCAGCGATGCTGAGCGAGAGCATGTCGGTTGCAAGCGACACGACCGTCAACATGTCGAGCGACAGGCCAAGTGCCAGCGGCATCAGCGCACCCCGGATGGCCCCGCGCGACACCTTCACCATGAGCGAGGTCGCATAGCCGTGCTGGGCGCGGTAATACACGGCCGGCGTCATCAGCAGGGCCATCGCGATGACCATCAGCGCGAGGCCGACCATGTGACACGCCTGTGCATACGGCGCGAGGTCGTTGAACCGTTCGTTGAACACGGCGATTGTCTGGAAACCGAACACCGCCTGCAGGCCAGGCAGAATGCAGCGCGCTTCTTCGATGATGTCGCGCATTGTTCGATGATTCTTTTCTTGTTGAGAAGCTTGATCGTCCATGGGATGACAGTAGCGCCAAATACGGCTGTGTTCAACCGCCCGCACGATTGAAAACGGCGCGCCGTCACGCGTGCACGATGCCGGCCTGCGACGCCCATTGTTCGAGGCTGTGCTTCTGGATCGCCGCCGCCATCAGGTCGGGGAACAGGTCGGGCGTGCAGGCGAAGCAGGGGATGCCCATCGCGGCCAGCTTCGCCGCATTGTTGCGGTCGTACGAAGGCGCGCCGCCGTCGTCCAGCGCGAGCAGGGCGATCACCTGCGCGCCGCTGCCGGCGAGGCTCGCCGCGCGCCTCAGCATCTCGGCGTTGTTGCCGCCCTCGTACAGGTCGCTGATCAGGACGACGATCGTGTCCTGCGGCCGCGTGATCAAGCCCTGGCAATAGGCGAGCGCGCGGTTGATATCGGTCCCGCCGCCCAGCTGCGTGCCGAACAGGACCTCGACCGGATCGTGCAGCAGCGGCGTCAGGTCGACGACGGCCGTGTCGAACACGACCACCGACGTCGTTACCGCCTTGATGCTGGCGAGGACCGCCGCGAACACGCTCGCATACACCACGGACGGCGCCATCGACCCGCTCTGGTCCACGCACAGCACGATGTCGCGCAGCGAGCGTCCGCGCCGGCCGAATCCGATGCGCGTCTGCGGGATGATGGTCTGGTAGGCCGGCTGGTAATGCCGCAGGTTGGCGCGGATCGTGCGCAGCCAGTCGATGTCCTGGTGGCGCGGGCGCCGGTTGCGCGCGGCGCGATTCAGGCTGCCGGCGACGGCCTGGCGCATCGGCGCGGCAAGCTTCTGTTCCAGGTCCTCGACGACTTTCGCGACGACGGCGCGGGCGGTCGCGCGCGTCTTGTTCGGCAGGACGCGGTTCAGGCTCAATAACGTGGCGACGAGGTGCACGTCCGGCTCGACGGCCGCCAGCATCTCCGGCTCGCACAGCATCTGCTGCAGGCCGAGGCGGTCGAACGCGTCCTTCTGCATCACCTGCACGACGCTGGACGGGAAGTACTGGCGGATGTCGCCCAGCCAGCGCGCCACGCGCGGCGCCGATCCGCCCAGGCTGCCGCCGCGCGTGTCCGGGCCGGCGCCGTACAGCGCGTCCAGCGCGGCGTCGACGGCGGCATCGCCGGCGCCCAACGCGAGCGACTCGCCGGCATCCTGGCCCAGCACGAGGCGCCAGCGCCGCGCCGCTTCCGTGTTGCGGTCTTCATTCGACATCGACATGCTCCTTCGCCGGCAAGGTGGCGAACAGGGTGTGCAGGATGGGCAGCACGCGCCGCGCGCGCACCTGATCGACGGCCGCCGCGGTCGCGCAGGCCGGCGGGGTGCCACCCGCCTGCGCCGCGCGCTCGCCCAGTGCGCGCCGCTCGGGAGAGCTGAACGTGGCGACCGTGCGGCGCAGCAGCGGCAGCAGCTCCGTAAAAACGTGGTCCGGTTGCGCGCGCAGCCAGCCGTTCACGATGCTCCACAGCGCATCGCAGTGCGCGAGCAGCGCGCCGCTGCCCTGCAAAAATCCTTCCAGCCAGTGCGCGGTGATGAGTGGCGGTATCGCCGGCGAGCAGCGCAGGGCCAGCCGGCGCGCGGCACGCTCGCCGTCCCAGCGGCCTTGTTCGGTGAGGATGCGGCTCGCGCGTCCCGCCAGCAGCGGATGCGACAGATCGCTCGTCGCCCCCGTTTCCAGCGCGTCGAACCACGCCGCCGCATGCGTCTCGTTCTGCAACAGGCGCACGGCCTGGTCGGCGGCGATGATCTGGCCGAGCAGGCCGGCCGCCGCATCGTCCGCGACGCCGCGCAGGCCGTACGGCAGCGCGATGCACGCGCGCGCCACGAGGCCGTCGACGACGCTGGACAGTGCTTGCGTATCGACCGCGCGCGCGCTGCCGTAGCGCAGCACGTTGACGAGCGCCGGCAGCGCCGCCAGCAGCAGGCCGAGGTCGGGCGTCAGCGTGCCCACTTCCTGGATGCGCGCCATCAGCGGAGCGACGGCCGCGCGCAGGTCGGCGAGTAAAATCGCCTCCATCAGGCGCGTGAGTTCGGGCAGCAGCTGCGCCTGCGCCGCGCGGTCGGCGGCCAGCGCCGTCGCCGCGGCTTCCAGCGTGCCGCCCCAGCGGCTGGCGGTGATCAGGTCGACGGCGAATTCCGGCTCCCACGCGAGCTGCCACTGCTCGTGGAAGGTGCCGGTCCGGCCGCGCACGGTCTGCTGCCGGCCCCACGGGATGCCCAGCAGCGCAAGACGATGCAGCAGCACGCTCTTTTCCAGGTGCGCGCCCTGGCGCAGGTCGAGGTCGAGTTCCGTCATGTCTGCCCGCACCGGCATGCGCAGGTGCTTCTGCTGGGCGGCGACGTCCTGCGCGAGCGGCACGGCGGGAACGTAGTCGGGAACGGTCCCCAGTGCCTCGTCGACGAGCAGTGCGCGCCGGATCAGGCGCAGCGGCGCGTCGCTGTCGTAGCAGAATACGGCGCGCACGGCTTCCATCAATTCGTCCAGCCCCGCGCGCGGACGCTCGCGCAGCGCGGCCAGCGCGTCGGCCAGGCGCGCGGCCTCGATCACATGGGCGGACGACGCGTCGAGATCGTGCCGGCGCAGCAGCGTCGCGACCTCCGTCAGCCAGTGCAGGCCGGCGCGGTCGCGGTGGCGCCACAGGTGGCGGTACCAGCCGGGCGCCGTCACGCCCGCGCCATAGCCGCTGGCGAGCGTGAGGCGGCCGTGCGTCCACGGCACCCACGTGGCCGCGACCTTTTCCTTCGCCAGCCCTTTGATGATTTCGGCGTCGCTTTTCGCGCTGGGCATCAGCGCCAGCGCCGGCACGTGCCACGCGCCGCACACGACGGCGATGCGCTCGCGGCCTTCCTTGACGGCCTGGCGGATCGTCAAGCGCATCCACGCTTCGCGCTTCGCCTCCATGTCGTCGGCGGGCGGTCCGGCTTCGTTGCGCAGCGCCGTCATCATCTCGGCGATGGCGGCGAACAGGCCGAGGCTGTCGCCGCGCTGTTCGACAAGGTGGTCCCACCACGTCTCCGTGTCGCCGTAGCCGGCCGCGCGGGCGAGCCAGCGCAGCGGGTCCGCGTGCAGGTGCGCGTTCAGGTCCGCATTCTGGTCGTCCTTGGCGTCGTCCGTCCGTTCGCAGTCCGCGCGCAAGGCGAAGCGCTGGGCCTGCGGCAGGTCGCAGAAGCGCAATGCCACATCGTGCTCGGCGGCGTAGCACAGCGCCTGCCATTCTGGCGAAAACTCGGCGAACGGATAGAACACGGCACGCTGCGGCTCGGCCGGCGCGTACAGCAGCAGGGCCACCGGCGGCACCATGTCCGCACGGCCGGCAAAGCGCGCCAGCGCGTCCGCTTCCGGCGGGCCCTCGACGAGGATGCAGTCCGGCGCCAGCGCGCGCAACGCCGCCGCCAGGCTGCGCGCGCAACCGGGACCGTGGTGGCGGATGCCGAACAGGTGGACGCTCATCGCGCGGTCACGCCATCACGTCGCGGCAGGCGCGGTACAAATCCTTCCAGCCGTCGCGTTCCTTGACGACGGTCTCGAGGTATTCGAGCATCGCCACGCGGTCCTGCAGCGGGTCCTTGACGATGGCGCCGACCATGCCGGCCGCGAGGTCGGCGCCGCGCAGCACGCCGTCGCCGAAGTGCGCGGCCAGCGACAGGCCGTGCGTGACGACGGAGATCGCCTCGGCCGTGCTCATGCTGGCGCTGGGGACCTTGAGCTTGGTCTTGCCGTCGCTCGTCACGCCGTCGCGCAGTTCGCGGAACACGGTGACGATGCGCCGGATCTCTTCCAGCGCCGGCGTCTCGGCCGGCAGTTCGAGCGCGCGGCCGATGCTGGCCACGCGCGATTCGACGATGCGCACTTCTTCGTCGGCCGTGCGCGGCGGCGGCAGCACGACGGTGTTGAAGCGGCGCTTCAGGGCGCTCGACAGTTCGTTGACGCCGCGGTCGCGGTCGTTCGCCGTGGCGATGATATTGAAACCCTTCTCGGCGAGCACCTCGTCGTCCAGTTCCGCGATCGGCAGCACCTTCTCGGACAGGATCGAGATCAGGCTGTCCTGCACCTCGCCCGGCATCCGCGTGAGTTCTTCGATGCGGGCGATGCGTCCCGTGCGCATCGCCCGCATCACGGGACTCGGGACGATGGCTTCCTGCGACGGCCCCTTGGCCAGCAGCTGCGCGTAATTCCAGCCGAAGCGCACGGCCTCCTCGCTTGTGCCGGCCGTGCCCTGCACGACGAGCGTGGAGTCGCCGCTGATCGCCGCTGCCAGATGTTCGGACACCCAGGATTTCGCCGTGCCCGGCACGCCCAGCAGCAGCAGGGCGCGGTCGGTGGCGAGCGTGGCGATGGCGATCTCGATCACGCGCGGACTGCCGATGTATTTCGCGCTGATCGTCACGCCGTTGTCCAGTTGGCCGCCCAGCAGGTATGTGGAGACGGCCCACGGCGACATCTTCCAGCGGGGCGGGCGCTGGCGCGTGTCGAACGCGATCAGCGCGTCCAGCTCGTCGGCGTACTGTTGCTCGGCGTGCTGGCGGAGGACGGAAGAGGTCTCGGTCATGCTATCTCCTGGAATGAAAGAGTCATCTCGTGGCGCAGGCGCACGAGATCGAGGAATTCGTCGATGGCGCCTTGCCACTGGGCGTCCGTGTGCCGGGCCGGTTCGCACGCGGCGGCCGTGGCCGGGTCGAGCACGAGCGCGAGGCTGGACAACAACTGGCGCACGAGCCACGGGTGGCCTGCGTCGACGAGCGCGGGCAGCGCCGACTGCAAGCGCCGCAGCGCGCGCCGGCTCAACGGCGCGGGCCACGTGTCCGCCGAACCGGCGGCGAGGCGCGCCAGCAGCCGCACGCGCGCGCCGTCGGCGATCCACTGGTCGGGCAGCGCGTCGAACAGGGCGCTGGACGTGCCGTCCGCGTCCTCGGAAAAGCGGACGGCGGCGAGGTCGAACAGGCTGTCGGGCACGGCGTCGCGCAGGGCCGGCTCGGCACCCAGCCACCATGCGGTCAGGTCGCGCAGCCAGGCCAGCGTGCCGGGCGAGGGATCGTCTTGCGCATGGCGCTGCACGGCCAGCGCCCAGCCGCGCACGAACACGGCGGCGAATTCGCTGTGCGCGGCGAGGGCGAGGCAGGCGCGCGGCGCCCGGTCGACATGCCGCGTCCAGAATTGCGGATCGACGGCGGCCAGCATGTCCACGACCCACCCGGCTTTTTCGCCCAGGCCGTGATGGGGCGTGACGCCGATGCCGTCGCGCCGCATGGCCGTGTCGAGCGCTGCCGGCAGGGTCAGTTCGATGCGGGCGGCGCGCAGCAACGGGCGCTCGAACCGCAGCAGCGGCAGCAGGCGGTCGAGCATGCGCTGCGCGAGGCGCGATCCGGGCAGGCGCGCGAGCAGGCGCTGGGCCGTGGCGCGCACTTCCTTGCGGCGGTCGTCGAGCGCGGCGTCGAGGAAGGCGTCGTCGTCCGGGCCCAGGCCAGTGGCCAGCGCCGCCAGCAGGGCCGCGCGCTGTTCCGGCGGCTCGCTGTTCCACGCCGCGGCGAGGGCGGCGCGCGCCGCGGCCGGATCGCGTGCGCGCCAGTCGCGCAATGCGGCGATGCGCTGCTCCGGCGTGCCGGTGTCCCACAGCGATGCGTCCATTTCTGCGCCGGCGGCGGCCCACGACCATGCCGGTTGCAGGCGCGCGAGCCAGCGTCCCCGTTCGCCCAGCACGGGCAGCAGCGCGGCACGCAGCGTCGGTTGGCGCGTGGCGGCATCGAGCAGCTTGGGCAGGACGTGTGCGGGCAGGCGGCCGCCATGACGGCGCAGCAGGTGCAGCCACTCGGCCTCCAGGCCGGCCGGATGCAGGTCGCGCAGGAGCCCGGCCAGGACGGCCTGCGCACGGAGCGGGCAGGAACGCTGCGTGTCGGGCGCGGCGGCCGGCGCCGGCGTCGGCGCGGGCTCGCCGGGCGTCACGAACCCGCTGCGCTCCCACAGGTCGAGCGCGCCGAGCGACAGCCATAATGCCGCTTCGGGCACCGCGGCGGTATCGCGGGGCAGCAGCGCATCGAGCGGCGCGGCCAGGGCTGCGAACGAGCGGCCGGCTCTGGCCGTCCCGATTTTCAGGAGCTGCTGCAGCTGGCGGGCATCGTCGTTCATCGGTGCCTCGTCATGTCATGAAGTCGCTGTCGATGTTGTACAGGCGTCCCTCGTGCCAGACGCTCAGCGGCAGCAGCATGCGGCCATCCCATTCGCCGCATACCGTGAGCGGATGGCCGCCGCTCAACGCCAGCAGGGGCAGCGGATGGCGAAACGCGGGATGCAGGGCGATCCGGCGGCCCTGCGTATCGCGGACGACGCCGTGGTCCGCGTGGTCCGGCACGAGGCCGCCCAGCAGCACGGGATGGCGTTCGAGGAACGGCTGGGCGGCGAGGGCCTCCGCATAGGTGCCCAGCAGGCCGTCAAGGTCGCAGGGTTCGACGCCGTTGGCGAGAGGGCGGGCCTCGTCCTGCCTGCGGATCTGGGCGCGCAGCGGGTAGGCGCTCGGATAGAAGCACAGGTCGCCGTCGAATTCCGTGCCGGGCGCGAGTTGCTGTTCGAAGCCTTGGGTGCCGACCGCGTACTGGAGATGCAGGGCCCAGCGCGCGTGGCCGGCGCCGTGGAGCCACGTCGTCCGTACGCGCAGGCGCTCGTCGTCGAACGTGCACTGGGCCAGCACGCGCCAGCGGTCCGTGACGGGGTGTTGGCGCAGCACGTCGTCCTGGCCCATCGTCCAGCCGAGCAGCGCGCGCACGTCGGCCTGCAGCGCGGGCGCCAGCTGGTCGATGCGCTGCCACGCCTGGGCCAGCAGATAGAGCGACGCCAGTTCGTGCGCGACGAGGCACTCGGCATTGCGCAGGCCCGACTGGTACAACATGCTGCCGGCGCGGCGCAAGCGGCGCGCGAGCGGCGCCGCCTGGGCGTCGGCCATGCGCGCGGCGATCGCATCCCAGAAGCCCTGGCCGCGCGAGCGCACGGACGCGAGACCCTCGCGCGCCAGGTCGTGCAGCCAGGTCTGCAGTTCCAGCAGGCCGGCGCCGACCTTGTCTTCGCGCTTTTCTTCGCGCCTGCGCGCCTGGGCGGCGGCGGCCGTCGCGGCTTCCGAGGCCGATTCGGTCATCGTTGCCCCCTTCTTTTCCTGGCGTACCTGACGGCCAGTCAGCCAGTCGCGTACCCAGGCCGGTTGTTCGATCTGTCCGAACAGCGCGGGTTCGGCCGTGCGCAACAGATACAGGCCGAGGCCGTGCTTGCAGGGGAATTTGCGGCTGAGGCAAGTGCATTTGAAGGCGGGGCCGCCGAGGTCGATCTGGGTGCGATACGGTGTCTTGCCGCTGCCCTGGCATTCGCCCCACAGCGCGGCATCGCTCCCGCCGAGATTCGACCAGTTCCGTGGCGCCGCCAGCTGGCTGCCGGCCCTGGCCGAAGCGGGATCGGGTGCGAGAGCCAGGATCTGGTTGGCGTCGAGAGTCACCGGTGTCCTTGGGGGATTGATATGATTTCTAGCTCGGTATGGGTAATACTCGACGATTATTGCCTAAACGTCAACTGAAATGACCGATGGGGAAAAGTGGCGATCGCGCAACGCCTCTTGCGCGCGGGACCGTCCGTTGTTATAGTGCGCATCCTGTTTTGCAGCGCAATGAAATGAGTCGGAAACGACGGCGCGACAAAACAGACGAGGGGTTGACGAGTTAAGCGAAGCACGGCATAATCTCACTTCTCTGCTGCTGACGAACAAAACGATTCGCAGATGCGGCAAGGCAGTACCGAATACCAAGTTCTTTAACAATCAACAGTCGATAAGTGTGGGCGTTTGATGAGGTGCCAGCAGTCACTAGTGAATAACTAAGGGGCTGCTGAATGCTTAAATTATCAAATGTTCACGCAAAAGAAATACGTTGCTCAGCAATGAGTAGCGGTCAGTATTTTGAGTGAGCGATCTGTCGAGAAATCGACAAAAACAGAGATTAAACTGAAGAGTTTGATCCTGGCTCAGATTGAACGCTGGCGGCATGCTTTACACATGCAAGTCGAACGGCAGCGCGGGGCAACCTGGCGGCGAGTGGCGAACGGGTGAGTAATATATCGGAACGTACCCAAGAGTGGGGGATAACGTAGCGAAAGTTACGCTAATACCGCATACGATC
>NZ_JAXOFN010000060.1:0-12243 GCF_034420155.1 Massilia luteola
GATCAGTTCTTCGATGCCAGCCTTCGTATTCGATAACGATTTGGACTTCAACTTGTCGTTCGTACTGTTGAGCAGCATGCAGTCCAGTTTTTTCTTCGAAACGTCTACGCCAAGATAAAACATTACTCTTCCTCGTGTTATTGATTTCCCTAATCCACTCCACACTCGCCTTGTACATGCAGGGTCAGCGCCCTCGGATACCGTCCAGTGTTCAGCAATGGGGTGGGAGAGGTGAAGGGCTTAATCTACACTCGAAGGTCGATGCCTTAAGGGTGGGCACAAGCTGGTCTTCACCTCAGCTGATGGTAGCTAACCATCAACTCTATCAAGATACAAGGGTGGGCACCCCGTGCCCACGCGCCGGCCGGCCTGACGCGAACGTCACGCGCCGCCGCGGGGGCCCGCCCTACATTCCAGATACAATAACCGCCTACTCTTCATTTCGCGCGCATCATGAACCAACTCGCACAGCTCAAGCAGTACACCACCGTCGTGGCCGACACCGGCGACTTCCAGTCGATCAAGGCCTACGCGCCGCAGGACGCGACGACGAACCCGTCGCTGATCCTGAAGGCCGTCCAGAAGCCGGAATACCGTCCGCTGCTGGAAAAGACCATCGCCGACTTCCCGCATGCGTCGACCGAGGAAATCGTCGACCGTCTCCTGATCGCGTTCGGCACCGAGATCCTGAAATTCGTGCCGGGCCGCGTGTCCACCGAAATCGACGCCGCGCTGTCGTTCGACACGCAGGCGACGGTCGCCAAGGGCCGCGAACTGATCGCCCTGTACGAAGCCGCCGGCATCGCCCGCGGGCGCGTGCTGATCAAGATCGCGTCGACGTGGGAAGGCATCCGCGCCGCCGAGATCCTCGAGCAAGAGGGCATCCGCTGCAACCTCACGCTGCTGTTCTCGCTGTGCCAGGCCGTGGCCTGCGCCGAAGCCGGCGTGCAGCTGATCTCGCCGTTCGTCGGCCGCATCTACGACTGGTACAAGAAATCCACCGGCACCGACTACCAGGGCGCGGACGATCCGGGCGTGCAGTCGGTCAAGCGCATTTACCAGTACTACCGCAAGTTCGGCTACAAGACCGAGGTGATGGGCGCGAGCTTCCGCAACACGTCGCAGATCCTGGAACTGGCCGGCTGCGACCTGCTGACCATTTCGCCGGACCTGCTGCAAAAGCTGGCCGATACCGAAGGCACGGTCGAGCGCAAGCTGGTGACGGACGCGAACGCCGACATCGACAAGATCGCACTCGACGAGAAGACGTTCCGCTTCATGCTGAACGAAGACGCGATGGCGACCGAGAAGCTGGCCGAAGGCATCCGTGCGTTCTGCGCCGATTCGGGCAAGCTGAAAAAGATGATCGGCGAGATGCGCTGATCCGCGCGGGCCGGCGGCCGGCGCTCCGGCGCTCCCGCAAACAAAAACGGCAGCCCGCGGGCTGCCGTTTTTCGTGAGAAGGCGTGGATCAGGCGCGCGCCAGCGCCGGCACCCGTCCATGGCCCATGTAGTGCTCCGACTCGCGCGGCGCATCGAACGCGTCGAGGCGGAACACGCTGACCAGCTGGTCCAGCGCGGCCGCCTGCTCCTGCAGGCTCTGGGCCGTATGGGCGGCCTGCTGCACGAGGCCGGCGTTCTGCTGGGTCACCGTGTCCATCTGCGTGATGGCCTGGTTCACCTGTTCGATACCGGCGCTCTGCTCGCGGCTCGCATGGCTGATCTCGGCCATGATCGCATCCATGCGCTCGACGCTTTTCAGCACCTCGTTCATGGTCGTCCCGGCTTCGCTGACGAGCAGGTTGCCCGCCTCGACCTGCTGCACGGAGCTGCCGATCAATTCCTTGATCTCCTTCGCGGCCGCGGCCGAACGCTGGGCCAGGTTGCGCACTTCCGTCGCGACGACGGCGAAACCACGGCCCTGCTCACCGGCGCGCGCCGCTTCCACGGCCGCGTTCAACGCCAGGATATTGGTCTGGAACGCGATGCCGTCGATGACGGCGATGATGTCGACGATTTTCTGGGACGACGAGTGGATCGAGCCCATCGTGTCGACGACGCGCGCCACGGCGGCGCTGCCCTTCTGGGCGATGCCCGCCGCCGTGCTGGCCAGCGCGTTCGCCTGGCCCGCGTGCTCGGCGTTCTGCTTCACGGTCGACGTCAGCTCTTCCATCGACGCGGCCGTCTCTTCCAGCGAACTGGCCTGCTGCTCGGTGCGCGACGACAGGTCGAGATTGCCGCCGGCGATCTCGTCGGAGGCCTGGGAAATGGTCGCCGTCGCGCCGCGCACGTCGCCGACGATCTTCGCCAGGTTGTCGCGCATGGATTTCATCGCGTACAACAGGCTGGCCTGGTCGCCGACACGGGTCTCGACCCGCACCGACAGGTCGCCGGCGGCGATGCGCGTGACGATCTCGGTGGCGTAATCCGGCTCGCCACCCAGGCGGCGCATCAGCCAGCCGGTGATGAACACGGCACCGGCCGCGCCCAGCACGACGCTGCCGAGCACCAGCGACAGGATCCACACGCGCGACGCCGTGTAGCGCGCATTGCCCTCGACCGCCGCCGCGCGGCCGCCTTCCGTGTACATGTCGACGATCTTGTCGACGTGGCCGCGCAGCGCGACGATGAGCTTGTTCGACTCGCCGCGGATCAGCTTCTTGGCCAGCGCGTCGTCGCCGGCGCGCGCCGCCGCACGGATCTTGCCGTCCTCGATCATGTAGCGGTCCCACATCTCGAGCAGTTGCGTATACATCTGCTTTTCTTCGGCCGATTCCTGCAGTTTCACATAGTCGTCCTGCATCTTGTGCAGATCGACCAGGTCTTTTGCGATGACCTTGTCGTATTTATCCATTTCCGACTGTTCGTTGGAAATGATGTATTGCAATTCGCGGGTGCGAATACGGGCGAGCTGCGATTTGATGTCTTCGATGACACGGATGCTTGGCATCCAGTGTGATGACAATTTCATCGAGATGTCATTCACTTGTGTTAGCTGCCAGATCGCGACAGCACCGACGAGTGCAGTCAGCGCCAGCACGGCGGCAAATGCAATTCCCAATTTCGTAGCAAGACGCAGGCTTGATAAATATCTCATGGTGACCGTTTGAAATGTTGACCTTCATGTTACAATGTTTCCACACATCAACCATGATAACCGACGCGAGATGTCTACACATCCTCCTTTTCCATTCTTGTCGAGTTTTTGCGACAGTCCGATCGTTACTTATATTTTTGAAATAAAGTTATTTTAAGACACAAAAACAACGATACGTAGTCCTGATATCTTTTAGAATACGGATCTTTCCTTCGGGCAACTTCTGGAGCTCCTCATGCTTACCTCTATTTCTTATCTTGGCAAGGTTGCATTTGCAAAATTGGCTTTTTCCTGGAACTCGGATCTGGATTCCATTTTTGACATATTGTCGAATCGCTTCGATGGTTTTAATAACAACGGTTTTTATGCGCATCCCGACGAAATCGAATTGCGCAAGGAATTGGCCCGGGTCCCGACCCTGGCCCATCTGACGGAAGGCGTCCGCGGCCTGAATGCGCACGGCGTCGTGCTGTACGACCTGGGACTGGCGCATTTGCCGGAAGAGCGCCGCAATGCCGCCCTGTATGCCATCACGCTGATGCTCGGCTACCCGACCTCGACGGACCAGCGCACGGGCCGCGTGGCCTGGGACGTCCGCGCCCGCCCGCTCGAAGAAATCGACGGCCGCTTCACCACGTTTTCCGAGCGCATCGGCAGCGCCGACATGCACACCGATTCGTCGTTCTACCCGATGCCCGAAGAACAGTTCATCCTGTACGTGGTAAACGCAGCACGCTGCGACGGCGGCCACTCGCTGCTGGTCGACGGCGAAGACATTTACCTGGCACTGCAGAAGACCGAGGAAGGCCGCAAGGCGTTCGACCTGCTCAGCACGACGCCGGTGCCGTTCCGCGTTCCGGCCATCTACGCGGCCGGCGACAACAACGTCGAGGTGAACGTGGCGCTGGTGTTCGGGCCGGCCACGCGTCCCGGCACGCGCTTCACCATGCGCTGGCGCTACGACTCCATCATGAAGGGCCTCGCCGCCCGCCCCGACCTGGAAACGCCCGAGCTGCGCGCCGCGCTGGCGCTGATGAACGACGTGGCCGAGCACCAGGCCGTGCGCTTCAAGGACCAGCTGCCGACCGACACCCTGATGTTGGCCGACAACCACAACATGCTGCACGGCCGCACGACCTACACGGACGAGCGCCGCCACCTGATCCGCATCCGCATCTCGGATGTGCCGAACGCCGAGCGCGTCGGCCCGTCGGGCGTCGTCAGGGATTGAGATGAGCGAGACTGTACTTGTCCGCGGAGCCGCCCCCGGCGTGACGCCGCAACCCGCCGCACTCCCGGCCGACGGCCTGCCGCCGGCGCGCCGCCGCTGGGCGATGGCGGCATTGATGACGGGCGTGTCGATGGCATCGCTCGACACGGCGATCGCCAACACGGCCCTGCCCGAACTGGCCCGCCAGCTGCACGCCGGCGCCGCCGCCTCCGTGTGGATCGTGAACATTTATCAGCTGGCGATGGTCGCCACCCTGCTGCCGTTCGCGGCGCTGGGCGAACGCATCGGCTACCGGCGCGTCGCGACGTGCGGCCTGGCGCTGTTCACGCTGGCGTCGCTGTTCTGCGCGCTGGCGACGAGCCTGCCGCTGCTCGTGGCCGCGCGCCTGCTGCAGGGTCTCGGCGCGAGCGCCCTGATGGGCGTGACCACGGCCATGATGCGCGCCATCTATCCGGCGCGCCAGCAGGGCCAGGGCTTCGGCCTGAACGCCCTCGTCGTGGCGGTGGCGTTCGCCGTCGGGCCCACGATCGCCTCGATGATCCTGGCGTTCGCCTCGTGGCCGTGGCTGTTCGCCATCAACGTCCCGATCGGCACCGCCGCCTTCGTGCTCGCCCGCCGGGTCCTGCCCGACAACGCGCCGGGTTCGCACGGTGCCACGCACGGCTTCGACGCCGGCGCGGCACTATGCAATGCCGGCGCGTTCGGCCTGTTGATCCTGCTGCTGGGCGACGCGGCCCACGGCGCGCCGCCCGTCCGCCTCGGCCTGGAAGCCGCCGGCACGTTCGCGTGCTTCGCGCTGCTGCTGCGGCGCCAGCGCGGCCACGCGGCGCCGATCCTGCCCACCGACCTGCTGGCGCGGCCGCTGTTCGCACTGTCCGCGCTGACGGCCGTGTGCACGTTCGCCGTCCAGAGCCTGGCCTTCGTCGCCCTGCCCTTCCACTTCGAGCAGGTGCTCGGCCGTTCGCCCGTGGAGACGGGCTTCCTGCTGACGCCCTGGCCCGTCCTGGTCGGCATCATGGGACCGATCTCGGGCCGCCTGTCCGACCGCTACCCGTCCGGCCTGATGGCCGGGATCGGCCTGCTCGTGCTGTGCGCCGGCATGCTGGCGCTGCTGTGGATGCCGGACGCGCCGGGCACGATCGACATCGCGTGGCGCATGGCCGTCTGCGGCGCCGGGTTCGGCCTGTTCCAGGCGCCGAACATGAAAGCGATCATGGGCAGCGCGCCGCGCGAACGGGCCGGCGGCGCGAGTGGCATCGTCGCCACGGCGCGCCTGACGGGCCAGGCCAGCGGCGCCGCGCTGGTGGCCGGCTGCCTCGTCCTGTCGGAGCACCACGGCACCAGCTACGCCCTCGCGGCGGCCGCCGCCATCGCCTTGCTGGGCGCGGCCATCAGCTTCGCGCGCCTGCACAAGCGCATGCGCGGGTGACGAGGCACCGGGATTACTGCGTGAACGCGATCAATTCGATGTTCAGTTCACGCATCCCGGCCGGGGCATAGATCGCGATCGCTTCCGCTTTCAGCGCATTTTCGTAGAGCCCGTTCTTGGTCGACACCGAGAAGTAATAGGTATCGGGACGCACCGGCACCGCCGCCGGCACCTGCGGCATGTGCGTCAACGCGATGCCGGGCAATGCCGACGCCACGATCCGCTCGATGTCGTCGGGCGATCCGACCTTGAACCTGACCGGCACGGCCGCCACCAGTTCGAGCGCCGGCATGTCCGCGCTCACGGCGAGGCAGAGCTGCGTTTCCGGGGTCAGCTTCGACGCATCCAGGGTGCCCCGGTAGTGCGTGCGCCGATTGTCCTCGGCGACGAGCGGAATGATGAAGTACCTGGCCGAGATGACGGTATCCACCAGGTCGCGAATCACGGCATCGAGCTGTGCGAACGTGACGCCCGGATCGGCGTGGACATAGGCCGGCAGGTCCACCGTCGCGTACCGGTCCGAAAACGTCATCAATCCGCCCGCGAGCGCTAGCAGCTTCTCGTACAGGGCCTCGGGATGCTGCACCCGCGACCGCGCGCAATGTTGCAGGGACGCGTTCGCGGTGCTGATGATGTTCAACATCCACCACGAGGTGATATCGCCCGCATGCACCTCGAAGGTGGCCGCATTCGTCTTCCGGTGCGCGTTGTGGAGGGACACGATCTTGGCCGTCAGTGCGCTCATCAAACCGTCGAGCAGTTGCTGGAGCGGGCGGGCGGCGCCGATCGCCACGCACGGCGGGACAAACGCCGGATCGACCTCGAAGCCGCCGCGCGGATCGCGATGGATGCGCAGCACGGGAAAACTGACGTGTCCATCCCGAGGGTCGGCGTGCGTCAGAAGCCGGACGCGCTTCTTCAGGAACGGCACGTCGATCGGCACCGCGTCGCTGAACAGGTCGGAAGTCTCGGACTCGGCCAATACGTAACGGCCGCCCTCTTCCGCGTTGGCGCCGTGCGGCCGGATGGTCGGGAGCGCGGCGTAGATCGTGAAGGTGTTGGTTTCCTGGGGCAGCTGGGTCAGGTCGACAGGGACCGGCAACAGGTCCGTCGCAGGTGCCTCGTAGACTTCCCCATCCTGGAAAATCAGCGACATGGCCTGCGCTTCGAGCAGGTGGTGCCCGAGCCCATCCATATTCCATTGCAGCAGACGGACACCCCAGAAGTTCGGATTGAGCGCCGACGCCATCCTGAGCAGGCGTGTCTCGTGGTACAGGTCCTGTCGTTGGAAATGCTGGGGGCCCAGCGTCAGCCCTTCGGACCACAAGATCTTCGCTCCCAAGCTCATCGCATCCTCCTCGTTCAACGTTCATTCCAGAAAGCATGGCGGGCATTGCGCGGAGATTGTTGATCTGGCGCATCAACCTCGACCGCCGTGCTCCTCGCCGGGTCTGTTGACAGGACGCAATTTTGTTTTCGACCAGACGGCAATAATGACGCTTCCTCCGCTTCGAGACGGCTTGAAAGGAAACAGTATGCAGAGTTTCACGCCGGGATTGTTCGACCGTTTGGACGCCGACGACGATGCCCCTCGCCGCGAATCCCGCGCGCCCGCCCGGAAGGGCGACGCGTGGAAGGAAAGCATTACCCGCGACCTGGAAGCGCTCCTCAATACCCGGTCCGCCGTGCTCCCCGAGATGCTGGCCAGCTATCCCGCGGTCAGCGGATCGGTCGCGAATTATGGCTTGATCGATTTCGCCGGCATGTGCATGACGAGCGACACGGACCAGAAACGCATCTGCACCGCGGTCCGCCAGGCGATCGAACGGCACGAACCGAGGCTGTACAAGGTGACGGCGACGTTGCAGCCCAGGAAAGGCGCCATCAACCGGGTCGACTTCGTGATCACCGCCGAACTCAAGAACGCGCCGGTGGCCGATCCGATGCAGTTCAACGCCGTGTTCCAGCCGTCGCTCCAGCGCTATTCGATCCAGAGCGTACGCAGCGCTCCTTAGACACGACACCATGGACGAACTGTTTGCCCAATACGAACGCGAGCTCGTCACCATGCGGCAGCTTTGCCGTGAATATGCCGAGCGCTATCCGAAGGTCGCGGCCAAGCTGCAGCTCGGCGGCGAGGCTTGCGACGATCCCCATGTCGAACGGCTGATCCAGTCCGTCGCCCTGCTGTGCGCCCGGGTGTCGAAGCGGCTGGACGACTCCTATCCGCAATTCACGGAGGCGCTGCTCGATCTCCTGTTTCCGCACTATCTCAGGCCGTTCCCGTCGTGCGCGATCGTGCGCTTCCTCCCGGCCGCCCAGGACGCCGACCCGGGCACCGCGGCATTCCCGCGCGGGACGCTGCTCGAGTCCGCGCCCGTCCGCGACGTGCACTGCAAATTCCAGACCGCCTATGAGGTCGCGCCGTCTCCGGCCGCCATTACGTCCGCCTGGTTCGATGCGGTGATCCACGCGCCGTCGTCGACCCGGCTCGCGCCGGGCGTGGCGGCGGCCATCGGTATCGAATTCACGTCCCCCGTGTCCACCAGCACGTCGGCACCCTTGCGGATTTATCTCGACGGCGACGCATCGTTCCGCGCGGCGTTGCGCGATGCGCTGTTCATGCGCACGGTATCGGCCTACGTCCAGGCAGGCGCGGATGGTGCATGGGTACCGCTCGCCGCGATACCGATCGCCGCGGTCGGCTTCACCGACGACGACGCCTTGATCCCGTTCGATGCCCGCTCGCACCGCGCCTACCGGATTCTTGCGGAGTATTTCGCCTTTCCGGAGAAATTCAACTTCGTCGACATCGACCTGGCCGCCCTCCGCGCCCGGCTTCCACCGGATTGCACGCGCTTCACGCTGCACCTGGCGCTGGCGGGCGTACCGCCGGGCTCGGACCAGGCCAGGATGCTCGCCGGCCTGTCGGTACACAGCCTGCTCACCGGCTGCACCCCTGTCGTCAACCTGTTCAGTCAACCGGCAGTCCCGATCCGGTACGACCAACGGACCGCCGAATACAGCGTGCTTGCGCATTCCGCCCATGCGGCGGGGTACGAAGTGTATTCGGTCGACCGGGTCCACATGGTGCGGCAGGCGGGCAAGAACATCGCGCCGATCGAGTTTCGCCCCTTCTATGCGCTCCGGCACGGTGAAAGCGATGCGCACAAGGGGCGCTACTGGATAGTGCGCCATGACGATACGCTGGCAGTCACGAGCCCCGGCCACGAAAAAGTCATCTCGCTCGTCGATACCGGCGGCGAGCCGCTCGCGGTCGAGCAGACGACGCTGTCGATCGACCTCACCTGCACCAACCGCGACTTGCCCTCCCTGTTGAAATGCGGGTCGGCCGACGGCGACCTGTCCATTCCCGGCACGACGCAGGGCGTGCGGATAGGTTTTCTGCGCCGGCCCACGCGTCCCCATCGCCTGGCGAATGGCCAGGGCATCCACTGGCGCCTCATCTCGCACCTGACGCTCAACCATCACTCACTGGCGCAAGAAGGGGCTGACGGCCTGCGCGAGATGCTGGCCTTGTACGACTTCACCGGATCGGCGGTATCGCGGCGGCAGATCGCCGGCGTCGTCGGACTCGAACATGCCGAGGCGACCGCGTGGATCAGGCACAAGCGCGGGTCGTCGCTCGCGCACGGGACCGAAGTCCGCCTGACGATCGACGAAGAAGCTTTCGTCGGCGCCGGCTTGCACCTGTTCGTGCAGGTCATCGACCAGTTCTTTGCGCTATACGTTCAGATGAACAGCTTTATCGAGCTGGTGATCCTGTCGCATCAAACCGGGGAGGAACTGTGCCGATGCAAACCGCGAAGCGGCAGCATGCCCCTGTCATGATCGAGCGCCTGCTCGCGGCGCCGTACCGCTACCGGTTCGCGCAACTGCTGAACATCCTCGTGCGGATGTTGCGCCAACAGGGCATCCCGTACCGCCAGGCATTCGACGAAGTGCTGCGCTTTCGTAACAGCCTGTCGCTGGCTTTTCCGGCGAGCGAGATCGAAAGCATGCGGGTCGAATCGGCGCAAGCTGCCGGGGCACCTCGCATTCACATCACCCCCGCATTCATCGGACTGCTTGGTGCAAGCGGCACCCTGCCCCTGCACGACACCGAACGCGCGGCCGCCAGGACGGGCCCCGGCACCGACGAAAGCTGGAAGCCGTTCATCGATCTGTTTTCGAATCGCGCCGTCGGCCTGTTCTACGAGGCGTGGGGAAAATACCGTGTCGAACACGGCCTGGATACGCGCGCCCGGGACGATCTGCTGCCGCTGCTGACCGCACTGGGTGGTCTTCGGCCCGCCAGTTTCGGGCCATCCCGGCCCTTCGACTCGATTCCGTCGGAGGTCGCCGCCTTCTACGCTGGATTGCTCCGGACGCGCCCGATCGCCGCCTCGACCGTGGAACGCGTGCTGGGCGACTACTTCGGCGTTCCTGTGCGTCTCGAAGAATTCGTCGGCGCCTGGGATCCGCTGCCGGCGACGATCCGCAGCACGCTTGGCGTCACCGATCCCACCCTCGGCTTCGGCGCCGCCCTGGGTACGCGCACGTGGCGCAACGACTTGCGTGTCCGCCTCCATATCGGCCCGCTGGATGAGGAAACGGCGACGGCCTTCCTGCCGCATGGCCGGTCTCACGCGGCATTGAAGGACATGGTCAGCCTGTTTGCCGTGCCCGCCATCCAGTATGAAGTCAGGCTCTTGCTGGACAAGCCGTGCCTCAAGCCACTGACCTTGAGGACCAAAGGGCAGGATCGGAAACGCCTGGGCTGGAATTCCTTCCTGACGGGCACGGAAGGCAAGGCAAGCCGGCCGGATATCCGCTCCGTTCTCCGGCTGGCGACGGGCGTGGCACCGGCGGCCCGGCTGTAATTGGTTTAGTACGCCCCACCGGTCCGTATCCGGAACCATCAAGCTGGGCAAATCGGCGTTTGCTACCGCATTCACTCTCCCGGATGCGTTCTTGCTGCTGATCAAGGTTACTCGCCGTCCTGTTGAGTACCTTTACCGACGGAAATCAGATACCTAAAAACGCTCGGAGGCAACACATGGATGGAAACCAAGCGATCGCGGCGGGCGCTGCGCTGTCGGCGTTCAGTCACAATGCCCAGCACGACCGCCTGATGCGCCTGGACTTCCCCCTCGATGATGGACCGGAAGCGATCCTTCTGCCGAACCGGATGACCGCGCGCGAAGAAGTCTCACGCTGCTTTCGCGTCGAAGCCGAACTCCTGTCGGACGACGCCCGAATTCCCCTGAAGGCGATGATGGCCAGGATGGTGACGATTTCCGTCGTGCGCGAAGACGGCTCTCTGCGTTACTTCAACGGCTACGTCACCGAATTCCGCTTCGTGCGCGCCGACGGCGGTTTCGCGTTCTACCGCATGGTGCTGGAACCGTGGCTGGCATTCACCAGGCTGCGCAAGGACAACGTATCGTTCCACGGCAAGAGCGTCATCGAACTGACCGAACTTACCTTCGCCCATTACCGCCAGGCCGACTGGCGGACGCACATCATCGACGACGATCCGCGGCTGACCTGTGCGAACCAGTACGACGAGACCGACTACAACCATTTGCATCGCCGCTGGGAGGCACTTGGGCTGATGTATTGGTACGAGCACCGGGCCGATGGACACACGCTCTGGCTCACCGATAGAAGCACGCTCGTGCAACCGATCGATCCGACCGGGAGCGACGATTCCGCCGCAATTCCGTTCCGCGACAAGGCCGGCTCGCTCGAAGACGATGGCATCCGCGAATGGAGCCCCGTGCGCCGCATCGGTTCCGGCCAGACGACCCTGGCCAGCTTCGACTACAAGAACCCGATTGTGCAGCGTTCGACCGCCGAATCCCTCAACAACCAGGGCGACGTCTATCCATACGAGGTCTACGAAAACACTGGGTCGTACGGTTTTCGCACCCACGACGACGGCGAAAAGCTCGCCTACCGGCGCATGGGCGAGCGCGACGCGAACACCCAATATTTCGAAGCGCGCGGCAACGATCGGACCGCCCAGCCGGGCCGGTTCTTCAAGCTCGGCGGCCACTTCAGCGCCGAGCTGCAGGCCGCCAGGTGGGACGAGGCGCCGCACCCCAGCATCGCCGACCGGGACTACCTGATCCTGTCCGTCGACCACGAGGCCAGCAACAACTACCAGGCCGGACCGGGCGCGCCGTCGAACTACGAGAACACGTTCCGCTGCGTGCGCAAAGATATTCAGTGGCGCCCGGGCCGCAACTACAACAGCCAGCCCTGCACCTATCCCGGCATCCAGACAGCCATCGTCGTCGGACCTGACGGGGCCGAGATCCACACCGATGGCTACGGGCGCGTCAGGGTCCAGTTCCACTGGGATAGGCTGGGCAATTACGACGAGAACAGTTCTCCTTGGCTTCGCATCATGTCGCCCGGCGCGGGCAGTCGGTTCGGAAATATTCGCCTACCGCGGGTCGGCGAGGAAGTGGCGGTGGT
>NZ_JAXOFN010000061.1:0-9102 GCF_034420155.1 Massilia luteola
AGCAACGTATTTCTTTTGCGTGAACATTTGATAATTTAAGCATTCAGCAGCCCCTTAGTTATTCACTAGTGACTGCTGGCACCTCATCAAACGCCCACACTTATCGACTGTTGATTGTTAAAGAACTGTATTCGGTACTGCCTTGCTGCATCTGCGAATCGTTTTGTTCGTCAGCAGCAGAGAAGTGAGATTATGCCGTGCTTCGCAATGTTCGTCAACTTCTTTTCTTCCTCTTCGAAGCGTTCAGAACCGTTAAAGTTCGTTTCGCTTTCGACGAGGGACCGAATGATAC
The DNA here is from genome assembly GCF_034420155.1 of Massilia luteola. Taxonomy (NCBI): domain Bacteria; kingdom Pseudomonadati; phylum Pseudomonadota; class Betaproteobacteria; order Burkholderiales; family Oxalobacteraceae; genus Massilia; species Massilia luteola. The sequence goes on from NZ_JAXOFN010000061.1 coordinate 293, forward strand.
CAGCGTCGAAAACAGACCGCAAGGCCCGCACGCCTGGCGAACCGTGGCAGCGTACAATGGACGCTTTGCCGTCCTACCCGCATCGCCATGACCATCCTGCTCGCCACCCTCAACGCCCGCTATGCCCACGCTTCGCTCGGGCTGCGCTACCTGCTGGCCAATATGGGCGCGTTGCAAGAGCAGACGAGCCTGATGGAATTCGTGATCGGCGCAAAAACCACCGAGGTCGTGGAACGCCTGCTGGCCAAGCAGCCGCGGATCGTCGGCTTCGGCATCTATATATGGAACGTCGAGGAGACGACCAGGGTCGTCGCCATGCTCAAGCGCGTGGCGCCCGAGGTGACGGTCGTGCTGGGCGGCCCGGAAGTGTCGCACGAGACCGGGGAACAAGAGATCGTGCGCCTGGCCGACTACGTCGTCACGGGCTGGGGCGACATCACCTTTCCCAAGCTGTGCGGCGACATCCTGCGTGGCCCCAAGCCGATCATGAAGGTGCACGCGGGCGTGCAGCCGCCAATGGCCGACATCCGCCTGCCGTACGAACTCTATACGGACGAAGACATCGCCCACCGCACCATCTATGTGGAAGCGTCGCGCGGCTGCCCGTTCAAGTGCGAGTTCTGCCTGTCGTCGCTGGACAAGACGGCGTGGCCGTTCGGGCTCGACGCCTTCCTCGCGGAGATGGAGACGCTGTACCGGCGCGGCGCGCGCCTGTATAAATTCGTCGACCGCACGTTCAACCTGAACGTCAGGACGAGCCAGCGCATCATGCAGTTCTTCCTCGATAAGATCGCGGCCGATCCGGGCGATCCGGTCTACGCCCACTTCGAACTCGTGCCGGACCACCTGCCGGAAGCGCTGAAGGAAACGATCGCGAAGTTCCCGCCCGGCGCCCTGCAGTTCGAGATCGGCATCCAGAGCTTCAATCCGGACGTGCAGGCCCTCGTGAGCCGGCGCCAGGACAACGCCAAGGCCGCGGACAACATCCGCTGGCTGACGACGCACTCGCACGCGCACCTGCACGTGGACCTGATCGCCGGCCTGCCGGGCGAAGACGTCGCATCGTTCGCGCGCGGCTTCGACCAGCTGGTAGCGCTCGGCCCGCACGAGATCCAGTTCGGCATCCTCAAGCGCCTGCGCGGCACGCCCATCATCCGCCACACGGCACCCTACAAGATGGTGTACGACCCGTATCCGCCATACACCGTGCTGGCCACCGACCGCATCGACTTTCCCACCATGCAGCGGCTCGTGCGCTTTGCCCGCTATTGGGACCTGGTCGCGAACTCCGGCCGCTTCGCCCACACGATCGAGGTCCTGCTGGGCGACAGCCCGTTCGCCAGCTTCATGGCCTTTTCCGACTGGATGTACACGCAGCTCGACGCCACCCACCGCATCGCGCTGGACCGCCTCGCGAAACTGGTGCAGGCCTGGCTGCAGCTGCGCGGGATGCCGGCCGGCGCAGCGGCGGCCCTGGTCGCGAGCGATTACGCGGGCAGCGCGCACAAGCCGGCCACCAAGGACAAGGGCGCGCAACCCAAACCGGCCGCCGCGCCCGAACGCCAGGTGCGGCACCTGGCTGCGTAAACACGTGAGCGCGCCACGTGAGCGCACGCCAATGTGCGCCAGCGTACGCTCTGCGGCACGCAAGCGTAACGCTGGTGGCGGCAGTCGCGAATCTCTTTTACACTGCCGCAATGCAGATTGAAAATGCGCCAACATTAACCATCGAGCATCCCAGTCCGGAGCGCCGGACCACGGGTGCGGAGCAATCCGTGGTGGCGCGCGGCGTATGGCAAGTGCACGCGTTCTCGCGGCGCGGTTTCAAGGACATCGAAAAGACGATGAAATCCCTGGCCGGCAAGCCGGTCGCCTGGGATCTGTCCGAAATCGCCAGCCTCGATCACATCGGCGCCCAGTTGTTCTGGAGTTCCTGGGGCAAGCGCCGCCCCGAGCAACTGAAACTCGACCCGCGCCAGGAAGAGCTGTTCGAGCGCATCGAAAAATCCGGCCACATCGCGCTGCCGCGCACCCGCAAGAGCCGCCTGCAATGGGTGATCACGCTGGGCAACGGCGTGCTGTCCTTCTTCGAGCACTTGCGCGGCGCGATCACCCTGATCGGCCAGGTGGTGCAGGACATCGGCCGCTTCATCCGCCATCCGCTGTCCGGGCCGTGGCGCGAGATCTCGGCCAACGTCTACCACTCCGGCTTCCAGGCGCTCGGCATCACGGCGCTGGTCGGCTTCCTGATCGGCGTGGTGCTCTCGTACCTGTCGGCGCAGCAGCTGCGCATGTTCGGCGGCGACATCTACCTCGTCAACATCCTCGGCATGAGCATCATCCGCGAACTGGGCCCGCTGCTCGCGGCGATCCTCGTCGCGGGCCGCTCCGGGTCGTCGATCACGGCGCAGCTGGGGGTGATGCGCGTGACGGAGGAACTCGACGCGATGCTCGTGATGGGCATCTCGCACGGCTACCGCCTGATCATGCCCAAGGTGCTCGCGCTCGCGCTGGCGATGCCGCTGCTGGTCGTGTGGACGGATGCGATGGCCCTGATCGGCGGCATGGTCTCGGCGAAGATCGAACTGGGCCTGACGATGCGCTACTTCGTGCAGAAGCTGCCGTCGGCCGTGCCGATCGTGAACTACACCATCGGCCTGGGCAAGGGCGTCGCCTTCGGCATGCTGATCGCGCTCGTGTCCTGCCACTTCGGCCTGCGCATCAAGCCGAACACGGAAAGCCTGGGCCGCGGCACGACGACGTCGGTCGTCACGGCGATCACCGTCGTGATCCTGGCCGACGCCGTGTTCGCGATCGTCTTCTCGGGGGTGGGCTTCTGATGGAAAAGCCCCAGCGCCCGCCGCAGCAATTGAACCGCAAGCCCGAGGAAGACGTCGGGCCGCCGGTCGTCCAGATCCGCAACCTGTGGACGCGTTTCGGCCGCACCGTCGTGCACCAGGACCTGAACCTCGACATCTACGCAGGCGAAATTCTCTCCATCGTCGGCGGCTCCGGCACCGGCAAGACCGTGCTGCTGCGCCAGATGCTGGGCCTGGAGCGGCCGTCCAGCGGCTGCGTCAGGGTGTTCGGCGAGGACGTCAGCAGCGCCAGCCCGGAACAGTTGCAGCGCATGCGCAACCACTGGGGCATGCTGTTCCAGCAGGGCGCGCTGTATTCCGCGCTGACCGTGTTCGACAACATCGCGCTGCCGCTGCGCGAGCTGCGCGCCCTGCCCGAGGACGTCGTGCGCGACGCCGTGCTGCTCAAGATGGACATGGTGGGACTCGGTCCGGGCGACGCCAACAAGATGCCGTCCGACCTGTCGGGCGGGATGATCAAGCGGGCGGCCCTCGCGCGCGCGCTCGCGCTCGAGCCGCAACTGCTGTTCCTCGACGAGCCGACGGCGGGCCTCGACCCGGACCTGTCGGACTCCTTCGTGGCGCTGATCCAGACGCTGCACAGCGAGTTGCACCTGACCGTGGTGATGGTCACGCACGACCTGGACACGCTGTTCGCGCTGTCGTCGCGCATCGCCGTGCTGGCGGAGAAGCACGTGATCGCGGTGGGCCCGTCCTGCGACGTGCTGCGCGTCCCTCACCCCTTCATCAAACACTTTTTCCTGGGGCCGCGCGGCCAGCGGGCGCTGGAAGTGCTGGAAGAGCGCATCGCAAGAAAGGAGTCGGAAGACTGACATGGAAAACAGATCGTATGCCCTCATGACGGGCTTCTTCACGGTCGCGCTGCTGGTGGCCGCCATCCTGGTCGGCCTGTGGCTGAACCGCGACCGCACCAAGACGCATCCGTACGAGATCGTCACCACGCAGACCATCCCCGGCCTGAATCCACAGGCGGCCGTGCGTTACCGCGGCCTGGAAGTGGGGCGCGTGGACGACATCGTGTTCGACCCGCGCGTGACCGGGCAAATCCTCATCAAGCTGTCGATCGAGGACGGCGCGCCCGTCACGACGACGACCTTCGCCTCGCTCGGCTACCAGGGCGTGACGGGCATCGCGTTCATCCAGCTGGACGACGACCGCACCGGTTCCCCGCTGCTGAAAAGCGACAAGGAGCACGTGGCGCGCATTCCGCTGCGTCCCGGCCTGCTCGACCAGCTGGAAAAGCGCGGCCTCGCGATCCTGGAAAAGACGGAGCGCATCACGGACAGCCTGAACAACGTCCTCAGCAAGGAAAACCAGGACAAGATCACCGGCGCCTTCGACAGCATCAACAAGGCCGCCGCCGCGTATGCCGAGATCCCGGGCCAGCTGCAGCCCACGCTGGCGCGCCTGCCCGCGCTGACCGATAAACTCGATCGCACGATGGGTTCCGTGAACGACCTGTCGACCAGCGCCACCGCCGCCGTGCGTAACTACGACCGCCTCGCGACGAGCCTGCAGGCGCCGGGCGGCCCGCTCGAACGCGCCAGCACCGCCATCGATTCGCTGGGCGGCGTGACGTCCGACCTCGAGCTGCAGACATTGCCGCACGTGGTCGACATGGCCGACGAAGCCAAGACGTCGCTGCGCGCCGTGCGCCGCACCGTGACGAACCTGGGCGAGCGCCCGCAAAGCATCCTGTTCGGCGCACCGGCGGCCGAACCCGGCCCGGGCGAACCCGGTTTCGTCCCCCCGACCCAATGAGGAATCCAGCGACCATGCATCCGACCCGCTTCCTTCTCGCCGCGGCCCTGGCCCTGATCCTGTCCGGCTGCGCCTCGCAAAAAGGCCAGCCGACCACGCAGTTCGACTTCGGCCCGGCCACCCCCGCGAGCGCGCAGGCGCCCGCGCAGGGCACGCTCGGTCCGGTGGTCGTCACCGACGTCACCGGCTCGAGCGCCCTGGACAACGAGCGCATGTTCTACCGCCTCAGTTATGCCGACCCGCTGCAGGCGCGCACCTATGCCAACAGCCGCTGGACCGCGAATCCGCTGCAATTGCTGACCCAGCGCTTCAAGACGCGGCTCGCGCAGGCCGGCGCGCGGGTGTTGTCGGAAACGGACGCGTCGATCGGCATTCCGCTGCTGCGCATCGACGTCGACGAATTCATCCAGGACTTCGGCGGCGTGAGCCGGAGCACGGGCGTGGTTGCCGTGCGCGCCTCCGTGTTCCAGGGCCATACGCTCGTCGACCAGCGCAGCTTCCGCCAGTCCGGCCCCGCGACCAGCGCCGACGCGGCCGGCGGCGCGCGGGCCCTCGCGGCCAGCACCGACGCCGTCGCGGCCGACATCGTGGCCTGGCTGGGCACACTGAACATCGACCGACGATGACCGATACGGAAGACGACGCCGGCCCGCGCGCCTCGCCGGTGGCGCGCGCGGCGCTGCTGGCTTATCTGCTGCTGATCGTCTACGCCAGCTGGTTCCCGTTCTCCGGCTGGCGCAGCAGCGGGCTGTCGCCGTTCGCCTTCCTCAACCTGCAGATGCCGCGCTGGTGGACCGGTTTCGACGTGCTGGTCAACGTCGTCGGCTACATGCCGTTCGGCGTCCTGATCGTGCTGGCGCTGCACCCGCGCGTGCGCGGCATGTGGGCCGTGCTCGTCGCCGCCGCCGTCGGGCTGCTCGTGTCGGGGACGATGGAGGCCGTGCAGAACTACCTGCCCAGCCGCGTGCCGTCGAACCTCGACCTGCTGACCAATGCGGCCGGCTGCCTGGCCGGGGCGCTGCTCGGCGCCTGGTTCGCGCCGATGCTGGTGGACCGCAGCCGTTTATATCTGTTGCGCCAGCGCTGGTTCGCGTCGCACGCGAGCCAGGGCCTGGTGCTCATCGCCCTGTGGCCGCTGGCCCAGGTCTACCCGCAGAACTACCTGTTCGGCAACGGCCAGGTGCTGCCGCTGCTGTCGGAATGGCTGTCCAACTGGCTCGACACCGACATCGACCTGGTGACGCTGCTGCGCGGCGACGTGCCGATGAGCGTGGAGCAGTACTGGCTGTCCGAGACGATCATCACCGCGTGCGGCATGACGGGCGCCGCCCTCACCCTGCTGTGCCTCACGCGCCGCAGCGCGCCAAGGCTGTCGCTGATGCTGGCGTTGATCCTCGTCGGCATCGTTGTCAAGACGCTCGCGAGCTCGCTGTTCTTCGCGCCGGACAACGCCTTCGTCTGGGTCACGCCGGGCGCGGAAGGCGGCTTCCTGATCGGGTTGATCATGCTGGCCGGCCTCGCGTTCGCGCCCCAGGTGGCGCAGCGCCGGCTGGCCGTGGTGACGCTCGTGCTGTCGCTCATCGTCGTCAACACGATTCCCGCGAACCCGTATTTCGTCTCGACGCTGCAGGCCTGGCAACAGGGTAAATTTTTGAATTTCAACGGCGCCGCCCAATTCCTCGGCATGGCCTGGCCGGTCCTCGCGCTGTGGTTCCTGCTGCTGCCGTCGCATCGGCTGAACCGGCCCTGATTAGGGCGTATCATAGCGGGCGACGGCGCCGGCGCGGCCGCCAACTCATCCGGAAACGACATGAACGACGACAAACCCTTTTATCGACACCACGTGTTCTTCTGCCTGAACGAACGCGAAGGCAAGGACTGCCGCCCCAGCTGCGGCAAGAGCGGCGCCGAGGCCGCACAGCAGCACGCCAAGAAGCGCGTCAAGGAGCTGGGCCTGAACGGGCCGGGCCAGGTGCGCATCAACAAGGCCGGTTGCCTGGACCGCTGCGAGGAAGGCCCCGTCGTGGTGATCTACCCGCAGGGCACGTGGTACACCTACGTGGACACGACCGACATCGACGAAATCATCGAACGCCACCTCGTCAAGGGCGAGGTGGTCGAGCGCCTGAAGATCTGAGGCCGACGCACGCAATGAACAAGAATTCGCACAAGTTTTACCTGACCGGCCGCGCCGGCAAGATGGAATGCCTGCTGGACGAACCGGAAGGCGCACCGCGCGGCATCGCCCTCGTCGCGCACCCGCACCCGCTGTACGGCGGCACCATGGACAATAAAGTGGCGCAGACGCTGGCCCGCGCCTTCGTCGGCCTCGGCTACGCGACGGCGCGCCTCAATTTCCGCGGCGTCGGCGAGTCGGAAGGCGTGCACGACGAAGGCCGCGGCGAAGTGGACGACATGGAGATCATGCTCGACCACATGATCGAACAGTATCCGGGCCTGCCGTACGCGCTGTCCGGCTTTTCGTTCGGCACCTTCGTCCAGGCCCAGTTGCAGCAACGCCTGATCCAGCAAGGCCGCCCGGCCGAGCGCCTGGCGCTGGTCGGCACGGCCGCCGGCAAGTGGCCGGTGCCGGCGGTCCCGGCCGACACGATCCTGATCCACGGCGAACTTGACGATACGATACCGCTCACGCACGTGTTCGACTGGGCGCGCCCGCTCGACATCCCCGTGACGGTGATTCCCGGCGCCGACCATTTTTTTCACCGCAAGCTCGTCCACATTAAAAATCTTGTCGCGCAATTGTGGCGGCGTGACATTTGAGCCGAACGCTGGCCTATAATGATGCGATCTTCTTTCAAGGCAATGTTTACCGGCATTGCCATCGCGTCATCTCCTGTTCACCTCTCGTTTGCCTTCCATGAAAAAGTTAATCGCGGCCTTCGCCGCCAGTGCCCTCCTGATGTCGGCCGCCCATGCGCAGCAGGTGCCGGCCCCGCAAATCGCAGCCCGTTCGTGGCTCCTGCTGGACGCCACCAGCGGCCAGGTCATCGCGTCGCAAGACCCGGACATGCGCATCGAACCGGCGTCGCTCACCAAGGTCATGACCGCCTACGTCGTCTTCGAAGCCCTGCGCGACAAGAAGATCACGCTGGACCAGATGGTCAACGTCTCGGTGCATGCGTGGAAAGTCGACGGCAGCAGCTCGAAGATGTTCATCGACCCGGCCACCCCCGTGAAAATCCAGGACCTGCTGTACGGCCTGATGATCCAGTCCGGCAATGACGCCGCGGTGGCGCTGGCCGAAGCCGTGGCCGGCGACGAAGCGACCTTCGTCACCCTGATGAACCGCGAGGCCCAGCGCATGGGCATGAAGAACACCCACTTCGCCAACCCGCACGGCTTGCCGAGCCCCGAGAACTACTCGACCGCGCGCGACCTGTCGATCCTGGCCTCGCACGAGATCCAGGACTTCCCGCAGTTCTACAAGATCGACTCGATCAAGGAATTCACGTACAACAAGATCAAGCAGCAGAACCGCAACCGCCTGCTGTGGCTGGACCCGACCGTGGACGGCCTCAAGACCGGCCACACCGAAGCCTCGGGCTTCTCGATGATCGCGTCGGCGCACCGCCCGAACGGCCCTGCCGGCGAGCGCCGCCTGGTCTCCGTGCTGTCCGGCGCCACGTCGGACGGCAACCGCACGGCGGAAAGCCAGAAGCTGCTGAACTGGGGCTTCCAGAACTTCGACACCGTCAAGCTGTACGCCAAGGGACAGGCGATCCTGACGCCGGAAATCTGGAAGGGCTCGCGGTCGAACGTGAAGATCGGCTTCCCGAACGACGTGTGGGTGACCGTGCCGAAGGGCGTGGCCCAGAAGATGAAGCCGGTCCTGGAGCGCAAGGATCCGCTGGTCGCGCCGCTGGCCCTGAACAGCCGCGTCGGCACGCTGAAGATGATGGTCGACGGGAAGCCGCTGCTGGCGCTGCCGGTGGTGTCGCTGGAAGAAGTGCGGGAAGCGTCGATCTTCGGGCGTGCGTGGGACTCGATGCGCTTGTGGATGAAGTAACCTCGCTGTAAGCACGACATCGTAGATACCGTCTTGCGCGTCAAGCCTCACATGGCGTAATTCGGGTCATATGGCCTGCCTGAGTGCACAACACCAAAGCACAGGTGGGCCAGCTTGCGCATGCAGGCACCTATCACGGCCAT
>NZ_JAXOFN010000062.1:0-7404 GCF_034420155.1 Massilia luteola
TTTCGAACACGTTGCGCGGCTCGCCGCGGCCCGGGAAGCGCGCGAAGCGGGTGCCGCCCGTGCCCACGCCCCAGCTGGGCACGGCCACGGCGAAGCGCTGCGCGAGCGCCGTCAGTTCTTCGATATCCCTGCCGCGGCGTTCCAGCATGCCTTTCAGCGCGTCATAGTCGGCCTGCAGCCGGGGGGCGATCTTGGCGTTGTGGTCGGCCACCAGTCCGGCGTCGATGAGGGTCGTCATTCCTGTCTCCTGTCGTCGGCGGCACCGCGTCCGGCGGTGCCGCTCATCTTGTAAATAGTAACCCAGCCCGCATGGACTGGCGAGCAATCAGCGCGTGAACGCTGCCGCGTTGCCCGCATCGACGTTCAGCACGTTACCGGTGCTCTTGCCCGATTTTTCGCTGGCGAAGAAGTACACCGCTTCCGCGATATCTTCCGGGAACACGCTCTTTTTCAGCATGCTGCGCTTGCGGTAGAACTCTTCGACGTCGTCGGCGCCGATCTTGTTCGACGCGGCGCGTTCTTCCTTCCACTTGCCATCCCAGATGCGCGAACCGCGGATGACGGCGTCCGGATTGACGACGTTGACGCGGATGCCATGCTCGGCGCCTTCCAGCGCGATGCAGCGGGCCAGGTGGATCTCGGCCGCCTTCGCGGTGCAGTAGGCGGCCGCGCCGGCCGATGCCACGAGGCCGTTCTTGCTGCCGACGAAGACGATGCTGCCGCCCAGCTTTTGCTGCTTCATGATCTGGAACGTGTTGCGGCTGACGAGGAAGTAGCCGGTGACGAGGATGTCCTGGTTGCGCTTCCAGACTTCCAGCGAGGTCTCGTCCAACGGCGCGGCCGAGGCGATGCCGGCGTTCGAGACGAGCAGGTCGACGCCGCCGAAGCGCAAGCAGCTCGCCGCCAGGATCGCACCCACCTCGTCCTCGCTCGTGATGTTCGCCTGCACGGTCGCCACGTTGTCCTTGCCGGCGACCTTCACGAGATCCTGGATGGCGCCGTCGAGGGCTTCGGCGTCGATATCGGTCAGCATCACGCATGCGCCTTCCTGCAGCAGCTGGCGCGCAACGGCCTGGCCGATGCCGCCGGCGCCGCCCGTCAGCGATGCGGCCCGCGAGGCTCTTCGGCTTGGGCATGCGCTGCAGCTTCGCTTCTTCCAGCAGCCAGTATTCGATGTCGAACGCTTCCTGCTCCGGCAGGCCGACGTATTCGTCGACGCCGTTCGCGCCGCGCATCACGTTGATCGCGTTGACGTAGAACTCGCCGGCGATGCGCGCGGTGGCCTTGTCCTTCGCGAACGACAGCATGCCCACGCCCGGGATCAGGTAGATGATCGGGTTGGCGTCGCGCACCTTCGGCGACGTCGCGCGCTTGCAGCGCTCGTAGTAGGCCGTGTAATCGGCGCGGTAATCGCTCAGGGCCTGGTCGAGACCGTTCACCAGGCGATCGAAGTCGGGCGCGGTCGGGTCGAAGTCGAGCACGAGGGGACGGATCTTGGTGCGCAGGAAATGGTCCGGGCACGAGGTGCCCAGCGCGGCCAGCGGGGCAAGGTCGGCGCTGCCGACGAATTCCAGCACCGCGTCGGAATCGTCGAAGTGGCCCAGCTTGTATTCGTCCTTGCTGATCTTCCCGCGCAGCAGAGGCATCAGGCGCGACGCAATGGCGGCCCGCTCCTGCGACGGCAACGGCGCAAATTTGCGGCCACCGAACACCGGCTGCCTGACGTTCGCCGCGAGCCAGTCCTCGGCGCGCCTGATGATCGCCACGGTCGTCTCGTAGCACGACCTGGCGGTATCGCCCCAGGTGAACAGGCCATGGCCTTCGAGGATGATGCCCTTCAGCTGCGGCTGTTCCTGCGACAGTTTTTCCAGTTTCAGGCCCAGGTCGTAGCCCGGACGCTGCCACGGCAGCCAGCCCAGTTCACCTTCGAAGATCTTCTCGGTCAGCGCGCGGCTGTTCTTGCAGGCGGCGATCGCGATCACCGAGTCCGGGTGCATGTGGTCGACGTGCTTGCGGTCGATGTAGGCGTGCAGCGGGGTGTCGATCGATGCGGCGCGCGGGTTCAGGTCGAACGTGCAGTGCGGCAGGTAGCCGACCATCTCGTCCTCGAGATCCAGGCCGCGGTAGCGGGCTTTCAGCGCCTGCAGCTTGTCCATGTACAGGGTCGAAAAGCCGTCCAGCTTGATCGAACCCAGGTCGCCGCCCGACCCTTTCACCCACAACACCTCGACCTGCGCGCCGCTGAGCGGATCGGTCATCGCGATCTTGGCCGACGTATTGCCGCCGCCGAAATTCGTGATGCGCAGGTCCGAACCGAGCAGGTTGGAACGGTACAGCAGCAGTTCCGGCTCGCTCAGCGTGGCGGCGTGCTGGTCGTCCCAGCGCGACGCGATCGGTTCCTTGCGCTTCGCCTCATCTGTTACACCCGTCATTGCACCCATCAAAATCTCCATATATCCGTTGTGTGTAGTCGCTCGACGGCGATCCCGTCTCCTTCACCCGCGCCGCGGCGATCCACGGTCACGGCATCCGGGCACAGTAGAATTCAGCGGGCCGAGCAGTGTCAACGCAGAACCGATCAAGATCGTGAGCAAGAGCGATTTAATCATCCGGTTGATCGAAACGCGCATTTGAGCGCCACACCGCGCCCAAATAATCAATTGCTTGATCATTTAACGATTGACGGCGTTGCAACTCCTCTTTACTCTTTTTCCCAGACAACGCGGCCTTCGGCATGACGTTGTTCCGCCGCATCACAAAAACAGACGGCATTAGGAGGAGACAAATGGTGAATCACAAACGCCGCAAGCGTTTGCTGAAACTGCTCGCCGAGCATCAGACGGCGACGGTCCAGCAGCTCGTCGAATGGCTCAACGCGTCACCGGCGACGGTCCGGCGCGACATCAGCTGGCTCGCAGCCCGCAACCTGCTCACCCGCACCCGTGGCGGCGCTGAGAATTTACTGCCGAAGAAACGGCAGTTCCCGCTGTCGAGCGAAACGTTCCAGAACAACATCCAGTGCTATGCGGCGCGCAAGCGGGCCATCGCGCGCCACGCGGCCGGCATGTGCGCGGAGGGCGAAACGATCATCATCAACGGCGGCACGACGACGTTCATGATGGCCGAATTCCTGGCCGACAAACACCTCAAGATCCTGACCAATTCGTTCCTGATGGCCGAGCGCCTGCTCGTATCGAGCGAGAACGAGATCATCGTCCCCGGCGGGAAGGTCTACCGCGAGCAGAACGTGATCCTGTCGCCGTTCGACAACGACATCACCCAGCACCACTACGCCGGCAAGATGTTCATGAGCGTCTACGGCCTGTCGCTGCTCGGGCTGATGGAAGCGGACCCGCTCCTGATCCAGGCCGAGAAGCGCCTGATCAGCCAGGCCGAGGAACTGATCGTGCTGGCCGACAGTTCCAAGTTCGCGCGCAAGGCGGGCCTGATCCTGTGCGGCCTCGATCGCGTCTCGACCGTCATTACCGACACGGGCGTCTCGGAGAAAGCCGTCCAGACGCTCGAACAATACGGCGTCAAGGTCGTCACCGTCGAACCCGACGAAGTGGCGCCGAACGTCGGTGCACCTTTTTTTAACCCGCAGTTCGACCTGCAGTCGGCCGCGCTGTTCCATCTGGACGCGCAGCTCGACCCGCGGCTGGATTCGCAACTGGAGGCAGCGCATTGAAGCCCAAACACCTGTTCGTCGCGCTGGCGGCCGTCGGCATCCTGGCCGGCACCGCCGGCTGCGGCCAGAAGAAGCCCGCAAAGACGCGCATCGCGATGGTCGTGAAAAATCTCGGCAACGGCTTCTTCGACGCGGCCCACACGGGCGCCGACGAAGCGGCCAAGCAGCTCGGGGACGTGGAAGTGATCTATACCGGTCCGACCACGCCCAGCGCCGAAGGCCAGATCGAGATCATCAACTCGCTGATCAGCCAGAAGGTCGACGCCATCGTCATCTCCGCCAACGATCCGAACGCGCTGGTGCCGATCGCGAAGAAGGCGATGCAGCGCGGGATCAAGGTGGTCTCGTTCGACAGCGGCATCGCGCCCGAAGGCCGGCAGATGCAGCTGAACCCGTCGAACGCTGAACTGATCGGCGAAAAGCAGATCCAGATGGCGGCCGACGAAATCAAGGGCGAGGGCGAGATCGCGATCCTGTCCGCGTCGGCGCAGGCGACGAACCAGAACATCTGGATCGACGTGATGAAGAAGGTCCTGCAAAAGCCGGAGTACGCGAAGATCAAGCTGGTGGCCACCGTGTACGGCGACGACCAGTCCGACAAGAGCTACCGCGAGGCGATCGGCCTGCTGCGCAGCCATCCGAACCTCAAGGCGATCATCGCCCCGACGACGGTGGGCATCGTCGCCGCGAGCAAGGCCGTCTCCGACGAGAACCTCGTCGGCAAGGTGTACGTGACGGGCCTCGGCCTGCCGTCCGAGATGGCCGGCCACGTGAAGAGCGGCGCCGTGAAGGAGTTCGCGATCTGGAACCCGATCGACCTGGGTTACGCGGCCACGTACGCGGCCGACCAGTTCGTGAAGGGCAAGGCCGAGGCGAAACCGGGCGCCAGCGTGTCGGTGGGCCGCCTGGGCAGCGTGACGCTCGACGCCAACCGCGAAGCCGCGCTCGGGCCGCCGTACACGTACGACGCGACGAACGTCGACAAGTTCGCGAAGTTGTTCTGAGCCGTACCCCAAGGCCGTCGTTCCCGCGCAGGCGGGAACCCAAGTTTGCCGGCGGATCGCAAGCCGACATTGGATCCCCGCCTGCGCGGGGACGACGGCTCATGCATCGCATCCAGAAACCTGTTCGCTCTAACGTATGCCAGCCACCCAAACCACAAGCCCGCAAACGCACGCCACCCCGGTCCTGCAACTGACCGGCATCAGCAAGCGCTTCAACGGCATCCACGCCCTGAACGGCGTGAACATCACGATCCGCGCCGGCGAATGCATGGCCCTGGTCGGCGAGAACGGCGCCGGCAAGTCCACGCTCGTGAAGACCCTCACCGGCATCTACCGCCCGGACGCCGGCACCATGGCGCTGGACGGCCGTCCCGTGTCGTTCGCGAGCCCGCAGGAAGCGATGGCCGCCGGGATCACGGCCGTGCACCAGGAAACCGTCATGTTCGACGAACTGTCGGTCGCCGAGAATATCTACGTCGGCCGCCAGCCCGTGCGGGCGGGACGCATCGACTGGGCCCGCATCGAGCGCGAGGCCGAAGCCCTGTTCGCGCGCCTGGAAGTCGCGCTGCCCGTGAAGGCGCGCGTGAAAGACCTGTCGGTCGCGCAGCGCCATTTCGTCGAGATCGCGCGCGCCCTCGCCCAGGATGCCCGCGTCGTCATCATGGACGAACCGACGGCCGCGCTGTCGCAGCGCGAGATCCGCGAACTGTATCGCATCATCGAACAACTGAAGGCCGCCGGCACCGCCGTCATCTTCATCTCGCACAAATTCGACGAGATCTTCGAAGTGGCAGACAGCTACACGGTGCTGCGCGACGGCCAGTTCGTGGCCGAGGGCCGCCTGGCCGACATCACCGAACAGGAACTGGTCGCGCTGATGGTCGGGCGCGCCGTGCACCAGGCGTACCCGAAGCTCGAAGCCGAGATCGGCGCACCGCTGCTCGTCGTGCAGAACCTGTCGCATCCCACCGAATTCGACGACGTCAGTTTCACGCTGCGGCGCGGCGAGATCCTCGGCTTCTACGGCCTCGTGGGCGCCGGCCGGTCGGAAGTGATGCAGGCCCTGTTCGGCCTGACGCCGGACGTGCGCGGCGACGTCACGCTGGACGGCAAGCCCGTGACGGCGCGCTCCCCGGCCGACGCGATCCGCCTCGGCATCGCCTACGTGCCGGAAGACCGCCAGCACCATGGCGCGCACCTGACCATGCCGATCCAGCACAACATCACGCTGCCGATCCTGTCGCGCATCGGCTTCTTCCTGCGCGGCCACGGCAAGCAAGAGACCGCGATCGCGCGCCACTTCGCCGAGCAGCTGGAACTGAAGGCCAGCCACCTCACCCAGCACGTGGCCGAACTCTCGGGCGGCAACCAGCAGAAGGTCGTCCTCGGCAAATGGCTCGCCACCGACCCGAAAGTGATCATCCTCGACGAACCGACGAAGGGCATCGACATCGGCTCGAAGGCGGCCGTGCACCGTTTCATCGGCCAGCTCGTGGCGCGCGGCCTGTCGGTGATCCTCGTGTCGTCCGAACTGCCGGAAGTGCTGGGCATGGCCGACCGCATCGTCGTCATGCACCACGGCCGCGTGCAGCGCGAATTCCTGCGCGCCGAGGCGACGCCGGAATCGGTGGTCGCCGCCGCATCGGGCCTGGCCCTGGACAACACGCGCGCAACGGAGGCCGCATGAATCTTCTGAAACAACGCGAACCGCTGCTGGCGGCGATGGTCGTGCTGCTCGTCGTGGCCGTCGGCCTGAAGGAACCTGCATTCCTTTCCGCCGACTCGCTGGCCAACGTCGTCACCGACAGCACGCTGCTCGTGATGCTGGCGCTGACGCAGATGCTCGTCATCGTCACGCGCGGCGTCGACCTGTCGGTCGCGTCGAACCTGGCGCTGTCCGGCATGGTCGCGGCGATGCTCGGCGCCCACTACCCCGGCCTGCCGCTCGCGCTGATCATGCTGGCCGCCGTCGCCGTCGGCCTCGGGCTCGGCCTCGTCAACGGCTGGCTGATCGGCCGGCTGGAACTGCCGCCGATCGTCGTCACGCTCGGCACGATGAGCGTCTACCGCGGCGCCGTGTTCGTGCTGTCGGGCGGCGCATGGGTGTCGGCGCACCAGATGCCGGCCCACTTCATTTCCTTCCCGCTCGACCGCCTCCTGGGCCTGCCGCACCTCGTGTGGATCGCTGCCGCCGCTTTGGCCGCGATGGCCTGGGTGGCCCGCAGCACCCGCTTCGGTCGCGACCTGTACGCCATCGGCAACGCGCCGCAATGCGCGGGCTACATCGGCATCCCCACCCACAAGCGGCTGCTGTGGACGTACGCGCTGTCCGGCGCGGTGGCGGGCCTGTGCGGCTACCTGTGGGTCGCGCGCTATGCCGTCGCCTACACGGAAATCGCCTACGGCTTCGAATTCACCGTGATCGCCGCCTGCGTGATCGGCGGCGTCTCGATCGGCGGCGGCGTCGGCACGGTGCTCGGCGCCACGCTGGGCGCCCTGTTCCTCACCGTGATCGGCAACGCGCTGCCGGTGCTGCAGGTGTCGCCGTTCTGGCAGAGCGCCCTCACGGGCCTCGTCATCCTCGTCGCCGTCCTGATCAACGCCCGCGGCGCCGGCCGCCGCAGCCGCCAGATCCTGCCGCTGCACGGCACCGCCGCCCCAACCCACCGGAGTGCCGCGTGAACCCGACCACCACGATGCAAACTGAAAAAA
>NZ_JAXOFN010000063.1:0-7339 GCF_034420155.1 Massilia luteola
TTTTTTCAGTTTGCATCGTGGTGGTCGGGTTCACGCGGCACTCCGGTGGGTTGGGGCGGCGGTGCCGTGCAGCGGCAGGATCTGGCGGCTGCGGCGGCCGGCGCCGCGGGCGTTGATCAGGACGGCGACGAGGATGACGAGGCCCGTGAGGGCGCTCTGCCAGAACGGCGACACCTGCAGCACCGGCAGCGCGTTGCCGATCACGGTGAGGAACAGGGCGCCCAGCGTGGCGCCGAGCACCGTGCCGACGCCGCCGCCGATCGAGACGCCGCCGATCACGCAGGCGGCGATCACGGTGAATTCGAAGCCGTAGGCGATTTCCGTGTAGGCGACGGCATAGCGCGCGACCCACAGGTAGCCGCACAGGCCCGCCACCGCGCCGGACAGCGCGTACGTCCACAGCAGCCGCTTGTGGGTGGGGATGCCGATGTAGCCCGCGCATTGCGGCGCGTTGCCGATGGCGTACAGGTCGCGACCGAAGCGGGTGCTGCGGGCCACCCAGGCCATCGCGGCCAAAGCGGCGGCAGCGATCCACACGAGGTGCGGCAGGCCCAGGAGGCGGTCGAGCGGGAAGGAAATGAAGTGGGCCGGCATCTGGTGCGCCGACACCCATGCGCCGCCCGACAGCACGAACACGGCGCCGCGGTAGACGCTCATCGTGCCGAGCGTGACGACGATCGGCGGCAGTTCCAGCCGGCCGATCAGCCAGCCGTTGACGAGGCCGAGCCCGAGGCCGACGGCGACGGCGGCCAGCATGATCAGCGCGAGCGGCAGGCCGGGGTAGTGGGCGCCGAGCATCGCCGCGACCATGCCGGACAGCGCCAGGTTCGACGCGACCGACAGGTCGACGCCGCGCGTGACGATGACGAGCATCTGCGTCAGCGCCAGCATCACGAGCAGCGTGCTGTCGGTGACGACGTTGGCCAGCGAGTCGGCGGAAAGGAATGCAGGTTCCTTCAGGCCGACGGCCACGACGAGCAGCACGACCATCGCCGCCAGCAGCGGTTCGCGTTGTTTCAGAAGATTCATGCGGCCTCCGTTGCGCGCGTGTTGTCCAGGGCCAGGCCCGATGCGGCGGCGACCACCGATTCCGGCGTCGCCTCGGCGCGCAGGAATTCGCGCTGCACGCGGCCGTGGTGCATGACGACGATGCGGTCGGCCATGCCCAGCACTTCCGGCAGTTCGGACGACACGAGGATCACCGACAGGCCGCGCGCCACGAGCTGGCCGATGAAACGGTGCACGGCCGCCTTCGAGCCGATGTCGATGCCCTTCGTCGGTTCGTCGAGGATGATCACTTTCGGGTCGGTGGCGAGCCATTTGCCGAGGACGACCTTCTGCTGGTTGCCGCCCGAGAGTTCGGCCACGTGCTGGGTGAGGTGGCTGGCCTTCAGTTCCAGCTGCTCGGCGAAGTGGCGCGCGATCGCGGTCTCTTGCTTGCCGTGGCCGCGCAGGAAGAAGCCGATGCGCGACAGGATCGGCAGCGTGATGTTGTGCTGGATCGGCATGGTCAGGTGCGCGCCATGGTGCTGGCGGTCTTCCGGCACGTAGGCGATGCCGAGGCGGATCGCGTCGGCCGGGGAGCGCGCCGTCACGGGCTTGCCGTCCAGCGTGACGTCGCCGCGCACGTCCGGCGTCAGGCCGAACAGGGCCTGCATCACTTCCGACCGGCCGGCGCCCACGAGGCCGTAGAAGCCGAGGATCTCGCCGCGCCGCAGCGTGAAACTGACGTCGTCGAATTCGGTGGGATGCGACAGGTTCTGCACGACGAGCAGCGGTGCGCCGATCTCGGCTTCGAGCTTCGGGTACGCCTGGTGCACGGCGCGCCCGACCATCAGCGCGACCAGTTCCTGTTCGGTGATGTCGGCCAGGCGGCCCTCGGCCACGAACTGGCCGTCGCGCAGCACCGTGTAGCTGTCTGCCACTTCGAAGATCTCGTCGAATTTGTGCGAGATGAAGATGACGGCGGTGCCGGCGGCCTTCAGTTGTTCGATGATGCGATACAGTTCGCGGATCTCGCGCTGCGACAGCGCGGCCGTCGGTTCGTCCATGATGACGACGCGGGCATCCTGGGCGAGGGCGCGCGCGATCTCGACGAAATGGCGCTGCGCGACCGACAGGTCTTTCACGCGCGCCTTCACGGGCAGCGCGACTTCCAGGCGCGCGAACAGGGCTTCGGCCTCGCGCTCGATGCGGGCCCAGTCGATGCGTCCCGCCCGCACGGGCTGGCGGCCGACGTAGATATTCTCGGCGACCGACAGTTCGTCGAACATGACGGTTTCCTGGTGCACGGCCGTGATCCCGGCGGCCATCGCTTCCTGCGGGCTCGCGAACGACACGGGACGGCCGTCCAGCGCCATGGTGCCGGCGTCCGGGCGGTAGATGCCGGTGAGGGTCTTCACGAGCGTGGACTTGCCGGCGCCGTTCTCGCCGACCAGGGCCATGCATTCGCCGGCGCGGATCGTGATGTTCACGCCGTTCAGGGCGTGGATGCCGTTGAAGCGCTTGCTGATGCCGGTCAGTTGCAGGACCGGGGTGGCGTGCGTTTGCGGGCTTGTGGTTTGGGTGGCTGGCATACGTTAGAGCGAACAGGTTTCTGGATGCGATGCATGAGCCGTCGTCCCCGCGCAGGCGGGGATCCAATGTCGGCTTGCGATCCGCCGGCAAACTTGGGTTCCCGCCTGCGCGGGAACGACGGCCTTGGGGTACGGCTCAGAACAACTTCGCGAACTTGTCGACGTTCGTCGCGTCGTACGTGTACGGCGGCCCGAGCGCGGCTTCGCGGTTGGCGTCGAGCGTCACGCTGCCCAGGCGGCCCACCGACACGCTGGCGCCCGGTTTCGCCTCGGCCTTGCCCTTCACGAACTGGTCGGCCGCGTACGTGGCCGCGTAACCCAGGTCGATCGGGTTCCAGATCGCGAACTCCTTCACGGCGCCGCTCTTCACGTGGCCGGCCATCTCGGACGGCAGGCCGAGGCCCGTCACGTACACCTTGCCGACGAGGTTCTCGTCGGAGACGGCCTTGCTCGCGGCGACGATGCCCACCGTCGTCGGGGCGATGATCGCCTTGAGGTTCGGATGGCTGCGCAGCAGGCCGATCGCCTCGCGGTAGCTCTTGTCGGACTGGTCGTCGCCGTACACGGTGGCCACCAGCTTGATCTTCGCGTACTCCGGCTTTTGCAGGACCTTCTTCATCACGTCGATCCAGATGTTCTGGTTCGTCGCCTGCGCCGACGCGGACAGGATCGCGATCTCGCCCTCGCCCTTGATTTCGTCGGCCGCCATCTGGATCTGCTTTTCGCCGATCAGTTCAGCGTTCGACGGGTTCAGCTGCATCTGCCGGCCTTCGGGCGCGATGCCGCTGTCGAACGAGACCACCTTGATCCCGCGCTGCATCGCCTTCTTCGCGATCGGCACCAGCGCGTTCGGATCGTTGGCGGAGATGACGATGGCGTCGACCTTCTGGCTGATCAGCGAGTTGATGATCTCGATCTGGCCTTCGGCGCTGGGCGTGGTCGGACCGGTATAGATCACTTCCACGTCCCCGAGCTGCTTGGCCGCTTCGTCGGCGCCGATGTGGGCTGCGTTGAAAAAGCCGTTGCCGAGGTTTTTCACGACCATCGCGATGCGGATCTTTTCGGGCTTTTTCTGACATCCGCCAAGGCCGGCGAGGATGCCGCAGGCGACTGCCGTGAGCAAGAATTTCTGGATCTTCAATTGAACGTCTCCATGTGGAACATGTTTGGGGTATTCAAGCCGTATTGGCCATCGAAAGACAGCGCGTCGCTGTCGTGCTCCGATCCATATGCGTCCGGCTGGTCGGGCGGTACGGCGATGACGTTGATGCCATGCTGTTCGAGCATCTGAATCGCTTTGTCCGACACATCCGTATCGGTGATCACCGTCGAAACCCGGTCGAGGCCGCACAGGATGAGGCCGGCCCGGCGTGCGAACTTCGAGCTGTCGGCCAATACGACCAGTTCTTCGGTCTGGCTGATCAGCCGCTTCTCGGCCTGGATCAGGACAGGATCGGCTTCCATCAGACCCAGCAGCGACAGGCCATGTACGCTCATGAACATCTTGCTTGCGTAATGGTGCTGCGTGATGTCGTTGTCGAACGGCGAGAGAATGACGTTCTGTTCACGATAGATCGTGCCGCCGGGCACGATGATTTCGCTCCGGCTCGACACCAGCAGGCGTTCCGCCATCAGGAACGAATTGGTCAGGATCTTCAGGTGTTTGTCGGTGAGGAATTCGGTCATCATGAACGTCGTCGTGCCGCCGTTGATGATGATTGTTTCTTCATCCGAGCACACCGACGCCGCATGACGTGCGATGGCCCGCTTGCGCGATGCGAAGCACTGGATGTTGTTGTCGAACGTCTCGCTCGCCAGCGGGTGCTGTCGGCTCTTCTGCTCGAGATTCCTTGCCCCGCCCCGCGTGCGTGCGAGCAGCTTCCGGTCCGAGAGCCAATTGATGTCGCGGCGGACAGTGGCAGGCGAGGCATTGAGCCATTCCACCAGCTGCTGGACTGTTGCCGCCTGGTGCTCGGCGAGCAGTTTCAACAGGCGTTTGCGGCGCTTGTGATTCACCATGATCGTCTCCTCCATCGGCCGTTGTTCTTGTGTTCGGCCTGATTTGTGCGAGAGAGATTAGTGAGTCATGTACGCATGGTCAATCGCAAAGCGAATCAACCAAATGATTATTTCTCACGCTTGTCGCTCAGCTGCGATCAATCGAATCAATCCGGTGATTATTCGCTGATTGGCGCCAAATCCGGCCGCCGGCCCGTTGACAGCGGTTAGCGCTCTGTCTTTTACTAGTTTTAGATGCCGCGGAGGTCAATGAGTCCGTGGTTGTGGATGAGACATGAACGCTGTCGCGCGATAGCGATTAACCGTATGGAGACCTTTTTGATGGGCACGATGAGCGAAGCGAAGCAGAAGGAACCGATCACGTCGCGCTGGGACGACCAGCACGCCGCCACCCTGAGCGAACCGGAATTGTTGTTGTACCGTTCGAACCTGCTCGGTTCCGACCTGCGCATCACGAATTTCGGCGGCGGCAACACGTCGGCCAAGATCGCGATGACCGATCCGCTCAGCGGCGCGCAGGTCGAAGTGTTGTGGGTGAAAGGGTCGGGCGGCGACCTGGGTTCGATCAAGCTGGACGGCTTTTCGACCCTGTACATGGACAAGCTGCAGGCGCTGAAAGCCCGCTACCGCGGCCTGGATCTCGAGGACGAGATGGTCGGCTACCTGCCGCACTGCACGTTCGACCTGAACCCGCGCGCCGCATCGATCGACACCCCGCTGCACGCCTACATCGACCGCAAGCACGTCGACCACATGCACCCGGACTCGGTGATCGCGATCGCCGCCTGCAAGAACAGCCGCGCGCTGACCGAGAAGATCTTCGAAGGTGAACTGGGCTGGCTGCCGTGGCAGCGTCCGGGCTACGACCTGGGCCTGAAACTGGAAAAACTGTCGCAGGAACAGCCGCAGCTGAAGGGCATCATCCTCGAAGGCCATGGCCTGTTCACCTGGGGCGATACCGCCAGGTCGTGCTACGAGACGACCGTGGCGATCATCAGGCGCGCCGAGGACTGGCTCGCGGCGAACGTCAGGCAGCCGGTGTTCGGTGGCCGCAAATTTGCGCCGTTGCCGTCGCAGGAGCGGGCCGCCATTGCGTCGCGCCTGATGCCTCTGCTGCGCGGGAAGATCAGCAAGGACGAATACAAGCTGGGCCACTTCGACGATTCCGACGCGGTGCTGGAATTCGTCGGCAGCGCCGACCTTGCCCCGCTGGCCGCGCTGGGCACCTCGTGCCCGGACCATTTCCTGCGCACCAAGATCCGTCCCCTCGTGCTCGACTTCGACCCGACCGCGCCCGACTTCGATCGCCTGGTGAACGGTCTCGACCAGGCCCTGAGCGATTACCGCGCCGATTACACGGCCTACTACGAGCGCTGCAAGCGCGCGACGTCGCCGAAGGTGCGCGACGCCAACCCGATCATCTACCTGATCCCGGGCGTGGGCATGCTGTCGTTCGCGAAGGACAAGGCCACCGCGCGCATCGCCGGCGAGTTCTACGTCAACGCGATCAACGTGATGCGCGGCGCGAACGGCGTCGACGAATACGTCGGCCTGCCGGAGCAGGAAGCGTTCGACATCGAATACTGGCTGCTGGAAGAAGCGAAGCTGCAGCGCATGCCCAAGCCGAAGAGCCTCGCGGGCCGCATCGCGCTCGTGACGGGCGGCGCCGGCGGCATCGGCCAGGCCGTGGCGCGCCAGTTGCTGCGGGAAGGCGCTTGCGTGATGCTGACCGATATCGACGCTGACGCGCTGGAGTCGGCCCGGCAGGATCTCGTCATGGCGGCAGGCAAGGACACCGTCGGCACCGTGCAAGCCAATATCACGGACGAAGACCACGTCGCCGGCATTCTGTCGGCAACCGCGCTGCGCTTCGGTGGCGTCGACCTGCTCGTGTCGAACGCGGGCATCGCCTCGGCCGCGCCGCTGGACGAGACCTCGCTGGAAGTCTGGAAGCGCAACCAGGACATCCTCGTCACCGGCTACTTCCTCGTCAGCCGCAACGCCTTCCAGATCATGAAGCAGCAAAAACTGGGCGGCAGCATGATCTTCGTCGGCAGCAAGAACGGTCTCGTCGCGTCGGCCGGCGCATCGGCCTACTGCACGGCGAAGGCGGCTGAACTGCACCTGGCGCGTTGTATCGCGCTGGAAGGCGCCGAGCATGGCATCCGCGTCAACGTCGTCAATCCGGACGCCGTCATCCGCGGTTCGCGCATCTGGGACGGCAAGTGGAAGGAAGAGCGCGCGGCGTCGAACAAGATCGAAGCCGACGACGTCGAAGAGTTCTACCGCAAGCGCAGCATGCTCAAACGCAGCGTCCTTCCCGAAGACATCGCCGAAGCCGTGTACTTCTTCGCCAGCGAAAAATCGGGCAAGAGCACCGGCAACATCCTGAACGTCGACGCCGGCAACGCGGCGGCATTCACGCGCTGACCGCGATAAACCATTACGCAGCAAGACGCAGCGAAGCCCGCATGGTGGCGGCTTCGCTGTCAAGGAGACAGGGAACATGAAAGAGATTATCGACGCCGGCCTGGTGGCCGAACAGAATGCCAGCGCGGCCGCACAGCTGCAGGCCGACTACGACGCGCTGAAAGGCATGCTGGCGCGCCGCGGCCGCGATATCGAAGAACTGACGGCGCTCGCGCAGCGCTTCGCCGTGGCCGTGCCCAGCTGGGGCGTGGGCACGGGCGGCACCCGCTTCGCGCGCTTCCCGGGCCGCGGCGAGCCGCGCAACGTGTTCGAAA
>NZ_JAXOFN010000064.1:0-6615 GCF_034420155.1 Massilia luteola
GATCAGTTCTTCGATGCCAGCCTTCGTATTCGATAACGATTTGGACTTCAACTTGTCGTTCGTACTGTTGAGCAGCATGCAGTCCAGTTTTTTCTTCGAAACGTCTACGCCAAGATAAAACATTACTCTTCCTCGTGTTATTGATTTCCCTAATCCACTCCACACTCGCCTTGTACATGCAGGGTCAGCGCCCTCGGATACCGTCCAGTGTTCAGCAATGGGGTGGGAGAGGTGAAGGGCTTAATCTACACTCGAAGGTCGATGCCTTAAGGGTGGGCACAAGCTGGTCTTCACCTCAGCTGATGGTAGCTAACCATCAACTCTATCAAGATACAAGGGTGGGCGGCCTCCGCCCACGCGCGACGGGGCCTTATTGCGGCGGCGCGGTCGACGCCCGCACGACCAGCGTGCTGGCCAGCGCCGTGCGGCGCAGCGGCGCGTGGCCGCCGCGGATGCGATCGGCCAGCAACT
The DNA here is from genome assembly GCF_034420155.1 of Massilia luteola. Classification (NCBI taxonomy): domain Bacteria; kingdom Pseudomonadati; phylum Pseudomonadota; class Betaproteobacteria; order Burkholderiales; family Oxalobacteraceae; genus Massilia; species Massilia luteola. Next base: position 472 of record NZ_JAXOFN010000064.1, read on the forward strand.
CGATCGCGAGCCACGCCATGTCGTGCTTGGGTGGCGCCACCGTCGTCAGCGGCGGCAGCGCGTAACGGGCGGCGGCGATGTCGTCGAAACCTACGACGGACAATTGCGCCGGCACACGCACGGCAGCTGATCCGGCCGCGCACAGGCCGCCCAGCGCCATCAGGTCGCTCGTGACGAACACGGCCGTCGGCCGCCGCGGCCGGGCCAGCAGGCGCGTAAAGGCCGCGTGGCCGCCGGCGCTCGTGAATTCGTCGTGCACGATACGGTCCGGCGTCAGCGTCAGCGCCAGGCCGGCTTCCGCCATCGCGCGCATGAAGCCGCCCACGCGTTCGCGCGTGCGCGGCAGGTCGGCCGGGCCGGACACGCAGGCAATGTCCCGATGGCCCAGTTCGATCAGATGGCGCGTGGCCGCGTACCCGCCCTCTTCCTGGCCGGCCTGGACCAGGTCGGCGTGCAGGCCGGGCAGCGCGCGCTCCAGCTGGACGATGGGCACCGTCTCGTGGCCCAGCAGCAGGTCCTGTTCATCGTCGGCACCGCTGGCGACGAGCACCAGCCCGTCGATGCGCTTTTCCATCAGCAGGCGCAGATAGGCCGCCTGCTTCTGCGCGCCGCCATGCGCATTGCACAGGATGATGTTGTAGCCGAGCTGGAACGCCGCATCCTCGATCCAGCGGATCAGTTCGGCAAAATAGGGATTCGACGAGTTCGGCACGAGCACGCCGATGGTATTGGTCTTGTCGTTCTTGAGGCTGCGGGCGACGGCGCTGGGGATGTAGCGCATCTCGTCGATGATGCCCAGCACCCGCCGGCGCACGTCATCGCTGACGACGCGCGTGTTGTTGATCACGTGCGACACCGTGGAGATCGACACCCCGGCGCGCTCCGCTACCTGCTTCATGGTCGCCATCGCGTTCCCTCCTGAGGCGCGATTATCACCGATGTGTTTCAGTAATTACAACAAGTGCCTGCGCCCCGGCGAGCGCGCCGGGGCGCTTGTCTTTCTAGATCAGGACGGTAGCCGGCTTATCAAGGGGCGCCGGCGCAGCGCATCCATCTGATATTTCCACGCAAAAGTGACGTGAAAAATTGTATACAGCACGGAGATAAATACCCTGTCATCGCTCTGTGGCGCAGCCAAATCGATGCGTTCTATACGCACGGAAACTGTATACAAATTCGTTGACAGTGCTGTCTCGCATGGGCATCATGAATTCATGAAATGCCGCCGCAGAGTGGCACCAAGCTTTGTGGAGACGTCATCGCGTTCCCGGCCACATCCCGGCCCCGGGCGCCCCTCGGTTGCATCCGGATCACGGATTGCCTGCCGTGGTTGACTGTTCTCCACTGTCCAGCATCACTTCGAAGTACTCGACGCGCTTGCGGTACGCGCAGCTCAGGACAACATTCGACGGAGACACATATGAACAATCTGCTGTACCAGGTCGACGACCGGCCACCCCTCATCACCACGACCCTTCTCGCGGCCCAGCACATGCTCGCCGCGCTCGGGGGCATCATCGCCGTGCCGCTCGTGGTCGGCGCCATCCTCAAGCTGCCCGCGGACCAGATCGTCGCCCTCGTCAACGCGGCGCTGCTGGGCTCGGGAATCGTCACGATCATCCAGTGCAAGGGCGTCGGCCCGATCGGCATCCGCCTGCCCTGCGTGATGGGCACCAGCTTCGCCTTCGTCGGCGCGGCCATCAGCATCGGCTTCGAACACGGCGTGCCGGGCATCCTCGGGTCCTCGCTCGCCGGGTCCGTCGTCATGATCGTCGGCAGTTTCTTCATGCCGCAGATCCGCAAGCTGTTCCCGCACCAGGTGACGGCCGTCGTCGTCACGATGATCGGCCTGTCGCTCGTCCCCGTCGCCGTCGACTGGGCGGCCGGCGGCAAGGGCGCCGGCGATTACGGCGCGCCCACGAACCTTGGCATCGCCCTGTTCGTGCTGGCCGTCGTCGTCGCGCTGGTCCAGTTCGGCAAAGGCATCATCTCGGCCTCCGCCATCGTGATCGGCATCGCGATCGGCTATGCCATCTGCCTGGGCCTCGGGCTCGTCGACTTCGCGAGCGTGCACCGGGCCGCCGTGTTCGCTCTGCCGCAGCCGCTGCACTTCGGCATGACCTTCCCGCTCAGCGGCATCCTCGCCATGGGCCTCGCCTACATCGTCACGATGGTCGAAACGACGGGCACCTTCATGGCGCTGGGCGCCGCCACCGAGACGAAGATGCGCGGCACCCTGCTCAAGCGCGGCGTGCTGTGCGACGGCGTCGGTTCCGCCTTCGCGTCCACCCTGGGCGCGCCGCCGATGTCGACCTTTGCGCAGAACGTGGGCGTCATCTCGCTGACCGGCGTCGCCAGCCGCCACGTCGTCGCGCTGACCGGCGTGATGCTGGCCCTGGCCGGCCTGTTCCCGGTGCTGGGCGCGGTCGTCGTCACGATCCCGCAGCCGGTGCTGGGCGGCGCCGGCCTCATGATGTTCGCGATGATCCTCACGGCCGGCGTGCAGATGCTGGGCAAGGTCGAGCACGACAAGCGCACGGGCCTCATCATCGCCGTGTCGATCGGCTGCGGCCTGGCCGTCAGCGTGCGTCCGGAACTGCTGGCCAAGCTGCCGGCCTTCGTCAACGAAATCTTCGGCTCGGGCATCAGCACGGGCGCCATCATGGCCGTGCTGCTGAACCTCGTGTTGCCGAACCGCCCCGTCGAAGTCCACGACGACGACGAGGACGTGCCGCAGCCCCTGCTGGTGAAAGAGCTGGAGGTGGCGTAACGGAATACTGTCCGCGTTTGGCATCCCTGACCGGCAGTCGGTGCCGCGCCGGCCACATCGCAAGACGTGCGCCGGCGCGGTGTTTTTATCCCGACATTGTTTCCGCAGTGCCCGTGCATTGTTTCCGCAGTGTTGAACATTAAAAGTGGAAAATTCATGAGCAAGACTCTCCTGATCAAGAACGCGCGCGTCCTCGTGACGATGGACGATGCGCGCCGCGAAATCGCCGACGGCGCCGTCTTCGTGCGCGACAACGTGATCGAACGGGTGAGCCCGACGGACGAACTCCCGCAGGACGCCGACGAGGTGATCGACGCGCGCGGCCACGTCGTCATCCCCGGCCTCGTCAACACGCACCATCACATGTACCAGAGCCTCACGCGCGCGATCCCGGCCGCGCAGGACGGCGAGCTGTTCAACTGGCTGACGAACCTGTATCCCGTCTGGGCGAACCTGACCGGCGAGATGGTCCACGTGTCGACCCTCACGGCGATGGCGGAACTGATCCTGTCGGGCTGCACGACCAGCAGCGACCACCTGTACATCTACCCGAACGATTGCCGCCTGGACGACAGCATCGAAGCCGCGCACACGATCGGCATGCGCTTCCACGCGGCGCGCGGTGCGATGAGCGTCGGCCGCTCGCAAGGCGGCCTGCCGCCCGACAGCGTGGTGGAAGACGAGGCGGCGATCCTGAAGGACACGCAGCGCCTGATCGAGACGTACCACGACGCGTCGCGCCACGCCATGCAGCGCATCGTCGTGGCGCCCTGCTCGCCGTTCTCAGTGTCGCGCGACCTCATGAAGGAAGCCGCCCTGCTGGCGCGCAGCCACGGCGTGTCGCTGCACACGCACCTCGCGGAAAACGTCAACGACATCGCGTACAGCCGCGAGAAATTCAATATGACGCCGGCCGAGTATGCGGAAGACTGCGGCTGGGTCGGCCACGACGTGTGGCACGCGCACTGCGTGCAGCTGGACGATGCGGGCATCCACCTGTTCGCGCGGACGGGCACCGGCGTCGCGCACTGCCCGTGCTCGAACATGCGCCTCGCGTCCGGCATCGCGCCGGTGCGCAAGATGGTCGACGCGGGCGTGCCCGTGGGCCTGGGCGTGGACGGCAGCGCGTCGAACGACGGCGCGCACATGCTGGGCGAGGTACGCCAGGCGATGCTGCTGCAGCGCGTGGGCTTCGGCCCGGACGCGATGACGGCGCGCCAGGCGCTGGAACTGGCCACGCGGGGCGGCGCGAAGGTGTTGGGTCGCGACGACATCGGCAGCATCGCGCCGGGCATGTCGGCCGACATCGTGATGTTCAAGCTGGATGGCGTCGGCTTCGCGGGCGCGCTGCACGACCCGGTCGCGGCGCTCGTATTCTGCACGCCGGCCAACGTGAACCACAGCGTCATCAACGGTAAGATCGTCGTGAAGGATGGGGTGTTGCGGACGGTCGATTTGCCGGTCGTGCTGGAGCGGCATAACCGGCTGGCGGAGGAGCTGGCGCTGGCGGCGAGGTAAGGAGCGCTTAAACACCCGGAACGTTTGAACCGTCGTTCCCGCGCAGGCGGGAACCCAGGTTTGCCGGCTGCGCAACGGACTTGGATCCCCGCCTTCGCGGGGACGACGCCTGAAGGCCTGCGCGGGGCGACGGCTGAAGGCCTGCGCGGGGGCGACGGCTGAAGGCCTGCGCGGGGACGACGAATTAAAGACGTATTAAAGCAAACGGCCCATCTACCGCAAAGTAGATGGGCCGTTTTGCATGCGCCGGCGGCGAGGCCGCCGAGGCGCTGAAACTGATTACTGCAGCTTGATTTCGACGTCGACGCCAGCCGGCAGGTCCAGCTTCATCAGCGCGTCGACGGTCTTGTCGGTCGGGTCCACGATGTCCATCAGACGCTGGTGCGTACGGATTTCGAACTGGTCGCGCGAGGTCTTGTTGACGTGCGGGGAACGCAGCACGTCGAAACGCTGGATGCGGGTCGGCAGCGGAACCGGGCCCTTGACGACTGCGCCGGTGCGCTTGGCGGTGTCGACGATTTCCAGGGCGGACTGGTCGATCAGCTTGTAGTCGAACGCTTTCAGGCGGATACGGATTTTCTGATTCGGAGCGGACATGCTATTTCCTTAAAAAAGAACGAACCGGCGCGCGGCCGGCAATCAATGTGTCAGGTACTGCGTGTACTGCGGAGGGGACGGCAGTATAACACCGTTTCACCCTAAACTGCACAGACTACTCGTAGGGTGGGCTCCCTGAGCCCACGCGAACGTTTGCGACAATGTCGGCGTTACGCGTGGACACAGGAGTGCCCACCCTACCGATCCGGCGATCAGGCCAGGATCTTGGCAACCACGCCGGCGCCGACGGTACGGCCGCCTTCGCGGATTGCGAAGCGCAGGCCTTCTTCCATCGCGATCGGAGCGATCAGCTTGACGGTGATCGACACGTTGTCGCCAGGCATGACCATTTCCTTGTCGGCCGGCAGCTCGATCGAACCGGTCACGTCAGTCGTACGGAAGTAGAACTGCGGACGGTAGTTGTTGAAGAACGGGGTGTGACGGCCGCCCTCATCCTTCGACAGCACGTAGATCTCGCCGGTGAAGTGGTTGTGCGGCTTGATCGAACCCGGCTTGGCCAGGACCTGACCACGCTGGACATCTTCACGCTTGGTGCCGCGCAGCAGCAGACCGACGTTGTCGCCGGCTTGACCCTGGTCCAGCAGCTTGCGGAACATTTCCACGCCGGTGCAGGTGGTCTTGACAGTGTCGGTGATGCCGACGATTTCGATCTCTTCGCCGACCTTGATGATGCCGCGCTCGACACGACCGGTCACCACGGTACCGCGACCCGAGATCGAGAACACGTCTTCAACCGGCATCAGGAAGGCGCCGTCGACGGCACGTTCCGGGGTCGGGATGTAGGTGTCCAGGGCTTCAGCCAGGCGGGCGATGCACTCTTCGCCCATCTCGCCCGGCTGGCCTTCCAGCGCCATACGAGCCGAACCCTTGATGATCGGCAGGTCGTCGCCCGGGAACTCGTACTTCGACAGGAGCTCGCGCACTTCCATTTCGACCAGTTCCAGCAGTTCCGCGTCGTCGACCAGGTCGCACTTGTTCAGGAACACGATGATGTACGGCACACCCACCTGGCGAGCCAGCAGGATGTGTTCGCGCGTCTGCGGCATCGGACCGTCAGCGGCCGAGCACACCAGGATCGCGCCGTCCATCTGGGCAGCACCGGTGATCATGTTCTTGATGTAGTCGGCGTGGCCCGGGCAGTCGACGTGAGCGTAGTGGCGGTTGGCCGTTTCGTACTCGACGTGCGCGGTGTTGATCGTGATGCCGCGCGCTTTTTCTTCCGGCGCCGCGTCGATCTG
>NZ_JAXOFN010000065.1:0-6058 GCF_034420155.1 Massilia luteola
GTTATGCCTGATGACCATAGCAAGTCGGTACCACCCCTTCCCATCCCGAACAGGACCGTGAAACGACTTTGCGCCGATGATAGTGCTGCAACCAGTGTGAAAGTAGGTTATCGTCAGGCTAGTTATATGCAAAAGCCCGCTCAGTTGATACTGAGCGGGCTTTTTGTTTTCTAACGTACCTTCTTCAAATACCCACGCAAACCATGGGTCAACACCAGCGGAAAGACGCTGGCATGATCCTCGTCCGCAAACACTTCGAGCCTGCTTTTGAGGTTCGGATAGCGGTGCGATTTAAGTGCAGCGTCGAAGTCGCATAAATCCGCGACCATGTCCGCATTCTCTTCCGTGCGCGCGCGTTTCCGGTCCTTGCCGAGCGTCTCGCGCCCGCCGATACCGAAAAACACGGAGGCCGGCATATCGTTGTGCCCTTTTGCGTAATCCTGTTCGCGCTCGAACATCACGCCCTGGTCGAACCACAGCGAAGGGCTGCCGAGGATGTAATGGTCGAATGTGCGCGGCGCACTCAGCAGCAACTGCAGGCCCAAAAGGCTGCCATATGAATGGCCGACAAAGATCTTGCGGTTCATGTCGGCACGATAGTTCGCGGCGATCAGTGGAAAGACGTCGGCGGCGATGAACCGGCCATAGGCCTGCGCCTCGCCAAACGCCGGTGTGCGGCCCGGCATATCGGAAGCATAATCCCGGCGCTGCGGCACGGCCGGCGTGTAGTCGCGGCGGCGGCTGTACACGGGGCTGTCGCCTTTCGCATACGACAGGCCGACGACGATCACCTCTTCCATGCCCGCATGCTTGGCCAGCCGCTGCGCGATGCCGCGCGCGACCGGGAATGCGTAATTAGCGTCGGTGACGAACAACACGGGATAACGCCGGTTCGACGAACGATACGAATCCGGCAGCGCAACGAACACCTGATAGTCGCGGTTCAGCGCGCGCGCGTGCACGTCCCGCACTTCCGTCTCGTCGAGCACATACGGTGCCGGCGTTACGGCCGCGGCCAGGCTGGACGCGAAGCAGCACGACAACAACAGCTTGCCGATGACCGTCATGGCAGCGCCTCTGCCGCCAGCGTCTTCGCCAGCCATGTGCGCGCGTTGGCCGCGTACTGGCGGCATGCGCCGTGATCGACGAAGGCCGCATGTCCGAGTTGCGCCTGCCGCGCGGCGCGCTCCCACAAGTCGGCGAACTCCGGATGCGCGCTCACGAGCACGTCGCATTCCAGTCCTTCGACTGTGGCGATCGAACGCTCGAGATCCATCCGCGCGTTCGGATACAGCGGGTTCCTGCTGAAACTGCGGCTATCGGCGGTGACGGCGGTGAGGCTGTCCGCGTACACCATGTGCATCGCCTTGCCGTCTTCGCTCGATTGCCACGTCCAGCTGGTGGCACCCAGCGTATGCCCCGGCGTGAAGTGCGCGGTGATGGCGAGCGGCCCGAGTTTCACCGTCTCGCCATCGTGTACGGCGCGCGTGTTGGCGGCAGGGTCCATTGGCTTCAGATTGGGATACTGCGCGTCCCGCTTGTCCGGCTGCCCTGTCCGCAGCACCTCGACGGACGCAGGGCTACCCAGCACCACGGCGCCACTCATCTTCTGCAGGGCGGCGATGCCACCGGCGTGGTCGAAGTGCTCGTGCCCATTCAGGATGTAATGGATGTCCTCGACCTTGAAGCCGAGTTGACGGATATGCGCTGCGATCTGCGCGGACGCGCCGGATGGGCCGCCGTCGATGAGGATGTGGCCGGCCGACGACGTGATCAGCACGGCGCTGATGCCATGGGTGCCGACGTAATATGTGTTGCCGTAGATGGCGAACGGATCCTGCGGGGCATACCAGTCGTCGGCCCCGGCGCCAGCCGAAGCGGAAGCGCCGCCGAGCAGGAGGGCGAGGGCCAGGCGTATTGTGTTCTTCATGGGGTAGCGTGAGAGTTGATAAAGAATCGTGACTGCGCCGCCGATTCTGCAACCAGCCCGGCGCCGCGGCCCGCCCCGCGTGACGAAACGCCGCTTCCACGTGACGAAGCGGCCGCCCGCGGTCTTCGGACAAGCAAGGCCGCTGCTATACTTTTCCGATGACGCAGCACGCCGACACGACCATCCCCCATCCCTCGATGCCGCCCGCGGCCAGGAACATCGTCATCGTGGTGCTCTTGTGGACCGCGATCAGCGCCCTCGGCGCCTTGCAGACCTACAGCGACAACCTGCGCCTCGGCGTGGACAGCCACTATCCGTCCCTGCTGGTGACGTGGTTCGTCGAGTACGCGGTGCCGCTGATGGTCCTGAGCGCAGGCCTGAGCATGGCACTGGCGCGCTGGCCCGCATTGATCGCCCGTCCGCACAACGTGTTTCTGCTGTTCGTCGGCCTCGTGCTCGTGTTTCAGCCCGCGCAGTGGACGTATATGGCGTGGCTGCGCGGTTACCTGCACGTCGCGAGCCTCGACGACGCGCGCCGCCTGTTGATGAAGATGCTGCTGGTCGGCTGGTTCTCGACCACCGGCACGTTTGCGGCGATCCTCGCCATCCATTACTGGCGTCAGGCGCGCGAGCGCGACCTGGCGTGGCAGCGCAGCCAGACCGACATGCTCAACCTGCGTCTCGCGCTGGAAGAGCAGCGCATGCTGGCCCTGCGCGCGCAATTCGAGCCGCACTTCCTGTTCAATGCGCTGAATGCGATCAGTGCCCTCGTGCGCGAAGGCGACCGCACGCTGGCCCTCGGCGGCATCGGCCGCCTGAGCGACCTGCTGCGCTATGCGCTGTCGGCCAGCGTGCGCAACACGGTGACGGTCGCCGCCGAGCTGCAGTTCGTGCGCGATTACCTCGACCTGCAGCGCCTGCGTTACGGCGACCGGCTGCAGGTGCGCATCGATGGCGAAGACCGGCTGCTGCACGACGTCGACTGTCCGCCGCTGCTGCTGCAACCGCTGATCGAGAACGCGCTGCGCCACGATCTCGATTGCCGCGACGGGCCGAGCGATATCCGCCTGTCCTTCGTGGCCGACTTCGAGGCGCTCACGATCCGCGTCACGAACCCCGCCAGCGCGCACGCGTCGCCCAATCCCGGCGCGGGGCTCGGACTGGCGAACACGCGCGAGCGGCTGCGCCTCATGCATCCCACCGCGTCGCTGCGCACCGACTTGCAGGAGGGCCGCTTCGTGGCTGAAGTGCGCCTGCCGCTGGACCGGGAGTAAGCGATGACGGTGCGTTACCTGATCGTCGACGATGAGGCACCCAGCCGCGCCAACCTGCGCCTGGCATTGGCCGCGCATCCGGACTGGCGGCTCGTGGCCGAATGCGACGGCACCGCGGCCGCGCGCGCGGTGCTGTCCGTCCAGGACGTCGACGTCATCTTCCTCGACATCCAGATGCCGGCCGAATCGGGGCTCGTGCTCGCGCGCGAGATCAGCCGCCTGCCTGCGCCGCCGCTGATCGTGTTCGTGACGGCCTACAGCGAACACGCCGTCGACGCGTTCGAAGTCCACGCGCTCGACTACCTGCTCAAGCCCCTGAACGACGCGCGCCTGAGCCAGGCCGTCGAGCGCATCGGCGCCATGCTGGGACAACGCCAGCGCGAGGCGTATGGCGCGGCCTTGCGCGATTATGTCGACGCCGGCGCGGACCAGGCGAAGGCAGCCCTGGAGCGGATCAACGTGCGCTCCGTCGGCCGCATCGAACAGGTCCTCGTGGCGGACATCCTGTGGGTCGAATCGGCCGGCAATTACGTCGAACTGCACCTGGCAGGGCGCACGGTCCTGCATCGCATCACGCTCAACCGCCTCGCGACGCTGCTCGCGACCGACGACTTCCTGCGCGTGCACCGCGGCGTGATCGTTCGGCGTAGCGAGATCGCGCGCCTGGATTCCGTCGGCGACGGCGGGTATCGGCTCATGCTGCGATGCGGCGCTGCCGTCGCCGTCAGCGAGCGTTACCTGGGCGCTTTGAAAGCGGCGATGTGACGATGTGACGAAGTGCCGTTTTGCCGGGATGGCCGCGCTGTCTGGGGACGTAGGGTGCTGCTTATACTGTCGCTCCTCACGAACGATCCGGAGAACGCCTTGCTTACCCTGTCACGTCCCACGCGGTCCATCGCCGTCGCATGCCTGTCCCTGTTGCCGCTGACGGCCGGCGCCGTCGATGCGGCCGCCGTGCGCGCAGCCGTCGACCGTGCCATTCAACCGCTGATGGCGCAGCACGACGTGCCCGGCATGGCGGTCGCCGTCACCGTCGACGGCCATGCGATGTTCTTCAATTACGGCGAGGCGTCGAAACAGGCCCACGTGCCCGTCACCGAGAACACGCTGTTCGAACTGGGCTCCGTCAGCAAGACCCTCACCGCAACGCTGGCCTGTCATGCCCAGGGTCTCGGCAAGCTGTCGTTCGACGATCATCCCGGCACCTATATGCCGCAGTTGACGGACAGCGCGATCGACCGCGCCAGCCTGCTCGAACTGGGCACTTATACGCCGGGCGGCCTGCCGCTGCAATTCCCGGACGAGGTCGAGACGGATGCACAGATGCTCGCCTACTTCCGCGCGTGGCGGCCGGACGCGGCGCCCGGTACGCAGCGCCGTTATTCGAACCCGAGCCTCGGCCTGTTCGGGCACGTGACGGCGCGCGCATTGGGCGTCGACTTTGCCGACGCCGTCGAGGGCCGGCTGTTTCCCGCGCTGGGCCTGAAGCACAGTCATATCCGCGTGCCGTCCGGCGCAATGGGCGACTATGCCTGGGGCTACGACAGGACCAATCGGCCTGTGCGCGTCAGTCCGGGCGTGTTCGATGCGGAGACGTATGGTGTCAAGTCCAGTGCCGCCGACATGATCCGCTTCGTCCAGGAGAACATCGACGCGAGCGGCCTGCCGGCGCCGATGCGCCGCGCCATCGATTGCACGCACACGGGTTACTTCCGCATCGGCGATATGGTGCAGGGGCTCGGTTGGGAACAGTATCGTGCACCCGTGACCCTGGCCGCCCTGCAGGCGGGGAATTCCGCGAAGATGAGCAGTGAGCCGAATCCGGCCACCCGGCTGCAGCCACCGCAGGCGCCGCCGCGCGGGACGCTGTTCAACAAGACTGGTGCCACGCGCGGTTTCGGCACGTATGTGTTGTTCGTGCCGGAATATCGCGTCGGGATCGTCATGCTGGCCAATAAGAATTACCCGATCCCGGCGCGGGTGCAGGCCGCCTATGCGATTCTCCAGCAACTGACGCCGTGATGCCGTCAATACGCGCCGATGCGACAAATCGCCCTTGCGCACTCGCGTGTGGTTTTGCTATGGTTCGCGTCCTGCTTCTGCAGCGCAAGAAAATTCAGCGAAATCAAGTAGTTGAGCCAGGTCGTTTGATAACGCCGCTTGTGCTGAAGAAAAAGAGGGGTTGACGAGTTAAGTGAAGCACGGCATACTCTCATTCCTCTGCTGCTGACGAACAAAACGATTCGCAAATGCAGCAAGGCAGTACCGAATACAGTTCTTTAACAATCAACAGTCGATAAGTGTGGGCGTTTGATGAGGTGCCAGCAGTCACTAGTGAATAACTAAGGGGCTGCTGAATGCTTAAATTATCAAATGTTCACACAAAAGAAATACGTTGCTCAGCAATGAGTAACGGTCAGTATTTTGAGTGAGCGATCTGTCGAGAAATCGGCAAAAACAGAGATTAAACTGAAGAGTTTGATCCTGGCTCAGATTGAACGCTGGCGGCATGCTTTACACATGCAAGTCGAACGGCAGCGCGGGGCAACCTGGCGGCGAGTGGCGAACGGGTGAGTAATATATCGGAACGTACCCAAGAGTGGGGGATAACGTAGCGAAAGTTACGCTAATACCGCATACGATCTAAGGATGAAAGTGGGGGACCTTCGGGCCTCATGCTCCTGGAGCGGCCGATATCTGATTAGCTAGTTGGTGAGGTAAAGGCTCACCAAGGCGACGATCAGTAGCTGGTCTGAGAGGACGACCAGCCACACTGGGACTGAGACACGGCCCAGACTCCTACGGGAGGCAGCAGTGGGGAATTTTGGACAATGGGCGCAAGCCTGATCCAGCA
>NZ_JAXOFN010000066.1:0-4535 GCF_034420155.1 Massilia luteola
CCCCCCCCCCCCCACGCCGTTGACCTGGCTTACAGGCCCAGCGTCATGAGGCTTGCGTTACCGCCAGCCGCGGTCGTGTTGACGCATAAGGCGCGCTCCGCCACCAGGCGCCACAGCGGCACCGGTTCGCCCGCACGGGTATCGACGATGCCGACGATGGCGCCGGGACGGGCCGCCAGCTTCGCCCGCACATCCCCTGTGACATCCTGCTCGACGAGCGCCAGGGCGACATCGCTGCCGTCCAGTTCTTGCGCATTGATAAAACGCACCCGTTCCTTCACGGCGGCCGGCAACGCGGCGTTCGCTTCCATCAGCACGAGCGCGCGGTTGCCGGTCGCGAACGCGGCCGCCAGCTGGTTCAGCAGGCTGGGCGTGCCGTTCGGCGCACACAGGATGGTGCCGCGCGGGACGAAATCGAGCTGGTTGCGCTCGCCGGTCGGACCGGGCAGGTCGATGCGCACGCCGTCCAGCGTCGTTTCCATATAGCGTTCCGCCAGGGGCGCGATGTCGCCGTGGCCGTTGGCGCGCGCCCAGCCGAGCAGCGCGTTCAGCGCGGCATTGGCGCGCCGCGCGTGTTGTAGCAGCGGCGGGGCATCCTGTTGCAGTCTCTTGAGGTACAGCGGACCGCCGGCCTTGGGACCGGTGCCGGATTTCCCCTCTCCACCGAACGGTTGCACGCCGACGACGGCGCCCACGATGTTGCGATTCACGTAGATGTTGCCGACGTGGGCGCGCGTCGTGATGAATTCGATCGTCTCGTCGATGCGCGAATGAACGCCCAGCGTGAGGCCGTAGCCGGTGGCGTTGATCGTGTCGACGACCTTGCCCAGCTCGGAACGGCGCCAGCGCACGACGTGCAGCACGGGGCCGAACACTTCACGTTTCAGTTCGCTCATCGAGCCGATCTCGAGCACGGTCGGCGGCACGAACGTCCCCTGCGCCTGCAGGGCTTCCGGCAGGGGCAGCGAAAAATGCTGTTTCGCTGTCGCCTTCATGCGCTCGATGTGGCCGAGCAGGTTTTGCCGGGCTTCCTTGTCGATGACGGGACCGATGTCGGTCGCCAGGCGGTCCGGCACGCCGACGCGCAATTCCTGCATCGCGCCCTTGAGCATCTTGATCGTCTTATCCGCGATATCTTCCTGCAGGAACAATACGCGCAGCGCGGAGCAGCGCTGGCCGGCGCTGTCGAACGCGGAACTGACGACGTCCTGCACGACCTGTTCCGGCAGCGCCGACGAATCGACGATCAGCGCATTCTGGCCGCCCGTCTCGGCGATCAAGGGAATATCGGCATCTTCTTTTGCGGCGCGTGCGGCCAGTGTGCGGTTGATCAATTGCGCGACTTCCGTCGAGCCCGTAAAAATCACGGCTTTTACGCGCGCGTCGGCGGTCAGTGCGGCGCCGACAATCTCGCCGCGGCCCGGCAGCAGTTGTAACACGCCTGCCGGTACACCCGCCTGGTGAAACAGTTGCACGGCGCGGTGGGCGATCAGCGGCGTCTGCTCGGCCGGTTTGGCGAGCACGACGTTGCCGGCGGCCAGCGCGGCCGCGACCTGGCCCGTAAAAATCGCCAGCGGGAAGTTCCACGGGCTGATGCACGTCACGGCACCCAGGGCGCGGGCGTCGGGCGCGCTGCGGATCTCGGCCGCGTAATAGCGCAGGAAATCGACGGCTTCGCGCACTTCGGCGATCGCATTCGGCAGCGATTTGCCCGCTTCGCGCACGGCCAGGGCCATCAGTTCGCCGCGGTACTGCTCGAACAGGTCGCCGACGCGGGCGATGATGTCGGCGCGGGCCGCATTGCCGATGCCTTCCCAGCCCGGCGCGGCTGCTGCGGCCGCCTGCAGCGCGGTATCGACGTCGGCCGTCGTTGCTTCCGTTACCTGGCCGACGATGTCCGCCGACTGCGCCGGATTGACGACGTTCAGCGCGCCGGCGGCTTGCACGGCACCGTCGATCAGGGGGGCGGCCAGGTAGCGGCGCGGCGTGCCGAGGTCGGCGGCCAGCTCGGCCAGCACGTGGTCGTTGGCGAGATCGAGGCCGGCCGAGTTGCGGCGGCCGTCCGGGAACAGGTCCATTGGCAGCGGAATGCGCGGATGCGGCAGGCCCTGCGCCGCGCGCGCGGCCTCGAACGGATCGGCCAGCAAGGTGTCGATGGGTACGTTCTCGTCGACGATCTGGTTCACGAACGACGAGTTGGCGCCGTTTTCCAGCAGGCGCCGCACGAGGTAGGCGAGCAGCGTCTCGTGCGAACCGACCGGCGCGTAGATGCGGCACGCCTTATTCAGGTTGTCCTTGCCGACGACCTGGTCGTACAGCGTTTCTCCCATGCCGTGCAGGCACTGGAATTCGTAGTTGGACACATTGTCCGCCTTGGCCCACGTGTAGATCACGGACAGCGAGTGCGCATTGTGCGTGGCGAACTGGGGGTAGATGACATCCGTCGCGCTCAACAGCTTGCGCGCGCACGTGAGGTACGAGACGTCGGTGTACACCTTGCGCGTATAGACCGGATAGCCGGGCAGGCCGTCGACCTGGGCGCGCTTGATCTCCGCATCCCAGTACGCGCCTTTCACCAGGCGCACCATGAATTTGCGGCCGCTGCGGCGGGCGAGATCCACGACGAAATCGATCACGAACGGGCAGCGTTTCTGGTAAGCCTGCACGACGAGGCCGATGCCTTCGAAGCCGGCCAGCGCGGGATCGAAGGCCAGCGCTTCCAGCATGTCGAGCGAGATTTCCAGGCGGTCCGCTTCCTCGGCGTCGATATTGATGCCGATGTCGTACTGTTTCGCGAGCAGGATGAGGTTGCGCACGCGCGGCAGCAGTTCTCCCATCACGCGGGCGTATTGCGCGCGGCTGTATCTCGGATGCAGGGCCGATAGTTTGATCGAGATGCCCGGACCGTCCTTGATGCCGCGGCCATTGGACGCCTTGCCGATCGCGTGGATGGCCGCTTCGTACGACGCATAGTAATTGTCGGCGTCGGATTCCGTCAGCGCGGCTTCGCCCAGCATGTCGTAGGAATACCGGTAGCCGCGGGTTTCGTTTTCCCGGCTGTTTTTCAGGGCTTCGTCGATGGTCTGGCCCGTGACGAATTGATTGCCCAGCATGCGCATGGCCAGGTCGACGCCCTTGCGGATCAGCGGTTCGCCGCCCTTCGCGATCATGCGGGTCAGCGCGGCGCCGAGGCCTGTCTCGCTGCTGGACGACACGAGCTTGCCCGTGATGAGCAGGCCCCAGGTCGCGGCGTTCACGAACAGCGACGGCGATTCGCCCAGGTGTTTTTTCCAGTCGCCCCTGCTGATCTTGTCGGCGATCAGGCGGTCGGCCGTTTCCGTGTCGGGGATCCGCAGCAGCGCTTCGGCGAGGCACATGAGTGCCACGCCTTCTTCGGACGACAGCGAGAATTCGTGCATCAGTGCATCGACACCCGACGAGCGCGTGCGTTTTTCGCGCACGGCCGACACGAGGCGGTGCGCCAGCATGTAGGCGTCGGCGTTGGCGCCGGCACCCTGGGCCAGCAGCCATTCCACGGCACTGGTCTCCGCGCGGCGGTAGGCGGCGGTGATCGCGGCGCGCAGCGGCGTCTGTTCGCGGCGGGCTTCGGTCTGCAGGGCGTCGAAGGGGACGTAGGTGGAAGCCGGGAAGGCGGCAATGTTCATGGACGTTCTGGAAAAAGTGAAATGGCCGACAACTAGCAAAACGCGCCGTACCGTAGCCACGGCCGGCGCGTACTGAAGTGCGGATCAATGATTCGATTGTAGAAGGAAATCTTCTGGATTAATTCTGTTTTTACAGAAGACTAGCAATAGATAGTTTTTGGTGAGAGAATTTCACCAAATAATATTTATAGTGGAGAGAGAACAAGATGCTGGACAAGATCAGCAAGAAAATCCTGGCCGAACTGCAAAGCGACGGGCGTATCAGCAACGTCGAGCTGGCCGCGCGCGTCAACCTGTCGCCCGCCGCCTGCCTCGAGCGGGTGCGCAAGCTGCACGAGTCCGGTTACATCATGGGCTACACGGCCCAGTTGAATCCCCAGTTGCTGGATGTGTCGCTATTGGTGTTCATCGAAGTGGTGCTGGACCGCACGACGCCGGAAGTCTTCGACGCCTTCAAGCAGAGCGTCCAGTTGATTCCCGAAGTGCTCGAATGCCATATGGTGGCCGGCGGCTTCGATTACCTCGTCAAGGCGCGTGTGAAGGACATGGCAGCTTACCGCGAATTCCTCGGCAAGACGTTACTGCAGAAAGGCGTGCGCGAGACGCACACCTATGCGGTGATGGAAGAGGTCAAGAACACGACGAAACTGCCGATTAAATAAGCATCAACAACGTCGTTCCCGCGCAGGCGCACTGCTGTCCGGAATAATTTGAGGGGAAATCGCTGAAGGTGTTGCAGGGACTGGTTTACGGGCGTATACCCGAGTCGCCAAACTCAAAAAACCAAAACCCCGCAACATGTTCAGCATAGCTACCTTTCAAGAATTATTAAAGGGCCTGCCCCGCTCGAAGTTTGATCAGCTGGTAAAA
>NZ_JAXOFN010000067.1:0-3546 GCF_034420155.1 Massilia luteola
TTTGTTGCGCCCGCCCGGCGGCAGGCCGCATCCGTTGTCGCGCACCGTCAGCGACAGCCAGCCGCCGTTCAGGCGCAGTTCCACCTTCACGCGCGACGCGTTGGCGTGGCGGACGATGTTCGTGAGCGATTCCTGCAGGATGCGGAAGAAGGCAGTCGCGCAGTGGTCGGGCAGGGCGATCTCGCCGTGCTCGTCGTGGATGTCGCACTGGATGCCGGTGCGGCGCTGGAACTGGTTGACCTGCCACTCGACGGCCGCCGACAGGCCCAGGTCGAGCACGGTCGGGCGCAAGTCATTGATGATCTGGCGCACGCTCTTGATCGTCGTGTCGATCTGCACCAGCGTGGCGCGGGCGCGCAGGTGCAGGTGGTTGTGCGTGCCTTTCGTGCGTCCGGCCAGCAGCTCGGTCTCGATGCGCAGCGCGAGCAGGCTTTGGCCGAGGTCGTCGTGGATCTCGCGCGCGATGCGCTTGCGTTCCATTTCCTTGATCTGGTAGGCGTGGTCGGCCAGGCGCCTGAGCTTCTGATGCGACAGCTGCAGCTTGGCCTGGCTGTCGCGCAGTTCGCTCGTCATTTCCCGGGCGAGCGCGAGGGCGGCGCGGCGCGACGACGTCAAGGTGTGCAGCAGGGCATACAGCAGTACCGAGCCGAAGAAGCCGAACGCCATCATCAGTTTCGGGTAATAGGCGTCGAACTCCGTGTACAACGCCATCTTGGGTGCACTGAACGTCGTTTTCCACAGGCGGCCATTGAACTCCAACGGAAGCGTCGTGGAAAACGTTGTCTCGTCGCCGGCAAGCGGCGGCGTCGGGTCCAGCCTGCTGCCATGGCTGTCGAACAGTGCGCGCGGCAGCCCGGCCGTTTCCTGGCCATGGATGTCCAGGCCGGGACCGATGTCGTACAGCGTCATGCGCAGCCCCGCGATCGGGATCTCGTCCATCACGCCGTGCAGGAGTTTTGGAACGCTGAAGGCAATGCCCAGCGAGCCGACGTAGGCGGCGCGGCGCT
Source organism: Massilia luteola (assembly GCF_034420155.1). Classification (NCBI taxonomy): domain Bacteria; kingdom Pseudomonadati; phylum Pseudomonadota; class Betaproteobacteria; order Burkholderiales; family Oxalobacteraceae; genus Massilia; species Massilia luteola. The sequence goes on from NZ_JAXOFN010000067.1 coordinate 1,008, forward strand.
CTTCCACCGTCTTCACAGGCGCGCCGGAATAATAGATCGGCATGCGCATGCCCAGGTGGTTATCGTTGGGGCCGGACAGGGCGAGGATGGGCGTGCCGGAGGCATAGAGTGTCGCCCGGTCGCGCGATTCGTCCAGTTGCCTGCTGAAATAACGGTTGGCGGACAGGTCGATGCCGTAATGGCCGGGGCTGGACTGGTCGGGTTCGATGTACGAGACGACCAGGTAGGATGGACGCCGGCCCGGCGGTGCGATATCCAGCGGCTCCCGCGTAGTCATGTAGCGCTGCATTTCTTCGCGCAGTTCGCTGACGAAGGCAGCGCGCTGCGCGTCGGTCACGTAGACCGCAAAATTGATGGAGTCGACCGCGGGGAAGTTCTTGGACAGGTTCAGTCCACTCACGTATTCGTGGAACTTGCGGTGGCTCAGGACGTCGGTGCTATGAATCATGCTGCCGGTCGCCCGCAGCAGATCGGTATAGGACTTGACCCGCACGCCGATCACGCTTTGCGCGTATTTCGCGTGGTTGATGAAGCGCTCGTAGGCATTGCGCTCGATCGAGCGCTGGGTCATCACGTATGACAGGCTGCCGACCAGCGACGACAGCAGGACGCCGGTCCAGAACGAGAACCGGGTGACCGAAAACGCGTCTCTCAGAACCGTCGGCATAGGATTTTCAAAGGTATGGCGGGCTCGCGCCGGCAAGTTGCTTATCGCTTTGCAACTTACCGGTGTCGGATGCATGGTGAACCTAGCAGCTCGAAGAGTTGTTGATGAGTCGGAATTGCTGTGATGGAAAAACACCCTGCAAGCAATGACTTGCAGGGTAAAACCGGCCAATTCGCCGTATATTTCCAGACGTTTGGCGCTTGATATAGATCAAGCGAAAAAGCCCGTACTGTTGTGTTGACCCATCATGCGATCCGGCCGCGCAGCTTGCCGTCCGGGCCGGCGCAGTAGGCGGTGGCGTCGGTGCCCAGGCGTTTGCCGTCCGGGCCGGCGCAGTAGGCGGTGGCGTCGGCGCCCAGGCGTTTGCTGTCCGGGCCGGCGCAGTAGGCGGTCGCGTTGGTGCCCAGGCGCTTGCTGTCGGGGCCGGCGCAGTAGGCGATTACCGCGCTGCGGATGGGGTTCAGCAGGTTGCGGAGCTTGCTGTCCGGACCGGCGCAGTAAGCGGTGGCCTGGCCCAGGACGTCGCTGTGGCCGCCGAGGCGCTTGTTGTCCGGTCCGGCGCAATAGGCGATGGCCGCGCGGTCGATCCGCCACTGGTTGTCGGGCCCGGCGCAATAGGCCGTGGCGACGGCGGCGTCGCGCCGGCCGTTCGCCTGCGGGCTGTCCGGTCCGGCGCAATAGGCCGTCCGCGCCCCGCCGCCGCTGTCGGCGGCCACGGCAGGGTAGGCTTCGCCGAACGTGGCTTCGTACAGTTCGCGCATGCGCTCGCCGCTGTCGAGGCGGAACTGTTCGTCGTCCTCGCCGCGCATGCCGACGTACGGATAGTGGTGCAGGAAATAGCCGAAGGCCTGTTCGCAGTCGGCGGCGTATTTCATCGTGTCGAGGATGTGGTAGTGCCAGAACGTGTCGACGTCGACCAGCGGCGCGGTGTCTTCTTCCGGATACATCTTCATCAGGCACAGGAAACGGCGATATTCCTTTTCCACGGCATTGGCCTTCTCCAGGCTCCAGCCTTCGCCCGATGCGACGTGCATCAGCTTCATCTTGATCGGTTCCAGGTCGAGTTGCATCACGGCGTTGATCAGGTCGTTGGTGTTCATTGGTCGTCCTCGTCTTGTTGATTGGGTACTGATTGGGTACTGCTATCCCTGGTGATGGTTGTCCGTTAAATCGATTGCCGAAAACAATATTTCGTCGATGCGTGTGATGACATCGGGCAACGCACTGTCGAATTTATGGACGTGTCTTGCACCTGCTCAATGTAGTTGAGACAATTTGCTTAGTTATTGATATTTATCAAAGATGCAATACGTATTGCCAATCCGGCTATGCAATTGTCGAGTTGTAGAGTAGGGGCGGCCTTCGACGCAAGCGTGAAGGCGAAGAGGATTCGCCGTCCGCATGAGGGCAGCGACGTGGTCGGACGTATCCGCGTCAGATCAGGGCCGGGCCCGGTCCGTGTTCGAGGTGTTCGCGGGACGGGTGTTCCTGTCCTCCCGCGACGGGCGCCGAGACGGTCACGGTCGTGCCGCCGTCCGGTTCGCTGAAGACGGCGCAGGTGCCGCCGAGGATCACGATGCGCTCCTCGATGCCGACCAGGCCGAACGAACCGTATTTGTTGCGCCCGCCCGGCGGCAGGCCGCATCCGTTGTCGCGCACCGTCAGCGACAGCCAGCCGCCGTTCAGGCGCAGTTCCACCTTCACGCGCGACGCGTTGGCGTGGCGGACGATGTTCGTGAGCGATTCCTGCAGGATGCGGAAGAAGGCAGTCGCGCAGTGGTCGGGCAGGGCGATCTCGCCGTGCTCGTCGTGGATGTCGCACTGGATGCCGGTGCGGCGCTGGAACTGGTTGACCTGCCACTCGACGGCCGC
>NZ_JAXOFN010000068.1:0-3413 GCF_034420155.1 Massilia luteola
GTGCCCACGCGGACGTCATGCATGGACGACCGGCTCAGATCGCCCTGCGCACCAGCAATTCCTTGATCTTGCCGATGGCCTTGTTCGGGTTCAGACCCTTCGGGCACACGTCCGTGCAATTCATGATCGAATGGCAGCGGAACAGGCGGTACGGGTCTTCCAGGTTGTCCAGGCGCTCGGCGGTCGCTTCGTCGCGCGAGTCGGCGATGAAGCGGTAGGCCTGCAGCAGCCCGGCCGGACCCACGAACTTGTCCGGATTCCACCAGAACGACGGGCACGACGTCGAGCAGCACGCGCACAGGATGCACTCGTACACGCCGTCCAGCTCTTCGCGTTCTTCCGGCGATTGCAGGCGCTCTTTCTCCGGCGGGATCGAGTCGTTGATCAGGTACGGCTTGATCGAGTGGTACTGCTTGAAGAAGTTGGTCATGTCCACGATCAGGTCGCGGATGACCGGCAGCCCAGGCAACGGACGCAGCACGATCGGCTGCGTCAGCTCGTTCAGGTTCGTCGTGCACGCCAGGCCGTTCTTGCCGTTGATGTTCATCGCGTCCGAACCGCACACGCCTTCGCGGCAGGAGCGGCGCAGCGCCAGCGAATCGTCGACGTCGGCCTTGATGCGCTGCAGCGCGTCGAGCAGCATCTTGTCGGTGTCTTTCAGCTCGACGGTGACGTCTTGCATATAGGGCTTCGAATCCTTGTCCGGATCGTAGCGGTAAATCTTCAGGTGGACTGTGCGTGCCATGTGTTACCTCATATTCTTAAGTCGTCGGGTGGGCGGCCCTCCGCCCACGCCTGACGTTTGCAATCTGCCAGCTGCCGCGTGGGCTCGGGGGCCCACCCTACCGGTTCGCGCGTATCGAGACAGGTTCTTAGAACGTGCGGGGCTTCGGTTTGAACGTGTCGACGGTGAGCGGCTTGGTCGTGACCGGCTTGTAGTCGAGGCGATTGCCTTCCGAGTAGAACAGCGTGTGCTTCATCCAGTTCTCGTCGTCGCGGTGCTCGAAATCGCTGTGGGCGTGGGCGCCGCGCGATTCCTTGCGCGCCGCCGCCGACACGACGGTCGCCTTGGCCACTTCGATCAGGTTGTCCAGTTCGATCGCCTCGATGCGCGCCGTGTTGAACACCTTCGACTTGTCCTTGAACGAGACGTGCTTGCGGCGCTCGTCCAGCGCCATGATCTCGCGCACGCCCTCGTCCATCAGCGCCTGCGTACGGAACACGCCGCAGTGCTTCTGCATCGTGGCGCGGATCGCGTTGGCCACGTCCTGCACCTTTTCGCCACCGGTCGAGTTTTCCAGGCGGTTCAGGCGGCCCAGCGCGTAGTCGGCGAAGTCCGCCGGCAGCGCGCGGTTGCCCTGCTCCTTCAGGTTCTGCGCGACGATGTGGTTGCCGGCCGCGCGGCCGAACACCACCAGATCCAAGAGCGAGTTCGTGCCGAGACGGTTCGCGCCGTGCACCGACACGCACGAGCATTCGCCGATCGCGTACAGGCCATTGACCACTTTCTGCGAACCGGTGCCGTCCGGGGTGACGACCTGGCCGTGGATGTTGGTCGGGATGCCGCCCATCTGGTAGTGGATGGTCGGGACGACCGGGATCGGTTCCTTGGTCGCGTCGACGTTGGCGAACTTGTGGCCGATTTCCAGGATCGACGGCAGGCGCTTGCGGATCGTGTCCGCGCCGATGTGGCGCAGGTCGAGCAGCACGTGGTCCTTGTTCGGGCCGACGCCGCGGCCTTCCTTGATTTCCTGGTCCATCGAGCGCGACACGAAGTCGCGCGGCGCCAGGTCTTTCAGCGTCGGGGCGTAGCGCTCCATGAAACGTTCGCCGTTCGAGTTGATCAGGATGCCGCCCTCGCCGCGCACGCCTTCCGTGATCAGCACGCCCGCGCCGGCCACACCGGTCGGGTGGAACTGCCAGAACTCCATGTCCTGCAGCGGGATGCCGGCACGCGCCGCCATGCCCAGGCCGTCGCCGGTGTTGATGAAGGCATTGGTCGACGCGGCGAAGATACGGCCCGCGCCGCCCGTGGCGAACACGGTCGTTTTCGCCTGCAGCATCATGACGTCGCCCGTTTCCATTTCCAGCGCGACGACGCCGAGGACGTCGCCGTCGGCATTACGGACCAGGTCCAGCGCCTGCCACTCGACGAAGAAGTGCGTGCGCGAGCGGACGTTACGCTGGTACAGCGTGTGCAGCAGCGCGTGGCCGGTACGGTCGGCGGCGGCGCAGGCGCGCTGCACCGGCTTCTCGCCGAAGTTGGCGGTGTGGCCACCGAACGGACGTTGATAAATCGTGCCGTCCGGGTTGCGGTCGAACGGCATGCCGAAGTGTTCGAGCTCGTACACGACCTTCGGCGCTTCGCGGCACATGAATTCGATGGCGTCCTGGTCGCCCAGGTAGTCGCCGCCCTTGACGGTGTCGAACATGTGCCAGAACCAGTCGTCTTCCGACATGTTGCCGAGCGCGGCGCCGATGCCGCCCTGTGCGGCGACGGTGTGCGAACGGGTCGGGAAGACTTTCGACAGCACGGCCACATTCAGGCCGGCTTCGGACAACTGCAGTGCGGCGCGCAGGCCGGATCCGCCGGCGCCGACGATGACCACGTCGAAATGACGGACGGGGATTGCGGGTTTGATTGCTGCCACGATTACACGCTCCAGAGAATTTGCACAGTCCAGGCGGCGCAGGCGAGCAGCCAGAGCACCGTGGCGATCTGCAGGGTCAGGCGGATGCCGACCGGTTTGACGTAGTCCATCCAGATGTCACGGATGCCGACCCACACGTGGTAGAACAGGCCGAAGAACGTGACCATCGTGAAAAGCTTGAACCACTGGCGGGCGAACAGGCCGGCCCAGCCTTCGTAGGTGAAATTCTGCCCGGTCAGGAACGAGACCAGCAGGATGACGGTAAACACGACCATCACGATGGCGGTGACGCGCTGCGCGAGCCAGTCGCGCATGCCGTAGTGCGCGCCGACGACGAGGCGGCGCTGTCCGATGTTGTTGGGGGTAGCCATGATTAAAACACTCCGAACAGTTTGAGGGCGACCAGCAGGGTCAGGGCCAGGCTGACGACCAGCACCCAGCGCGCGGTGCGCTGCGCGGCGTCCTTGTCGAGGGCCATGTGGTTGTCCATGAACAGGTGGCGGATGCCGGCGCAGAAGTGGTGCAGGTAACCCCAGGACAGGCCTAGGATGACGATCTTCGTGAACGGATGGCTGACGATCCCGGCGAAGTGCGCAAACGAGATCTCGGAACGGACGCTCTGCTCGAACAGGTAGAGCAGGAACGGCAGGAAGAGGAACAGCACGAAGCCGCTGATACGGTGCAGGATCGACACGATGGCTGACGGCGGCTGCTTGTAATTCATCGTGATGTCCGTAATGCTCACATTACGGATCGGCTGCC
>NZ_JAXOFN010000069.1:0-3216 GCF_034420155.1 Massilia luteola
GCGCCGAAATCGCCCTTGAGCGTCTTGGTGCTATGGCCGTTACGGGTGTTGGCGGTGCTGTTGGTCACCTCGCCGCTTTTGTCGTGGCCCAGGTGATCGGTCATCTCGACTTCCAGCGCGCGCTCGACCAGCATCTTGGTGAGCTGCTTGAGCAGGCCATTTTCGCCAATCAGGTCCTCCGGCTTCTGATAGTTCGCCAGCAGGCTGTCGGCCAGTTTGAGCAGTTCCGGATCGGGCTTGGCACGCTTGTTACGCTTTACAACGGTCATTGTTTCTCCTAGTGGCGGCAGTGTCCTGCCAAATGACCGTTTACACAATATTATTTACACCCTCGAACCCGCACCCAGTCTGCGTTCCTGACCTTCCATGCGTACTCCATAGGTCGGTGATTACATACTTCAAAAGGCGGCTGGGTGTACCTCATACGTCGCCATCGAGTACTCCAAAAGGCGGTACTTAGTACTTCATAAGTCGGTAGGGTTGTACCTCATAGGTCGGTAGGTCAGCGTCGATTTACACGCACTAGCTCGCCTCGAATCTCAAAGCTGCTGAGAAATCCAACCTGTTTCAGCTCTCCCAACGCAGTTGCCATAAGTTGCTTAAATTTTCGTGGTGTGTCGGTAGTGCATCCGGCTCCCCTGTATAAGGTGCTTAACTTGATCGGCAGCGGGTCGCGGTGCGATGCAAGGTAGCCATGCATCCACGTCGCAAGCCCGGAAGGCAGAGCTAGGCGCTGATTCCATTGCAATTGCGTAAAGTGCACGTCGCCAAACAGCTCAACCATTTCCGGAGCGACCCAAGCACGCCACATTGGCAGGCGCGAACCAGTAGCCTCATCTTGCCACTCGAACTTTGGAATCATGGACAGGCCAACACCGCGTCGAAGGCGCTTAGAGTAGACCGACAGCGAGCTGGCCTGCATGCGACGCAGGCTGTCCAGCAGTCGAACCACATGTTGAGGATTTGGCTTCGACCTGGCCTGCCGAAGAGATTGGACCATGCTGTAGGCTGTAAATTCGATCGGGCAGCCTAACGGAACCAGTCGCGCCAGGTGAACTAGCTGCAGCCACACTGACTCATCACTCTGTCTTAGCTCTTTACCGGTGTAAGTAATACGCGTAGAGCGCCCAATCACTGCTATTTCTTCGTTCTCAAAGTAACGCCGGGGCTGATTTCGATTTTTCGCGTTAAATAGAGCCGAGCGCAGTATCTCATTTGGCATACAACGAACCTCGTCCCCCCACAGTGGTAGCTGCACGACAGCAGCGCGTTCAGACGCTGTAGGTGAATGCGGACGACTCTTAGCACGTTCTTCAATCACCTTTACCAAAGCCAGCAAGTCAGTCGTTCGTGTAGGTAAAACGTCGCTGATGGAGCGAAAGCTCATAGATTGCTTACCCCAGTCTTCAAACGGATTCCGCGTTGAGGAAACGCGCAACTTCCATTGTTCTGAAGTACAGGCGACGCCCCACCTTCAGCTTAGATGTGTTTATTTTTTGAGCAAGCTCGCTATTTGAGCGAAGGTACATGCGAACCGCCTCAGGAGAGCGATCAAGTAGGGTAGCGAGTCCTGCTAATGGAATAAGTGGTCCAAAGCGGTCGACCAAGTTTTGTTCTATCGTCATCATTCAGCATGATCCTTTACGTTGATTGTGCTTGCATGATGCCGCCTGGAAACCCTAATATGTCGTCGTTCTGTTAGAGTCTAGTTGACAAATGGCCCAAAAAAAATTGGTCAGCACTGCGGATCCACAACCAGGCTCCGACTTTGCGACTATTGTGCGTACCCCTGTTACTAGGGCTGCCAGGTTCAACGGCAGAGGATCTTTCCTATGGTGTTTTTGCAAACTTTGTGGCCAACAGACTGAATATTCCGTTGCGCTTGAATCTGTTAGCGTCTTCAAACGCATCAGCAACGGGGCTATCAAAGTTCCGCTTTCCGACGAAGTACGCGCTAAGGCACAGAGATTGGCCGATGACCTAGTTACTATGTACCAGCTTTCACTCGAAGGTAGCGCCGAGGTTCCATCGCCCGGAAAGATTCTCCTGGCGTATTGTGACATTCGCGAGATGCGCGGAGATTTTTCGATTGATTCGTTTCGCGATCAAGTCGAACGCCATGCATTGATAGCTGAGTGGGCAAAGCTTGGCGATATGCCTGGAGCGGTTAGACTCTCTGGTAATCCGAAGGGGGCACAGCGGCCTAGCAAATTATATTGCGCTTTGCACTATCCAAGACGCAGTGATGACGCACGTCGCGCCTATCAACGTGATCGTAGGTTTATCGCTGAATACGAAGAACTGATACGAGAATTTTGGCGGCAATACGCTGGTTACCTTCGGCAGTGGAACATAGACGATCATGCTATGGTTCGACATGCTGCATACCATCACCTTAGGATAATGAAAGCACCGACGAGGCTACTTGACGAGTTTTCTTTTATCACCAAGCCAGAGAACAAGAATTCAAAGCCGGCAATACTTGTCAAGCCAATTGAAGCTTATTATATGGTTGCGCGAGCGGCGCACCAAAAAATTCGACGAATGAGGAAAGAGAAAGACTGTTTCGACGAGTTAGAGGAACGCGGCAGTGCAAGTCAGGCAGAGATTGCACGTCATCTCGGCATAAATCGGCAAGCCGTATCAGCCGCGCTCAAAAGAAAACGAGTAGTCAAGTAACATAGGGTGAGAGAACCAAGGCTGAAGTTTTGAGTTTCTCTATTCGACTACTCGATCAAAAGAACTTTCCCTAGCTCCCATTCATCTTCAGAATATGCCGCAATATGTACAAATGGAGAAGATGAGTGAAACCCTAGAGACACAACATCTCGATCGGTTGATAGGATGAAATGGCGAGCCGTTGCCGGCGATTCGTCCAGAAGTGAGGGTGTAAATAATATTGTGTAAACGGTCATTTGGCAGGACACTGCCGCCACTAGGAGAAACAATGACCGTTGTAAAGCGTAACAAGCGTGCCAAGCCCGATCCGGAACTGCTCAAACTGGCCGACAGCCTGCTGGCGAACTATCAGAAGCCGGAGGACCTGATTGGCGAAAATGGCCTGCTCAAGCAGCTCACCAAGATGCTGGTCGAGCGCGCGCTGGAAGTCGAGATGACCGATCACCTGGGCCACGACAAAAGCGGCGAGGTGACCAACAGCACCGCCAACACCCGTAACGGCCATAGCACCAAGACGCTCAAGGGCGATTTCGGCGC
>NZ_JAXOFN010000070.1:0-2613 GCF_034420155.1 Massilia luteola
GAGGATGTGATCCCGAGGGCCGAGGGCGAAACGATCGCGCCAAAGAAGACCTTCAAGGACTACGAACCAAACTTCATTCACATCGACATCAAGTATCTGCCGCAGATGCCGGACGAGACCTCACGCCGCTATCTGTTCGTCGCCATCGACCGCGCGACGCGCTGGGTCTTCATGCACATCTACGGCGACATGACCGAGACCAGCAGCGTCGATTTCCTGCGTCGACTCAAGCTGGCTTCGCCCATCAAGATCAGCAAGATCCTCACCGACAACGGCTCGCAATTTACCGACCGCTTCACTACCAAAGACAAGAAACCCAGCGGCAAGCACGCCTTCGACGTGGCTTGCGCGGCGCTTCCTGCCGAGCATCGCCTGGCACCGCCGCGCCACCCGCAAACCAACGGCATGGTCGAGCGCTTCAATGGTCGTATCAATGAGCTACTGCAGCAAACCCGTTTCGATAGCCGGGCCGACCTGCAAGCCACTTTGCAGAACTATCTAAAGCTGTACAACCACCATATCCCGCAACGCGCCATCGGCAGCAAAACGCCCATCCTCGCGCTTAAGGAGTGGCAGCAGAAGCGACCTGAATTATTCGTCAAACGCGTTTATGATCAAACGGGACTGGACACCTATGGGGCTACAATCTGGGGCCTCGGCTCGCGGTTTTACCCACGCCAGACGCCTACGCCAGCTACTCATAATGAGGAACCGGCACGCGCTGCTGCCGACATTAAGCGTGGATGCACGGAACAGTAAGCCAAAAACTTCATGCATTTGCACTTTCGGGAAGAACTGGCCGGCCTAGCTCATCTGCAAAAATTACCTCACATTGACCTTCGGGAGCATTCCAGTTGCTGCAATACCAGAACAAGCGCCCTTGCTTGTTCGCCTTACAGCGCAACTGCCCAGTACCGCACTCTGGACAGCATATTAATCCAGGGTCTTTGGGCTCCATATCTTTGCTAAGTTTGGAGCGACTTTGCGAAGCGAACTTCTTCGGAATATCACGATAGAACCCTTCGCGTCGCTCACGCCGTAGCTGCTCAGCAGCTACCCCATCAGGCGGCGACGGCAGTACAAAAGCGAGCCAATCGAACAAGTAGTCCAAAACGCCGACGATGAGCTGCTGCTCTGCTCTATCCTTCTCCACCTGTCGCGCAAGTTTTGCCATCGATGTACTGATCGCGGCCTGTACTTCTCCCAAGTAATCCTTCTCTTCTTGCTGCCGCAGGAAGTCGTCGATCGCTAAACGAATGAGATGCCCTGTCGGCATGCCGATCTGCTCAGCACGCTGCTCCAACTGTTCGCGCTGCTCGTTTTCAAGCCGGACAGAATAGGTTCGCTTTGTTGCCATAAATCCTCCAAATCCGCATTACATAGCTGCATGACATTCGCAATGCTTTTCATGAAAACGCAACACGCCATAAATAGCGCTGCGCCTAGGCAAACCGTCAAAAACAACGGCAAATCGTATTGCCCCCTTTATGTTCCACTATCGTATTTGGTCTGATGAGCTGCGATACATATGTTGTCGCCGCGTCGGAAGCCGCCCCTCAACGGTCTTCCCTTGAACTTCAAGGAATTTCGGGCACAAGACAAAGGTCTACAAGCACAACAAAAAATCTACATGTACACAACAAAACATCTACAAGAGCACAACAACATATCTACAAAAACACAACAAGATATCTACAAGAACACAACGAAAAATTTACATAGTTTGTTGCGCCCATCAATCTTCAAATCGCTCTTAGACGATTTCTAGACGGTTTCTAGACGCTCTTTAGACGCTTTCTTGACGTTTTCTTGACGCTTTTCAGACGGTTCTAGACGGTTTCTAAACGGTTTCTAGACAGTCTCGAAGAACTGATAACGTGCAGTAGGAAACATGTAATTTCGTATCTTTTACAGGCACTGCCGTCACAAACGTTTTCTTAACCGCTCGGTTATATGAATGGTTAAGGAAGGTTAGCAAGAGGTCGAGCCACGACGGAACCCGCGGGGGTGTACCAGATTCTGTGTAAACGAGTCTTTGTTTAAGTCTGCGGTACTCGGTCTTCAAACTGGATGGCGAAGCGGTTTAGCGCAGCTTTCCAGTCCCGTATCGGCATCGTCCACTTCTTGCTGATGTTGTTCAGGGCAAGATAAAACAGCTTGCTGACGGCTTCATCAGTCGGAAAGGAACTGCGGGCCTTGGTAACTTTTCGCAGGCTCATGTTAATCGACTCAATCGCATTCGTGGTGTATATCACCTTGCGGATTTCTGGCGGATAGTCGAAAAACGGTATGACGCGCGCCCAATTTCGGCGCCAGGACTGACTTATTGGTTTATACTGTTTATCCCATTTATCTTCGAATTCGGAAAGCCTGAGTTCAGCTTCATCGGTAGTGGCTGCACTGTAGATCAACTTCAGATCGGCGGCGACCTCTTTCTGCGCTTTCCATGGCACGAAGTTCAGGCTGTTGCGCACCATGTGGACGATGCACAGCTGAACCGAAGTCTGCGGATAGACCGCCTCGATGGCGTCCGGGAAGCCTTTCAGGCCATCGACGCAGGCGATGAAGATGTCCTGTACGCCGCGATTTTTTAGCTCGGTCACGACCTGCAGC
>NZ_JAXOFN010000071.1:0-2498 GCF_034420155.1 Massilia luteola
GCTGCAGGTCGTGACCGAGCTAAAAAATCGCGGCGTACAGGACATCTTCATCGCCTGCGTCGATGGCCTGAAAGGCTTCCCGGACGCCATCGAGGCGGTCTATCCGCAGACTTCGGTTCAGCTGTGCATCGTCCACATGGTGCGCAACAGCCTGAACTTCGTGCCATGGAAAGCGCAGAAAGAGGTCGCCGCCGATCTGAAGTTGATCTACAGTGCAGCCACTACCGATGAAGCTGAACTCAGGCTTTCCGAATTCGAAGATAAATGGGATAAACAGTATAAACCAATAAGTCAGTCCTGGCGCCGAAATTGGGCGCGCGTCATACCGTTTTTCGACTATCCGCCAGAAATCCGCAAGGTGATATACACCACGAATGCGATTGAGTCGATTAACATGAGCCTGCGAAAAGTTACCAAGGCCCGCAGTTCCTTTCCGACTGATGAAGCCGTCAGCAAGCTGTTTTATCTTGCCCTGAACAACATCAGCAAGAAGTGGACGATGCCGATACGGGACTGGAAAGCTGCGCTAAACCGCTTCGCCATCCAGTTTGAAGACCGAGTACCGCAGACTTAAACAAAGACTCGTTTACACAGAATCTGGTACACCCCCAAAGTTCGAGGATCAGATCACTGTTCATGTACGCGATGACGTGCCGAAGACCGATTATCTAGTACGGCGCGGTTTCAAGCGCGGCGACAACGCGGCAGGCAAGATGTATGACTGCGATCTCATCCTCTATGACGTCAAGCGTCGTAAGATTTTTTTCGTACAAGCGAAGTGGAAGCGCGACAGTCGTACCGCGAGTCTGGATGATGAATTGCACGATTGGGGAGCAAGCAATTGGTCGCTAACCAAAGGCGTCGAACGCCTTGTCGTGTTGCGCGACCGGCTTGCAGAGCCCGTGGTGCTTGATCAGGTTCGCGCAGCGCTCGGTGACATTAAACTGTCCAACGAGCACATAGTGAAAAACGCGCACTTCATTGTCCTGCACACGCTTCCCGCCTTCAATTCTTATCAGATCGACGGTGTAGCGATTTACGAGTGGAATTTGTTCCGTAACCTGCTCTTGCGAGGCTTGGTTAGGCGCCGGTGGTCGCCTGATGGCGTGCCCGAGCACGCGCGACCGTTGGCTGCCTATGTACACGGCGAGGTGCTCGCACTTGAGGACCCGCAGCATGTGCTTGATCACTATTGCGCCGCGATTGGCATGGACTTTACCCACCTGCCGACTGCAATGCGGATGCGACAAGAAGCCCGCTACGTTTTCGAGTTGCCGTTGCCGGACGGCTCTTGGTGGCAGCGGTTGAGGAAACGGGACAGAATCAGGATCTTGCGACCCTATATCTAGGGAGCCGCTGATTAATTCACTTTCGCGCGCGAAAGTCGACGAGATCGCTGGCCGGGTTGCTTGGCACCTCGAAAGATGTTTTTGGCCCGGCCACAGGCAATTGTTCAGCAAGTCGGCAGTATTTCTTTTGCCTTCCGGCACTCAGGACGCACGTCGGGTGTCGGTGACCGTAAATCGCCGGCCAGCCAGTACCAAATTGGCGAAGCCGAACAGCGTAAACAGTTGTGTCGTGTTCTTGGCCAAGCCGCGATAGCGCGTCTTCCGATGACGGAACAGGTTCTTGATGACATGGAACGGATGCTCGACTTTCGCCCGCACGCTGGCCTTGAGATGCTCCAGTTTTTCGAGCATGCGGCCGAGCTTGTTCTTGGGCAGGGCCTTGCGCTTGGAGCGCTTCATCGCCACGTGCCAGGTCACCGATTTGCCGAGATTCTCTGCACGTTTCTCGACGCCTTGGTAGCCGGCATCGCCAAGCGCCGCAGATTCATCGCCGTGCAACAACGAGCCCGCTTGTGTGACGTCGGCGACGTTACCGGCAGTGCCGATGACGGTATGCACGAGGCCGGACGCGGCGTCCACTCCCACGTGCGCCTTCATCCCGAAATGCCACTCGTTGCCCTTCTTCGACTGGTGCATTTCCGGATCACGCTTGCCGTCCTTGTTCTTGGTCGAAGGCGGCGCCGCGATCAGCGTGGCATCCACAATGGTCCCCTCACGCATCATCAGACCCTTCTCGGCAAGGTGGCCGTTGATGGTGTCGAAGATCTTTTTCGTCAGCCCGTTAGCTTCGAGCAGATGCCGGAATTTGAGCAGCGTCGTCGCGTCCGGCGCAGACTCCCGATTGAGGTCGATGCCGACAAAGGCGCGGATGGCCTGGCTGTCGTAGATCGCGTCTTCAATGCCCTCATCCGACAGCCCGAAACACTGTTGGGCCACATACATCCTCAGCATGCGTGCCAAGCCGATCGGCGGGCGGCCAGCACCGACGATCTTGGGGTAGAACGGTTCGATTGCCCGCTGCAGCGGCTCCCACGGCGTGATCTTTTCGATCTCCGCAAGAAAGCGGTCGCGCCGCGTCAGCTTCTTCTTGTTTGCGTATTCAAGGTCCGAGAAGCTCTTTTGCATGATCGACACGACAGCGTTGGATGG
>NZ_JAXOFN010000072.1:0-2077 GCF_034420155.1 Massilia luteola
GGCGGACTGGCCGTCGCGGGCGGCAGCGAAACCCTGAGCGGCGCCAACACCTACGGCGGCGCGACCAGCGTCAACCTGGGCGCGACGCTGGCCCTCGCCGGTTCGGGCAGCATCGCCTTGTCGAGCGGCGTGGTCGACGACGGCGTCTTCGATATCTCGGCCACCAACAACGGCGCGCAAATCCAGACGCTGTCCGGCTCGGGCACCGTGCTGCTGGGCGGCCAGACCCTGACCCTGACCAATGCCGGCGCGACCAGCACCCAGACTGGCGGCGGCCTGGTCGGCGTGATCGTCGGTCCGGGCGGCATCCTGCTCCCCGGCTTGCCCGGCCTGCCGGTCGTGACCAGCACCGGCGCCAACTTTACCGGCACCATTGCCGGTTCCGGCGGCCTGACCGTGGCCGGCGGCACGGAACAACTCAGCGGCACCAACACCTACACCGGCGCGACCAGCATCAACGCGGGCGCGACCCTGGGCCTGGCCGGCCTGGGCAGCATCGCGTCGTCGAGCGGGGTCGCGGACAATGGCATGCTGGACGTCTCCGCCAGTATCTTCGGCACGCAGATCCAGTCGCTGTCCGGTTCGGGCAGCGTGGCGCTGGGCGCGCAGACGCTGACGCTGACCAACGCAGCCGACACCTTCGCGGGCAATATCGCCGGCCTCGGTGGACTGGCCGTCGCGGGCGGCAGCGAGACCCTGAGCGGCGCCAACACCTACGGCGGCGCGACCAGCGTCAACCTGGGCGCCACGCTGGCCCTGGCCGGTTCGGGCAGCATCGCCTCGTCTAGCGGCGTGGCCGACGACGGCGTCTTCGATATCTCGGCCACCAACAATGGCGCCCAAATCCAGTCGCTGTCCGGCTCGGGCACTGTGCTGCTGGGCGGCCAAACCCTGACCCTGACCAATGCCGGCGCGACCAGCACCCAGACTGGCGGCGGCCTGGTCGGCGTGATCGTCGGTCCGGGCGGCATCCTGCTCCCCGGCTTGCCCGGCCTGCCGGTCGTGACCAGCACCGGCGCCAACTTTACCGGCACCATTGCCGGTTCCGGCGGCCTGACCGTGGCCGGCGGCACCGAACAACTCAGCGGCACCAACACCTACACCGGCGCGACCAGCATCAACGCGGGCGCGACCCTGGGCCTGGCCGGTTCGGGCAGCATTGCGTTGTCGAGCGGCGTGGCCGATTACGGCGTGCTCGACATCTCGGCGACCAGCAATGGCGCGCAGATCCAGTCGCTGTCCGGTTCGGGCAGCGTGGCGCTGGGCGCGCAGACCTTGACGCTGTCGAATGCCAACGACCTGTTCGCGGGCACGATCGCCGGCGCCGGCGGCCTGGCCGTGAATGGCGGCACCGAGACCCTGAGCGGCTACAACGGCTATACCGGCGCCACCACCATCGGTGCGGGCGGTACCCTGGCGCTGGCCGGCGCCGGCAACATCGCGTCGTCGGCCGGCGTGGTCGACGACGGCGTCTTCGATATCTCGGCGACCGACAACGGCGCCCAGATCCAGACGCTGTCCGGCTCGGGCACCGTGCTGCTGGGCGGCCAGACCCTGACCCTGACCAATGCCGGCGCGACCAGCACACAGACCGGCGGCGGCCTGATCGGCGTGATCGCCGGGCCGGGCGGCGTCCTGCTCCCCGGCCTGCCTGGCCTACCGGTCGTGACCAGCACCGGCGCCGATTTCTCCGGCACCATCGCCGGTTCCGGCGGCCTGACCGTGGCCGGCGGCACCGAACAACTCAGCGGCGCCAACACCTACACCGGCGCGACCAGCATCAACGCGGGCGCGACCCTGGGCCTGGCCGGTTCGGGCAGCATCGCGCTGTCCAGCAGCGTGGCCGATTACGGCGTGCTCGACATCTCGGCGACCAGCAATGGCGCGCAAGTCCAGTCGCTGTCCGGCGCCGGCAGCGTGGCACTGGGTGGCCAGACCCTCACCCTCACCAATGCCCACGACGTGTTCGTGGGCAGCATCAACGGTTCCGGCGGCCTGGCGGTCAGCGGTGGCACCGAGATCCTGGCCGGCATCAACAGCTACACCGGCGCCACCACGATCGGCCAGGGCGCGACTC
>NZ_JAXOFN010000074.1:0-1178 GCF_034420155.1 Massilia luteola
ATATCCGCAGCTTCGGTGACTGGCTTAGCCCCGTTACATCTTCCGCGCAGGACGACTCGATCAGTGAGCTATTACGCTTTCTTTAAATGATGGCTGCTTCTAAGCCAACATCCTGACTGTTTTAGCCTTCCCACTTCGTTTTCCACTTAGCCAATCTTTGGGACCTTAGCTGGCGGTCTGGGTTGTTTCCCTCTTGACGCCGGACGTTAGCACCCGACGTCTGTCTCCCAAGCTCGCACTCACCGGTATTCGGAGTTTGCAATGGGTTGGTAAGTCGCAATGACCCCCTAGCCATAACAGTGCTCTACCCCCGGTGGTGATACTTGAGGCACTACCTAAATAGTTTTCGGAGAGAACCAGCTATTTCCAGGTTTGTTTAGCCTTTCACCCCTACCCACAGCTCATCCCCTAATTTTTCAACATTAGTGGGTTCGGACCTCCAGGGCGTGTTACCGCACCTTCATCCTGGCCATGGGTAGATCACCTGGTTTCGGGTCTACACCCAGCGACTGTCGCCCTGTTCGGACTCGATTTCTCTACGGCTCCCCTATTCGGTTAACCTCGCCACTGAATGTAAGTCGCTGACCCATTATACAAAAGGTACGCCGTCACCCCACGAAGAGGCTCCGACTGTTTGTATGCACACGGTTTCAGGATCTATTTCACTCCCCTCCCGGGGTTCTTTTCGCCTTTCCCTCACGGTACTGGTTCACTATCGGTCGATTACGAGTATTTAGCCTTGGAGGATGGTCCCCCCATATTCAGACAGGATTTCTCGTGTCCCGCCCTACTTGTCGTACGCTTAGTACCACCGGTCTGATTTCGTGTAAGGGGCTATCACCCTCTATGGCCAGCATTTCCAGGCTGTTCCACTATCAGTCCGACTATCACGTACAAGGCTCTTCCCATTTCGCTCGCCACTACTTTGGGAATCTCGGTTGATTTCTTTTCCTGCAGCTACTTAGATGTTTCAGTTCGCCGCGTTCGCTTCGCATACCTATGTATTCAGTATGCGATGACCTAAAAGGCCGGGTTTCCCCATTCGGAAATCTGCGGATCAAAGTGTGTTTGCTCACTCCCCGCAGCTTATCGCAAGCTACTACGTCCTTCATCGCCTGTAATCGCCAAGGCATCCACCATGTGCACTTATTCACTTGTCCCTATAACGTTGGCCCCTG
>NZ_JAXOFN010000075.1:0-896 GCF_034420155.1 Massilia luteola
CCACTGTACCGGCACCAGGCCAAGATAAGCGGCCAGTTGTTCGGCAGTGTCGAACGTTTTAGCGGCAAACAGCGCCGTCAGGTTGCTCGATACTCGTCCACCCACGCCAGGAATCGTCTCCAGTAATTCGCGGTTGTTACGCAAATCGGGATCGCTGTCGATATGGCCTTTGATCATCTGTTCCAGCCGCTTGAGTTCAGCCTGCAGGAACGCGATCGATTGCAGAATCGACTCCTTGACCTGTTCCGGTGAGATGCCGAAATCGACTGCCTCCTGACGGTTTTTCTCGCGCTGCAGATCATCGGCAACGGCATCGCGCCGGGCCAGCAGCGCCTTAAGCCGACGTGCGGATTTCGATGGCGCCTGCCAGGCTTGAGGTTTCAGCATGTGGCCATAGCGCGCCAACACGGTGCTATCAGCTTTATCGGTCTTGTTCTTAACGCCCAGTCCTTGGGCAAACTGACGCAGTTGAGCTGGATTGACCAGCGACAGTTTCAAGCCAGCGTCGGTCAGCGCCAGCGCGGCCGGCTCGTGATAGACACCGGTCGGCTCCATGATCACGTGCGCCTCAGGCGCCTTATTTTCGGCCAGCCATTTGATCAGTTCTTCGATGCCAGCCTTCGTATTCGATAACGATTTGGACTTCAACTTGTCGTTCGTACTGTTGAGCAGCATGCAGTCCAGTTTTTTCTTCGAAACGTCTACGCCAAGATAAAACATTACTCTTCCTCGTGTTATTGATTTCCCTAATCCACTCCACACTCGCCTTGTACATGCAGGGTCAGCGCCCTCGGATACCGTCCAGTGTTCAGCAATGGGGTGGGAGAGGTGAAGGGCTTAATCTACACTCGAAGGTCGATGCCTTAAGGGTGGGCACAAGCTGGTCTTCACCTCAG
>NZ_JAXOFN010000076.1:0-752 GCF_034420155.1 Massilia luteola
TGCGGATCAAAGTGTGTTTGCTCACTCCCCGCAGCTTATCGCAAGCTACTACGTCCTTCATCGCCTGTAATCGCCAAGGCATCCACCATGTGCACTTATTCACTTGTCCCTATAACGTTGGCCCCTGCATGAGTATCAGGGAACGTCATATCGACAAGAGTTCAGCTTACTTTGTTTGTTGATACATACAGATTACTACCCTAAGTGTCCAATACATCTTTCGATGCGTTGAACGCTTAAAGAAAACTTTACTTCTTCCAGATTGTTAAAGAACGAGAACTACACTTATCTAAAGCTTTGCGCCTTACATAAATGCAGTGAACAAGAGTTGGTGGAGGATGACGGGATCGAACCGACGACCCCCTGCTTGCAAAGCAGGTGCTCTCCCAGCTGAGCTAATCCCCCGTGTGGCTTTTGCCATCTAAAAATGATCCGGCTTCGCCGGGCATTTTTAGCTAACGCAGTTCCAAACGAAAGTAGGTTTTTACTTTCGTTTGATAGCCCTGGTAGGGCTGGTTGGACTCGAACCAACGACCCCCGCGTTATCAACACGGTGCTCTAACCAGCTGAGCTACAGCCCCGAAAACTCTTCTCGTTTAACTTTATAACAGCCGATAAGCGTGGGCGCTTGATGACCGAGCTCTCGCTCGCAGTGCCACTCTAGAAAGGAGGTGATCCAGCCGCACCTTCCGATACGGCTACCTTGTTACGACTTCACCCCAGTCACGAATCCTACCGTGGTAAGCGCCCTC
>NZ_JAXOFN010000077.1:0-700 GCF_034420155.1 Massilia luteola
TGCGGATCAAAGTGTGTTTGCTCACTCCCCGCAGCTTATCGCAAGCTACTACGTCCTTCATCGCCTGTAATCGCCAAGGCATCCACCATGTGCACTTATTCACTTGTCCCTATAACGTTGGCCCCTGTAGTCTTTCCGAAGGAAAGACGAGAAGGTAGCGTCATAGCAACAAGGATTCAGCTTACTTTGTTTGTTGATACATACAGATTTTCTACCCTAAGTGTTCAATACATCTTTCGATGCGTTGAACGCTTAAAGAAAACTTTACTTCTTCCAGATTGTTAAAGAACGAGAACTACACTTATCGAAACCCAGCTTCGCTGGGCTTGGATAAATGCAGTGAACAAGAGTTGGTGGAGGATGACGGGATCGAACCGACGACCCCCTGCTTGCAAAGCAGGTGCTCTCCCAGCTGAGCTAATCCCCCAGGGAATTACGAACCGCGTGATGCCTGGTAGGGCTGGTTGGACTCGAACCAACGACCCCCGCGTTATCAACACGGTGCTCTAACCAGCTGAGCTACAGCCCCGAAAACTCTTCTCGTTTAACTTTATAACAGCCGATAAGCGTGGACGCTTGATGACCGAGCTCTCGCTCGCAGTGCCACTCTAGAAAGGAGGTGATCCAGCCGCACCTTCCGATACGGCTACCTTGTTACGACTTCACCCCAGTCACGAATCCTACCGTGGTAAGCGCCCTC